>NZ_JADIJP010000001.1:0-374451 GCF_017355285.1 Methylobacterium sp. SD274 | reverse complement strand
ATCTCGTCGCCTGCGCCAGAAAGCTCCTCACTTACGCAAACACCGTCCTCGCCAGAGACACGCCATGGCAAAAGACTAATGGTTGCTCAGGATGAGGTTAATGCTTGGGACAAACAACTCAAACAGGCTCTGACCCGTCGCCGATTTCATATCGCCGAACCGGTGAGCGTCTTCGAAACCCGCTCAGTGCCGCGCCCGGTCCGCCGAAACCAAACTCGCCAGCCCGAGCAGCACCGCGTCGCAGAGGAAAGCCAGGGCGGCGGTAGCCAGCGCCCCCTGCAGCATCGGCAGGACGTTCTGGTTCTGCAGCCCGGCGACGATGGGCGTGCCGAGGGTGGAGGCTCCCGCCAGGGCTCCCACCGCCGTGGTGGCGATGGCGAGGACGAGGGCTGTGCGCAGGGCATCGACGAGGCCCGGCAGCGCCAGGGGCAGTTCCACCCGGAGCAGGACCTGGATCGGCGTGAAGCCCAAGGCCTCCGCCGCCTCGCGGGCCTCGGGCGAGACCGATTCCAGCGCGCCCACCGTGCCGCGCAGGACCGGCATGATGCCGTAGGCCACAAGGGCCAATAGGGTCGGCGGCCCGCCGAAGCCCAGGATGGGCAGGGCCAGGGCCACCATCACCACCGGCGGCACCGCCTGCGCGGCGGCGGCGATGCCATCGATGCCGCCGCGCAGGGGCGCGGCGACCGCGCGCGTCACCAGGATGCCGAGACCGAGGCCGAGGGCGGCCACCAGGGCGAGCCCGAGCGCGGCGAGGCCGAGATGATGCGTCGCGAGGGCCAGCAATCGCTCGGCGCTCAGGCCCCGTCGCGGCTCCTCGCCGAGGCCGGCCACGATCCAGGCGGCCAGGGAAGGATGGCTCATCGCCGCGAAGATGGCTCCGACCAGGAAGATGCCGAGCGCGGGGCGCAGGCGGCGAATCATGCGTGCCACCTCGACCGGCAGCTTGCCTCCATCGCGCTCAAGGCCGCTTCCGCCGCGAGCGACAGGACGACGATGGGGATGGCGCCGAGGAGGATCAGGTCGGGCGCGAACTGGGCCATGCCGTCGAACACGATCCGCCCGAGGCCGCCTGCGCCGATGAGGGCGCCCAGTGTCGCGAGGCCGAGGCTCTGGACCGTCGCGACCCGCAAGGCTCCCACGAGCACCGGCGCGCCGAGCGGCAGCCTGACCTGCCGCAGGATCTGCCCCCTCGTCAGGCCGATGGCCTCGGCCGCGTCGACAGCGGCGGGGTCGGCGGATCGCAGGGCCGTGCCGATCCCGCGCCAGAGCGGAAGCAGCAGATAGGCGGCGATGCCGATGAGGGCGGGCCATGGCCCCAGCGCCGAGAGGCCGAGATCGCGCAGGGCCGGCACGGCGCGGACCAACCCGGAGACCAGAGCGACGAGGCCGCCGAATAAGGCGACGGCGGGAATCACCTGTATGCCGCTTACGACGAGCCCGACGATTCCCTCCCCCGAGCGCCAGAGCGACAGAAGCACCGCCGCTGGAAGCGCCAGGACGATCGCCCCGCCCGACAGGAGCAGATGCTCGGCGATGGCCTGGTGGAGCGCCTCCCGCCGCCCGGCATATTCCATGACGAGCGACAACCGGTCCAACCCGCCGCCGTGCCACGCCGCGATCAGGATTCCCGCGGCAGCGAGGGCGGCGAGCAGACCGAGACCGCGGATCCGGGCGCGTCCGATGCTGGCTCCGGCGAAGGCCAGGAGGCAGGCCGAGGCCATCCAGAAACCGGAGCCGAGGCTGGCTCTCGCCGCAGTAGGCATGATCGCGAGGCGGCGAGTGGCCTCCGCCCCGAGGCCGAGCAGGAGGAAAGCCCAGGCCGCTGCGAAGAGGCCGACGGCAAGCACACCACCCATGCGTCGGGGCAGCGTCGCGAGAAGGACGAGACCGGCCAGCGACAGGAGCGAGACCAGGCCGATCGACCCATCGCCGAACCCGGACGCAGCCACGGGAGCGCCGGGCAGGAGGCGATTCGGCGCGATATCGAGCAGCGCCATCCGATGGAGGAATGCGATGAGAAGGCCGGCCCCGAAAAGCCCGGCCGATGACGCATGAAAAGCCGCCCGATGGCGGTTCGAACGCGGGTCCGATTCCGCTCTCATCCGATCAGCCCGCGCTCCGTGAGGTCGTCACGTGCGACCTTTTCCGCGATCTCGCCGTCCACGGTGATCCGCGCGTTCAGCCGGCGAAGGGTCGGCGCGTCGAGACCGGCGAAAATGCGGGCCAGGGCCGGACGGATCGCCGGAAATCGCTCCAAACCGGCGGCGCGGATGACCGGCGCGACCTCATAGACGATCTGAGCCGCAGCGGGATCGCTCATCACTACGAGGTCCAGGGCGGAGAGGGCCCCGTCGGTGCCATAGACCATCCCGGCATTGACCCCGCTGATCCGCTGTGCCGCCGCCCGCGCCGTCACCGCCGTATCGCCGCCGGGCAGGCTGATGATGCGGTCGAGGGGCAGGCTGAAACGGTAGGCCGCCTCGAAGGACGGCAAAGCCGCCGGGCTCTCCACGAACTCGGTGGAGGCCGCCAGCAGGATCAGGCCGTCATTCGCCACCTTGGCGAAATCCGCCATCGTGACCAGATGCCGCTCCCGCGCGAAATCGCCGTTGAGGGCGATGAGCCAGGTGTTGTTGGCGGGCGCCCTGGCGAGCCAGACCAGCCCCTTTTCGGCATCGCTCCGCCGGATGGTCTCGTAGGCGTCCTGAGGGATCTTCCAGGCGGGATCGGCCTCGGTGCTGGTGAAGAACGCGCCGTTTCCGGTATATTCCGGGTAGATATCTACGTCGCCGGACAGTAGGGCGCCGCGGACGATCAGGGTCGGGCCGAGGCCGAGCTTGCGCACCACCGGGACGTTGAGATGCTCGAGCGCCAGGGCGATCATCGCCCCCGTGAGCGCTCCCTCCGTATCGCTTTTCGAGGCCACGACGAGGGGCCGCTCAGCTCGGACAGGAGATGCAGCCGCGAAGGGCGCCGCGCCCAGCATTACCAGGGCGCCGCGACGATGAGTGGTCATGAGGCCGCGCCCTCGCTTGCTCCGCATGCCACAGGTATCGGCGATGTGCGTGAAAATGTATCGTCCGATAACATTAACCCGATCCTGAACCGCCGAGGCCACTTTCTGCGCCTTGACACGCCAAGCGGAACGGGCGACGGCTCGACCGTTGCCGCAGGAGCCATACGTCATTCCCGCCACCCCGACGGATGGCAAGCCTGCGAGGCTACGGATGACGGCACCGTTCCGGGCAGGAACGAATCGAAGGGAAGAATCCCCAGCGTGAGTGCTGAACAGAACGACACTCTCCTCGACGGCGCCAGGGTTCTGGTGGTGGAGGACGAAGCGGCCATCTCGATGCTGCTCGAAGACATGCTGCTCGACTTCGGGTGTACCGTAGTCGGTCCCGCTGCGCGTCTTGCGACGGCTTTGGAAATGGCTCGGAACGAGACCTTCGAAGTCGCGATCCTCGACGTCAACGTCGCCGGCGAGCCGATCTATCCGGTGGCCGAAGCGATCACCGAGCGCGACCTGCCCATCGTCTTCTCGACGGGCTACGGCGGCGCGGGGATTCGTGAGCCGTTCCGTGATCGTCTCGTGGTCCAGAAGCCATTCAGCCAGGCCGATCTGAAGCGCACCCTGATCGCTGCCCTCGCGGCAGCGAAGAAATAAGCCTCGGTCGACCTCGCTCGGGCGCTGCTCTTGGCTGATGGCCTCGTGTCAGCAGCGACCGCTCTTCCAGAGAGTACAGCGGCGCCTGCAGCCCTGCCCCATCAAGCTCGCGGGCGGGTCCGGACACGACACAACTCCGTCCTCGGATGGAGGGTTACCTCTCGGCTCAGAGTCCCTCGATCGTGAAGGCGTCAGGGAGATGGCGCGGCCAAGTCCTTGGCGCAACGAACACCGCATCCGCCCTGAACGTCATCCCCCCGTAGCGGGGATTGCGCGTGATCCAGGCACGCACGGCGCGGGAAAACCGGGCACGTTTCTTCGCATCGATAGCGACCAGGGCAGTCTCGAGATTCGCCCTTGCCTTCACCTCTACGAAAGCAACGGTGTCGCCCCGGCGTAGGACCAGGTCGATCTCGCCGCCATTCGCGCTGAAGCGCCGGGCCAGAGGGCGATAGCCTTTCATGATCATGGCGAGGAGGGCCAAGGTCTCGCCGGACTGGCCGCGCAGGTAGGTGGCGCGCCGCCGTCCTTTCGCATTGAGGAGCTTAGACGTCCGCATCGGTACGTCTGGCGAGGACGAGGGCCCGGGCATAGACGACCCGGCGGGGCTGGCCGGTGGCATCGGCCACGAGAGCAGCGGCATCCTTAATCGAGTGACGCGAAAGCGCTGCCTCGATCGCCGCATCGAGACCGGCCTCGACCTCCTCCTCCGGCGGTTCTTCCGGGTTGGTCCCGATCACCACTACCACCTCGCCCTTGGGAGCCCCCTCCTCTGTGAAGGTCTCGGCCAGGGTCGCGAGGGTGCCGCGCCGGATCGTCTCGTAGAGCTTGGTCAGTTCGCGGGCGACCGCCGCGGGCCGGCTCCCTCCGAGGATCGCGGCGGCATCCACCAGCATTTCGGGCAGGCGGTGGGGTGATTCGAACAGGACCAGTGTTCCGGGGATCTGCCCGAGCGCCGCCAGGCGATTGCGCCGGGCACCGGATTTCTGCGGCAGGAAGCCTTCGAAAAAAAACCGGTCGGTGGGCAGGCCCGCCGCGACGATGGCGGTCATCACCGCCGATGGACCGGGGATAGGCGTCACCGCAATACCCGCCTCGATGGCGGCCTGAACAAGCTTGAAACCCGGATCCGACACCAGCGGCGTCCCGGCATCCGAGACCAGGGCCAAGGCTTCGCCGTTTTGCATCCGTGCGATCATCCGCTCGCGGACAGCCGCGTTGGAATGCTCGTGATAGGCGACCAGCGGCGTCGTGATGCCGTAATGCATCAACAGCGTGCGGGTGACGCGGGTGTCTTCGGCGAGCACCGTATCAGCCGCCGCCAGAGTCGCGAGCGCGCGGAACGACACATCCTTGAGGTTGCCGATCGGGGTCGCCACCACGTGCAGGCCAGGGTCGAGCGGTTCCGCCTCTGCCGCAAGGCCGAAGGCGGTGAAGGTCGAGATGGGCTTGGCCGGATCGTGGACAGCCCTGGAGCGGCGCGTCCGATTGTCGATTCTCTGAGTCATGAGGCAGACATTGCCACGGGGACACGGGCCGGAGGAATGCCTGCACCGGGGGTGTCGCGACATTTACTTTTGTCGTTCAGGCTTTAACCGTGCGCGCATCGGGCGTGAGATGCGGATCGGCGACGAGGAGTACCGTGCAATGGAGAAAAGCCTTGCAAGGGGCCACCGTCCGGCAATGCCCGTTTGGGCGATGGCGGCGGCGATTCTTCTGCTCGCCGGGGGGCTCAGCGGCTGCATCGGCGGCCCCGATGGCGGCCCACGCGCTACGAAAGCCTCTCCTACCCCGGATATTGCCGCCGCGGGCGATCCGCAGGCGCCGTCACCGGGCGCGATGAAGATCGGCACGGGTTCGGTCAAGATCGCCCTCATCCTGCCCCTGTCCGGTCCCGGTGCGACCGTCGGAACGGCCCTCCGCAATGCGGCGGAACTCGCGGTCGAGGATTTCCAAAAGCCCGACCTGCAGATTTTGGTGAAGGACGATCGCGGATCGCCCGATGGCGCACGCGAGGCGGCCCAGGCCGCCCTATCCGAGGGCGCCGAACTGGTGCTCGGCCCCCTGTTTGCGGCCAATGTCCAGGCGGCTGCCGGCGTCACGCGCGCGGCGGGCAAGCCGATCATCGCCTTTTCCACCGATGCGAGCGTCGCGGCACGTAGTGTCTATCTCCTCAGTTTCCTGCCGCAGACCGAGGTGGACCGGGTAGTCGACGAGGCGGTGGCGGCCGGGCGACGCTCCTTCGCCGCGCTGATTCCCGAGAGCAGCTACGGCAATGCCGTCGAGGCACAATTCCGTGAGGCGGTGGCCAGAAAGGGTGCTCGGCTGGTGGGAATCGAGCGATATGCGCCTGGCGCGCCAGCTCCAGCTATTTCGCGCCTTGCGGGCCTCATCAATGGTCCTGGCGCTCAGGCTGACGCCCTGTTCCTGCCGGAAAGCCCGGAAGGCTTGGCCATCGTCGCACCGGCCCTCGCCAAGGCGGGATTTTCTCCCAGCCGAGTGAAGCCCATCGGCACGGCGGTGTGGAACGACCCGCGCCTTTTCGCCCTGCCCGCCCTGCAGGGCGGCTGGTTCGCAGCGGCCGATTCGAAGGGATTCAGCGATTTCTCACAGCGCTATCAGGCGCGGTTCGGCTCTGCACCTCCGCGTGTGGCGACGCTGGCCTACGACGCTGTCTCGCTCATGGCAGCGCTGTCGCGGCAATATGGATCTCAGCGCTTCGCCGACGCGACGCTGACGACGCAGGCCGGCTTCTCGGGGATCGACGGCACCTTCCGCTTCCGGCCGGAGGGGGTAAGCGATAGGGCTCTAGCCATCTACGAAATCCGCAGCGGCGCACCGGCTATCGTGAGCCCGGCCCCGCGCACGCTCGGCCCCTCTGGCACCTGATCCGGCTTGCGCTGTCAGTTATGGTCGAGAAAGGCTGCGCAGAAGGTAGCACTGGCCGGCCATGCACCCTGGTCAATGTGATAGATCATGAGCAAGCGGACGGGGGCCAGCATCAGGCAGCGAGTTCCGCCACCACGGCGTTGAGAACCGGCGCACCGCGCGGGGTCGCGGCGATGCGGCCTCCGTCCAGGCGGGCGACGAGCCCGTCGCCGATCAGAGCCTCGACACGCGCCGCATCGATGGGACGGCCTTTCAGCATCGCGTAACGGTCGGGGTCGACGCCCTCCTTGAGGCGCAGACCCATCATAAGGAACTCATCGCCCTGGTCGGCAAACGAGAGTGCTTCGGTCTCGATGATGCCGTGACCGTTGCGCTCGACCCGAGCAAGCCACGCCTCCGGCGCCCGCTCAGTGACGGTGCCGATCCGCCCTTCTTCCGTCACGAGCCGGCCATGCGCGCCCGGACCGATGCCGGCATACTCGCCGTAGCGCCAGTACAAGAGGTTATGACGCGATTGCGCGCCGGGGCGAGCGTGATTGGAAATCTCGTAGGATGGGAGGCCCGCGGCGTCGCATACCTCCTGCGTCACGTCATAGAGCGCCCTCGCCACGTCGTTGTCCGGTGGGACAAGCTTGCCGGCCGCATGCAGGCCGAAGAACGGGGTGCCGGGCTCGATGGTGAGTTGGTAGAGGGACAGGTGCTCCGCCGCCCGCGCGATGGCCTCCTTCAACTCGGCCCGCCACGCCGATGCGCTCTGGTTCGGCCGCGCATAGATGAGATCGAAGGAGTAGCGTTCGAAGTGGGCAGCCGCCGTCTGCACCGCCGACATTGCCTCCGCGGCCGTATGGAGGCGCCCCAGCGCTTTCAGGGAGATGTCGTCCATGGCTTGGACACCGAGCGAGACACGGTTCACCCCCGCGGCCCGATAGCCGCGAAAGCGACCGGCCTCGACGCTCGTGGGATTGGCCTCCAGCGTGACCTCGATATCGGGGGCCGCCCCCCAGGCATCGTCAATGGCCTCGAGAAGCCCCGCCACGGTTGACGGCTGCATGAGGGACGGCGTGCCGCCGCCGAGGAAGATGCTGGAAACCGTGCGGCCCGGAACGCGCGCCGCGACATGGGCGATCTCGGTCCGGAATGCCGCCAGGAAACGTCCTTCATCCACCGGGGCATGGCGGACATGGCTATTGAAGTCGCAATAGGGGCATTTCGAAGCGCAGAAAGGCCAATGGACATAGATTCCGAACCCGGCGTCGTGGGTCGGGTGGTCCGGTCCTGAAGAGTCGGTCATTCAACGGATGTGCGCGCGGATGACAGTTTTGGCAATGGTGCCGGAGACATCCCGCGCCCAGCCTACGCCCCCTTCTTGGATTCATCCGTCACAAGAAGGTCTCGGTGAGAGACCGTTGCGGCCGTCGATGAATCCACCTGCTCCCGTCGGCACGACTGAGATCAGGGTCATCCAATCTCAATCTAGACGAGACCGGTCAGACCGGACGCTGCAGGCAACTTTGGGCCAGCAGCACGAAGGCCCGTGCCCGGTGCGACAGCGCATTTCCGCTCTGCCAATCGACACCGTGCTTCTCCTCTGAGGAGATCTCACCGAAGGTTCGGTCGTAGCCGTCGGGCAGGAACATCGGGTCGTAGCCAAAGCCTTGTGAGCCGCGCGGCTCTACAAGATCGCCGAAGACGCGGCCTTCGAACGTTTCGGTGTGGCCATCGGGCCAAGCGATGACGAGGGCCGAGACAAAATGAGCCCGGCGGGTCGTGGCTCCGCGCTTGTCGAGCTCGGCCGCGATGCGAGCCATCGCACTGGAGAAGTCTTTGCTCGACCCCGCCCAGCGGGCGGAGAACAGTCCGGGTGCGCCATCGAGGGCGTTGACGCAAAGTCCGGAATCGTCAGCGAAGGCGGGCAGGCCCGAAGCCTGCGCCGCAGCGATAGCCTTGATCGCTGCGTTCTCCGCGAACATCGTCCCGGTCTCCTCGGGCTCCGGCAAGCCGAGTTCGCCGGCAGAGACGGCCTCGACACCGAAGGGCATCAGCAGCTCACGCATCTCCACGAGCTTGCCGGCATTATGAGTGGCGATGACAACTCGCCCGGTGAGAATGCGCGGCGCGCTCATGCGATCGCCTGCTTCTGAAGGGCGACGAGTTGCTCGACGCCGCCGCGGGCTAGGCGCAGCAACTCGATGAGTTCGGCTTCCGAAAAGGGCTTTCCCTCGGCGGTGCCCTGCACCTCCACGAGGCCGCCGGAGCCGGTCATGACGAAGTTCGCATCGGTCTCGGCGGCCGAATCCTCGGCGTATTCGAGATCCAACACGGGGGTGCCTTTGTAGATGCCGCAGGAAATCGCGGCGACATGCTCACGTAGGGGATCGACGGAAATGATGGAGCGCCCGCGCATCCAGGTGAAACAATCATGCAGGGCGATCCAAGCGCCCGTGATCGCGGCAGTGCGAGTGCCGCCATCCGCTTGAATCACATCGCAATCCACGGTGATCTGTCGCTCGCCGATGGCGGGAAGATTGGTGACGGCGCGGAGCGAGCGGCCAATCAGCCGTTGGATTTCCTGCGTCCGTCCGGAGGGCTTGCCGGAATTTACCTCACGGCGGGTACGTTCATGGGTAGCGCGGGGGAGCATGGAGTACTCGGCGGTGACCCAGCCCTTTCCCGAGCCGCGCAGCCATGGCGGACCGCGCTCTTCGAGGGAGGCGGTGCAAAGAACTTTCGTTTGACCGAACGTCACGAGGCACGAACCCTCGGCATAACGGGCGACGGAGCGCTCCAGAGTCACGTTGCGCAATTCGTCGTTCGCGCGCTTCGAGGGCCGCATGGGCACTCTCCTTGGTCGGGTTCCGGGATGGTCGTCCGGGCTCTTAGGCCGCGGTCCGGCTACCGGCAAGCGCAACGAGGTAAGGTAGGGGCGCGCCTCGCGGCGCACCCCAAACGCGGGCCTCAGTAGCGGTAGAAGCGGCGGTGATGATGGCCGAAATGGCGGCGGTGATGGTGATGACCGAAGCGACGACCGTAATGATGGCCGAAATGGCGACCGCGATGATGGCCGAAATGGCGGCGATGATGCCGGCCGTGGTGGCGCCAGTGGCCGCCGCCGTATTGAACCTCGGTGGCGGCCGCGTTCGCCGCGCCGGCGACTTCGCTGGATACCGCCATCGGCGCGGCTTCAGCACCACGGGGCGTTCCCAGGATCATCGCGCCCACCAGGGCGACCACGATGGCGAAGGTCTTCGCCATGGCGGACAGGGTTGGGTTCTTCATCAGGACGGGCTCCGTTTGACAGATATTTGTTTCGTCGACCGCTGGGTGCGGATGCGGTGCAACGCATCTCCGACGGAAAACGACGCACGACCTGGGGAGATTATATATTTTTTGTTTCGGGATTAAGCAGGGGCCGATCAGAATGAGGCTTTTATTCCTTTAAATTCGTCGAGCCTCCATCCTCGCTCGACAGAATGCGCAGGAATGAGCGAGCGGTGATCGTCCCTACGCCCGCTAGATTCATAACCCGAACTCGTTGCTCTCCCATTCGGGTGCCTCAGGTTTGCAGGTGCACAGCATATTCCAGACCGTCGTCCCTGCCATGTCACTATCTCTCATCGCCCACGCTCTCCGCGGAACGCACACCCATCAACCGTCCGTGCAAGTCATTGGCATGAGATATGCTAATGGCGAATCCGGCTACGAACGGCCGCGAACGATGTGAGGGGAAACCCGGCTGTCGGATCGCTTGAGGTACGAGAGGCTCGAAATGACGAAATATAAACTCGAGTATCTATGGCTCGATGGATACACGCCGGTGCCGAACCTGCGTGGCAAGACCCAGATCAAGGAATTCGATGGCTTCCCGACCCTTGAGCAGCTTCCGCTGTGGGGCTTCGATGGCAGCTCGACGATGCAGGCCGAGGGCGGCAGCTCCGACTGTATGCTGAAGCCTGTGCGCCACTTCCCCGATAGCACTCGCAAGAATGGCGTCCTCGTTCTCTGTGAAGTGATGATGCCGGACGGCGTCACCCCGCACGTCTCGAACAAGCGCGCAACCATCCTCGATGATGACGGCGCCTGGTTCGGCTTCGAGCAAGAGTATTTCTTCTACAAGGACGGACGCCCCCTCGGCTTCCCCGCCACCGGCTACCCTGCCCCGCAGGGTCCCTATTATTGTGGCGTCGGCTATAAGGAAGTCGGCAGCATCGCTCGCAAGATCGTCGAGGAACATCTCGACCTGTGCCTCGATGCCGGCATCAACCACGAGGGCATCAACGCCGAGGTGGCCAAGGGCCAGTGGGAATTCCAGATCTTCGGCAAGGGCTCCAAGAAAGCCGCCGACGAGATGTGGGTCGCCCGCTACCTTCTCCAGCGCCTGTGCGAGACCTACGAGATCGATGTCGAGTACCATTGCAAGCCGCTCGGTGCGACGGATTGGAACGGCTCCGGCATGCACGCGAACTTCTCTACGGAGCACCTGCGCACGGTGGGCGGCAAGGCCTATTTCGAAGCGCTCATGGCAGCGTTCAAGGAAAACCTGGACGACCACATCGCGGTCTACGGGCCTGACAACCACATGCGGTTGACCGGCAAGCACGAGACCGCTGCGATCGACGAGTTCAGCTATGGCGTCGCCGATCGTGGTGCCTCGATCCGGGTGCCCCACAGCTTCGTCAACAATGAGTACAAGGGCTACTTGGAAGACCGCCGTCCCAACAGCCAGGGGGACCCCTACCAGATCGCCTCGCAGATCCTGAAGACGATCGCGACGGTTTCCACCGCCGACGAGGCGAAAGTCGCCGCCTAAATATAAGGCACAGAAGTAGGGCTTTTGCGCCAATTATAATCGATGTCTGCCGCAGGGTCTGCGGCAGGCATTCTTTTTTGCTCATTTGGAAGGCAAGCGGGTCTCAATGAGGGGGTCGCTTGGCTACCTCGGTGCAAGACGCTTCTTCTCGCCTACATCACGATGGGGCGTAGGGGATTACCGTCCCTACTGAGTTCACGCGCCGAAGATCGACCAGCCAAGGCGCCGAGTGAGCATCTCGAGGGCGATCCGGCCGAGGTGCGAATTACCGGATGCGTCGAGGCCCGGCGACCATACCGCGATCGACGCTTTTTCGGGGGCCACCGCGATAATTCCGCCGCCGACGCCACTTTTGCCGGGAAGGCCAACACGATAAGCGAATTCGCCGGACCCGTCGTAATGACCGCAAGTCAGCATGACTGCGTTGATACGCTTGGCGCGTTCCGGCGAGACCACAGAATGCCCGGTGAGAGGGTTGCGGCCGGAATGAGCGAGGAAGCGGCTCGCCGTGGCTAGCTGTCGGCACGACATGCCGATGGCGCAATGATGGAAATAAACACCCAGGGTGAAATCGACCGGGTTATCGATATTACCGAAGGATTTCATGTAGTTGGCAAGCGCGATATTACGGAAACCCGTGCGCAGCTCGGAGGCGGCCACCGCCTCGTCAATGGTAATGGTCGGGTCCTGGGCGAGGAACTGCATGAAGCGCAGGATTTCACCGAGCGCTTCCCGGGGCTGGTGGCCCGACAGTATCGTGTCGGTCACCGCGATGGCACCGGCATTGATGAATGGATTGCGGGGGATGCCGCGCTCACGCTCGAGCTGGACAATGGAGTTGAAAGGACTGCCGGACGGCTCGCGACCGACTCGGCGCCAGAGCCGATCTCCCGCCATGCCGAGGGCCAGAGTCAGCGTGAACACCTTCGAGATGCTTTGGATCGAGAATGAAGTGTCGCTGTCACCTCCCGCCGCCACATGCCCGTCAGCATCGATGACGACGATTCCGAAGGCCTTCGGATCGACACGGGCGAGTTCCGGGATGTAGGTGGCGACCTCACCTCGGTCTGGCCGGTCAGCCATCTCTTCGGCGATTTCTCTGACGACGGTATCAAGGTCGGGCACGGCGTCGCTCATCTGCGAGGAAACGGGTATCGATGCGAGGCAAGACGGAACCCGCATGCTTCCGCCACGGCGCCATCCGACAGATGGCGGAGTTTCGCGGCCGGCCGCACCGCGACGCAAAGGGCATTCCTTTTGGACGAAGCGGATTGCCATAGAACAACGTCGATGCCGCGGGCCTAGAGGTTGTGCGCGAGGGCAGAGCCGGACACAATCGCCGCTCAGGAAGAACCCATTGAACGATCGCCCCCGCCCCTTCTCTTCTCAGCAGCTTCAGCCCCTCGCGGCGCTAAACGAGCGCACACGCGAGATCTTTCGGCAGATCGTGGAGAGCTACCTCACGACGGGCGAACCAGTAGGATCGCGAAACCTCGCGCGCATCCTGCCCATGGCGCTGTCGCCGGCCTCGATCCGCAATGTCATGGCGGATCTGGAGCATTCTGGCCTGATCTTCGCGCCTCACACATCCGCCGGCCGACTTCCGACGGAAATGGGCCTGCGCTTCTTTGTCGATGCCATGCTGGAGATCGGCGATGTCGGGCGCGAGGAGCAGGAGCGGATCGAGGCCCAGATGCGTGCCGCCGCATCTGGCCACACATTCGAAAGCGCCTTGGCCGAGGCCTCGACGCTGCTGTCCGGAATTTCCCGGGGAGCAGGCGTCGTGCTCACCACTAAGACAAACGTGCACCTGAAACACATCGAATTCGTCCGGCTCGATCCAGCCCGCGCCCTCGTCGTACTGGTGTCGGATGACGGTTCGGTGGAGAACCGCCTCCTGGATCTGCCCCCGGGCCTTCCGGCCAGCGCCCTGCAGGAAGCCTCCAACTACCTCAATGCCCGCCTTCATGGACGCACGCTGGGAGGCTTGCGCGCCGAGATCGAAGCCGGCCGCGAGGCGATGAAGCGCGAACTAGACGTCATTACCGAGCGCCTGGTGGATGCGGGCCTAGCCACCACCGTCGGGCCCTCCGACGCACGTCAATTAATCGTGCGCGGCCAAGCCAACCTTCTCGACGACTTGCGCGCGGTGGAGGATCTCGAGCGCATCCGCCTACTCTTCAACGACCTTGAAACACAGAAGGATGTGATCGAACTGCTCTCCCGCGCCGAGGGCGGAGAAGGAGTGCGCATCTTCATCGGCTCAGAGAATAAACTGTTCTCGCTTTCCGGCTCGTCGATGATCGCCGCACCTTTCCGGGACGGTTCTCAGAAAATCGTCGGCGTCGTTGGTGTCATCGGCCCGACGAGACTTAACTACGCGCGGATCGTGCCGATGGTGGATTACACTGCTCGGGTAGTCTCGAAGATGCTCGACCGCAACGGGCGCTGAGCGTCATTGCGTTCATCTCACCGGACAAGACTTCGCTTCTCCAAGAAAGCTCTGCCACGACTTGAAGGAAACTGAACCAATGGTCGACGACGCCCCGGCTTCGGGGATTAATGTCGAGACACTGGTGACCTTTATTCGAAGCTCGGCACATAAGTAGCCAACGGCCTGCTGAAAGGCCCTGACTTAGCTGCCCTCCTGCCGGAAAGCGAAACTCGCTGCGATCACTCGCATAGAAGTCTCAGTCTTTCACCTCGCTGTGATCTTGCCACGCGCCCGCGTCAGGCGCAGCCTGAGAATAACGCTCTCAACCTAGCCTGTTGCACTCATGCGGCACTGCAGAGTTTAATAAGAGGAAGAGGCCCAACCTCGCAGGTCGTTTGATACGCGGACAAAACATAAGCCCTTGCCTGAAACCATCTAGGCTCCGGATCGCTGATGACAGCTTATCCGGAGCCTGGAGTCTCTTCTCACGTCACCACTTCGATCCGGCAAAGCATCACACGCTACGGTTCACAATTCGACAGCGTATGCGCTTCGCCAGAGGAAGTTCCCCTCGAGGACACCACAGATGAAGATCAGCCGCGGATGACGTCCACGATCTCATAGGTGTCCGGGTCGACGATGACGATGTCGTCGTCGACGAGCACGTATCGATAATCCTCGTATTCGGGCACGATCTGCACGATGTCAGGCGGCAGGTCGTAGAGAGTGTAGCTTCGGGCGATTGCAGTCCCCACCGTCAGAGCGAAAGCACCAGCGGCGAGACGGGGGATCCCGCGACGAAGTACGCTCTGGCGAAATTCTGTACGCTGCGGAGCACCCAGTCGGCCATAAGCCCCGCGCACGGCGCCGCTATCGCCTCGGCCCGCACGATCTCGACGCCCGGCTCGATCACCCCGGTCGCTGTCGCTCCTCTCGCCACGATCCGCTTTGCCATCCTTCAGGCCGCGATCGGCCTTGCCGCTTCCGTCCATCCGATCATTACGATCGGCCTTGCCGTCTCGATCAGTCTTGCCGTCTCGATCCGGCCGGGCTGCGGGATCGCTCCTGCTGCCAGCACTCGGACGTTCGCCCTGCTCCATGCGGCCATTTCGTTCGCCGCCAGCATCACCGCCTCGCTCCATTCCAGCCGCGCCGCCGCGATCCCCCGAGGCACCACCGCGTTCCACACCACCTGCGGCTCCACCACGCTCGGCTCCGCCGCCACCGGCGCCCCGCATGCCGGCGCCACCAGCCGATCCGGCACCACCTGCGCCACCGCCGGGCGCACCGGCGCCTGCCGCTGCGCCGCCACCCGCACCGCCACCTGCTCCAGGCCCACCTTGGGCGAAAGCACTCGCCGCACCGACGACGAGAACGGCAGCCGTCACCGTACTCCGCAAGAGCTTGCTCATGTCAGTCAGTCCATCTCTTGGTTGATTGCTGACGCCACGCGGCGCCGACGCGAAGCCGAAACGGAAAGACTGCCAAAACCGTTCCGCGATTTAAAACTACTTCCGACGTCGTCATCACACTGCACAGGCAACCTAAGCCCAAGCTTCACGGTAACGGACTTCCATGTATTTCCACTTGGAGAAGACGATGACGTACCTTTGCCATGGCGGGAAGGGCGACGGGGATGAGGGAATGGATGACATTTGCAGCCTGCTGTAGGAAAGCCGCGTTGAGGCGCTTGTGAATTCTCCATCGCCGCTTAACGTCGCCGACCAAGAGGCCCAGGTAGGGCCCCGACAAGGATGGTAGGGAGTGCCCATGTCCGACGCTATCGCGATCGATCCTTCGAAGCCTGACGATCCGGAAGACCGCCGTCGGCGGATATTCGCCATCGTGGGCTCGTCGTCGGGTAATCTCGTCGAGTGGTTCGACTTTTATTGCTACGCCTTCTTTGCCCTCTATTTTGCGCCGGTCTTCTTTCCCGAAGGCGACGATACCAGTCAGCTCCTGAAATCCGCCGCCGTGTTCGCGGTCGGATTCTTCATGCGCCCCATCGGTGGTTGGTTGTTCGGCCGTATCGCCGATCGCCTTGGCCGCAAGACCTCGATGATGATCTCGGTGCTGATGATGTGCGGCGGATCGCTCATGATCGCCGTGCTGCCGACCTATGCCAGTGTGGGGCACTGGGCTCCCGCCCTGCTCCTGCTCGCACGTATGATCCAGGGCCTTTCCGTGGGCGGCGAGTACGGCACCAGCGCCACCTACATGAGCGAGGTCGCCCTGAAGGGTCAGCGTGGATTCTTCGCCTCGTTCCAGTACGTTACCCTAATCGGCGGACAGCTTCTGGCCTCGCTGGTGCTG
The DNA here is from genome assembly GCF_017355285.1 of Methylobacterium sp. SD274. Lineage (NCBI taxonomy): Bacteria > Pseudomonadati > Pseudomonadota > Alphaproteobacteria > Hyphomicrobiales > Methylobacteriaceae > Methylobacterium > Methylobacterium sp. SD274. Next base: position 358,338 of record NZ_JADIJP010000001.1, on the reverse strand, counting down.
ATCATTCTGCAGAGCTTCCTCACCGCCCAGCAGCTCACTGCCTGGGGCTGGCGCATCCCGTTCTTCATCGGTGCGATGGCGGCCGTGGTGGCGCTGTTCCTACGTTCGTCACTCGCGGAGACGGCGACCAAAGAGGACATGGCCTCGAAGGAATCGGGGACCTTTTCGGCCCTTTTCAAGCATTGGCGGGCGTTCTGCGTGGTACTCGCCTACACCGCCGGCGGCTCCTTGAGCTTCTATACTTTCACCACCTACATGCCGAAATATCTCTTCAACACGGCGCATATCGACAAGATCACCGCATCGCAGATCTCCACTGCGGCGCTCCTCGTCTACATGGTGATCCAGCCCTTCTTCGGCTGGCTTTCGGATAGGATCGGCCGCAAGACCAACATGCTGCTCTATAGCGGGCTCGGCACGCTGATGGTGGTGCCGCTAATGACGGCGATCGGCTCCACTACGAACCCCTACCTCTCGTTCGGCCTGATCATGATCGGTCTCACGGTGATCAGCTTCTACACAGGCATCAGCGGCATTGTGAAAGCAGAGCTGTTCCCGACCCAGGTCCGGGCGCTGGGGGTCGGCCTCTCCTACGCGGTGGCGAACTCGATCTTCGGTGGCACGGCGGAGGCGGTAGCCCTGTATTTGAAGCAGATCGGCTCGGAAAGCAGCTTCTTCTGGTACGTCACGGCGATGCTCGCCATCGCCTTCATCGGCTCGCTGATCATGCCGAACCCCAAGCGCCACGGTTATCTCGACGGTGACGGCACGGTGGAAGAGGCGCTGATGCGCAAGTCACGCCGGGCGCTGCCCGCCTAAATTGCCGCTTTGTCGAAAGGTCAAACGCACGCGGTGTTCGCTCGCCGCGTGCGTCTTCATAAATGCCGCACAGCGACCGTGATCCGGTTCAGGTGATATCGTCGGTGACTATTTCCGATGCAGTGCGAGTCAGTCGGGCATGCGCGTGATTTGGCCCTTCGCATCCGCATAGCCGAGACTTGCAGCGAGGAACTGGATCAGTTTCACGCAGCGTCGCCCATGATCGCTCGTCGCTGCCGGTCAAGTTCCTCGCTGTAGCGCTTGAGGGTGTGGCTCTCGGTGAGCAGCCCGATCACCCGACGCGAGACCGGATCATCCACCACCGCCAGAGCTTCGCTCTCCGCGCTGTCGAAGGCCGAGGCTGCCTGTTTGGCATTCATGCCGGCGGTGAGGAACACGTCTGTATAGCGCATGGCCTCGATGAGACTGGCCTCGCTATCGGCCGTCACCAGGGCATGAGCCTCGGGCACCAGCACGATTCCGGCGTAGCGCCCTTCCTTATCCACCATCACAACGCGGGACGGCGAGCCGAGGGGATGAGCCGCAAGGAAATCGCAGAGCTTCATATCGACCGGCACGGTTTCGACCTCGCGACGCATGAGCGCCCCAACGGTGAGTGACCTGATCCAGCCGATATCATGCGCGCTACGGATGCTTTCGCCGCGAAGGTGGAAGCGCCAGGTGGCAAAGGAATAGCCGAAGGTCTTCCGCACGGTCATCGACGAGGCGATCACCGCCACCAGTACGAGGCCGGTGATCGGAAAGCTGCCGGTGAGCTCGAGGGCGAGGAATGTCATCGTGAGCGGGCCGCCGATGACTGCCACCGCCAGGGCGCTCATGCCGATCACCGCATAAGCCAGCGGTGTGAGAGCGAAGAAGGTGAGTCCCTCCAGGCCGGATAGTCCATGAACGCCGGAAAGGGCCGGGATTGCCTCCGCCATCAGTGCGGCAAAGAGCTTGCCCGCCAGAGCGCCGAGAAACAGCGAAGCGAAGAACAAGCCGCCGCGAAAACCCGAGCCGATCGAGATCGCCGAGGCCGAGGCCTTCGCCACGAACAGCAGCGCCAGCGCACCGAACCCCATGGCAGGCATGTTGGTGTCGAGATGGAGATGGAGCGCTCCGTGCCCACCGGAAAGTATCTGCGGGGAGACAGCTAGGGCCAGGACGCCAACGCAGAGACCGCTGATGGCGGGGGCGAGGAAGGCCGGCAGGCGGGTCGCCCGCACACCCTGCTCGACTAGGGTGACACCACGCATGATCAGAATTCCGAGCCCAGCGCACGCGAAACCAAGAGCGAGGCTCGGTAGCGTATCGATTCCGGAGACCGCCCTCGTCGTCAGGACATCGAAACCGTTGGCAGTCACCAGGGGACTCTGCGTTACGAGCGCCTTGGCGACGAGGCTACCGCACAGGGCCGAGACGACCACCGGTGTGAGGGTGGCGATGGAATAGGTGCCGATGATGAGTTCGAACGCATAGAATGCCCCCGTGAGCGGCGCCCCGAAGGCAGCGGCGATGGCGGCGGCCGAGCCACAGCCCACTAGGGTACGTAGATCCGAGCGACGCATTTCAAAGGAGAGGCCGAGACGCGAGGCGATGCCGGCGCAGATCTGGGTATAGCCCGCCTCGAGACCGACCGATGCACCGCTGCCGTTCGAGATCACATTTTGCGCCGCCACGGCAGCCGACCCCTTCAGCGAGAGCCGCCCGCCATGCAGGGCATTGGCCTCGATGGGATCGACGATCGGCTGCTGCGGGCTGCCTCGGCGACGAGCCAAGCCCAGAGCGATCAGGCCGAGGATGAGACCACCGACGGCCGGGCCGACCAGAATGAGGATCGGGGCCACATCCGTCGAAGCGCTGAGACGGGCGCCGTGCGGTAATCGATAGAGGATCTCGCGCAGGCCCTGCGTCGCGAGACTCATGGCCGAGACTGCGATCCCGGCGATCGCGCCGACGCAGGCGGCCAGCGCCACGAGCCCGGCTTCGCTGCCGCGCACCAGGGCACGCAATCGGCTTGGCACGTGGACCAGCAGCTGGCCGGCGGGAGATCCACGGCGCGGCGCGGTTTCTGAGTTCATCGACCGACGGGGGGATTGGCACGAAAGGGGTACGAAGACCGCGGCACCTTAGGGGTGGGGTGCAAGGTCCGTCGACCGAATTTCGACGTCCGGCGGCATCGATGGGGCGAAGAGTTTTCCCCATTCTGCATTCCTTGCGTCTCTAACGCTTGAAATGCCCGCAGCCTCAGGATACATCGCAGCCCGAGTGCCGCTGTAGCTCAGTTGGTTAGAGCGCTTGATTGTGGATCAAGAGGTCCCCCGTTCGAGCCGGGGCAGTGGTACCATTCGACTATCCTGGCGTCTCTGGCGACGCCTTGCAGGCTAAGAATTGGCAGCTGTTTCTAAAAGCTCCCAGCTTGGCCTCGCTTGCCTAGAATGATGCGTATCGCCCGATTACGGGAGCGCCGTTCTTGCTAGATCAGCTCCGATGCAATGTTGTCGTGAATGCCCGGTGGTTGCTGGTGCCTTCCGTCCGACCCTGTCGCATGCGGAGGGTAAAGGCTCGCAATGGCTAAGCTGCCGTAAAGTGGCCATCGACGCCACGGGATGATCACGAGCCTAGCCGTTTTGTCGCCACAACTGTCCTCGTAAATGCCGATGTGCGCCACCACACGGAGACGAGTCGATCAGATGCGGGTTCAGAAGGTCGGATCATCACGAGTTACTCCTCCCTCGCGCCGCTTCGGCGCTGGCGGTGATGCGGCAACTTCATCCGATGCGCTGACGCTCAAGAATCGGGTCGGACACGACCATGGGAGCCGCCCCGCCCTCACCCGCTCCGTTCTGGCCATGATGCTGGTCGCGGGAGGCCTGAGCGCCGTCGTTCTCAACGGCACCGGCACCAGTGGCTTCGGCGCCGTGGTACAATCGGCTCAGGCGATGACCGAGCTGTCGATGCCGAAGCCCAGAATTCAGTCGGCGGTCCCGGGAGTTCTAGAAGCTCCACCCACCGTACTCACATCATCCTCGGCCTTTGCCCCCGTCCACGACCTCGACACCGAAATCGGCTCCAATGCCGTCGATCGTGTCTCCTACGATTACCTGTTGACCGAAAGCGCTGTCGGCGACCCGAACGATATCCTCGAATTCGGACCCATGAAGATTCGCCGCCACTTGGTGCAGAAGATCGTCCGCGCTGCGCAGGCCGTACAGACCGACCCCGTCCTGCTGATGGCGGTAGCCGACAAAGAGTCGAGCTTCATCACCGAAGTGCAGGCCAAGACGTCCTCGGCGACCGGCCTGTTCCAGTTCATCGAGCGCACCTGGCTCGGTGTTGTGCGCGACTTCGGACCGAAATACGGCCTGACGCAGGAAGCGGCCCTCGTGGTCTCCGGCGATAACGGCAAGCCGAGCGTGGCAGATGCCGCCGAGCGGACCCGCATCCTCGAATTGCGGCGTGACCCCTATCTCGCCGCACTGATGGCAGGCGAGATGCTGAAACGCGACGCAGCGCGAATCTCCCTGCGTATCGGCCGCGAGCTGACCCTGGGCGAAGTGTATCTCGCCCACTTCCTCGGTCCCGACGATGCCGAGGAGTTCCTCGCTACCGTTGTCGACAAGCCGACATCCGCCGCCGCCCAGATGCTGCCGGGCCCGGCGCGCGCCAACCGTTCCATCTTCTTCGCGGCCCAACGCGGTCGACGCAAGGCAGCGAGCCTGTCGGTGGCCCAGGTTCATGAGAAGTTCGAGACTATGATGAGCACTCGTGGTGCTCGCTACCGCGATGTCCGCTCTCTCTCGGGCGTCATGGCCTATGCCGACGCCTCGGTGGAGTAACCGCGCCTCACCGCGTTTTATGCGCCGATCTCGCTGTCAGTCCTGAACCCCAGCAATCGCATTTCCCGGACCGATTCGCCGTCGGCCCAACCCTTGTTGCGCCTTGGGAGCAACTGACGCCTGAGTCCCTACGTTGAGCTTGGGGCCGCACGCGGCGGTACCATGCAGATGACGAAAACCGGAGGGATGACGTGCTCGATCCGAAAGGCCCGTCGAACAATCGTTCGCCCACTCCTTTCAAGGATGTTCCGAAAAAGCGCGCAGGCAACGATACGCTCGCGCCTGGCCTCGCCCTCGACCAAATCGGCGAAGCCCTAGCGTCTTTCTATGACGACCTGATCGCCGAGGGCATTCCGGAGAACTTGGCTGCCCTCGTTCGTCAGGTCCACCAGCCGGAAGCCACGCCTGAGCCCGATCCCGTTATCTCCGCGCCGATTCGTAAATCCGGCCGCCTCGCCCTCGTGGTCGAGGATGATGCATCGACACAAGGCTTGGCAGTCGCCCTGTTGGACGAGACTGAGCTCGATGCTATCGGCTGCGCTACGGCGGAAGAGGCTCTGGCCGTGATGCGGGACAGGGGCGGCGATGTCGCTTTGGTCTTTGCCGATATCCAGCTCTCGGGTGTCATGGACGGCCTGCAACTGGCGCGTGCCGTCGCGATGCTGTGGCCTACGGCGAGGATGGTGGTCACATCCGGCCGACGTGCTCCGCGACCGGACGCATTGCCGGAAAGGGTGGTCTTCATCCCCAAACCCTGGCGCCCCCAGGATGTGTTGGTGGAAGCCGAGCACGCGACCAGCAATCCTCCTCCGCCAGTGCCCTGAACTATGCCCGCCGCGGATGAATCGGCCAGGGGCCAGGGCCGCTTTCACTTTGATGAAGATCGCTATCGAACCAGCTCAAGGAGCATTGCCCCAGCGGTGATATTCAGGCCAATACTCCTGTGCCGTGGAGGCGACATCACGGGCCGCCATGACGTTGGGCGCACCTCTTGCATTGCATCGATCCAAGAGAGTGGTACCGACCGGTGCTGCGGAGCCTGTGAACGTGCCGATCCTATCCGTCCGTCACATTACGACCTACCGGTACCGCCAGCCCGTCGGCTTGGGCGAACACCGGATCATGTTTCGTCCGCGCGACAGCTATGACCAGCGCCTGATCGCCGCGACGCTCAAGATCACGCCCGAGCCGTCGTCTCTGCGGTGGTTGCACGACGTGTTCGGAAATTGCGTCGCCGTGGCGACATTCCAGGGTCGCGCCTCCACCCTGACCTTCGAATGCTCGATCACCCTCGATCACACACCCGAGCTCGCACCGGAATTTCCGATCGCGCCGCATGCGGCCTTCTACCCTTTCGGCTACGGCGCCGACGATATGCCGGATCTCAGCCGCTCCATCGAGCGCGAGCACCGCGATCCGAAGAACGAGGTCGATGCCTGGGCGCGCAGCTTCGTTCCCCCCGCCGGCCGCATCGGCACGCAGGATCTGTTGGCCGAGATGACGCGCCACGTCCGGCGCAACTTCGCCTATCTCGCGCGCTCCGAGAAAGGCGTTCAGGACCCTGTCACCACCCTGCGCCTCAAGCGCGGAAGCTGCCGTGATTTCGCGGTGCTGATGATCGAGGCCGTGCGCGCTCTCGGCATGGCCGCCCGTTTCGTCTCCGGCTACCTCTACAATCCGCGCGGTGACCGCAACCGCCATGTGGGCGGTGGCTCGACCCATGCCTGGGTTCAGGTCTACCTGCCCGGCGCGGGCTGGATCGAGTTCGATCCCACCAACGGCATCGTCGGCAATCGCGACCTCATCCGCGTCGCCGTCGCCCGCGATCCGCGGCAGGCGGTGCCGTTGCACGGCTCCTTCTTCGGGTTTCCCGCGGACGATCTCGGCATGTCCGTGAGCGTCGAGGTCGATGAAGTCGAACTCAGTTCCCTTGAGCAGCGTACACCCGATGCGATGGTGGTGCGTTGAAAACGTTCATTCCGCTGCCATCAGATGGCGGCTGGGTTCAAATCATATTTTTTCAGACATGGGGCCAATACGATGAAGATCAGGACTGGGTTCGACATCGCCTTCGAATCGGTTCAGCCGACGCCCATGATTCTTGAACTGAGCGTGCATCCATCACGCATGCCGGATGTGATGACCCCACACGTCATCAGCTTCAACCCGCCGATACCTTTCCAGGAATATCGGGACGTCTACGACAACATCTGCACGCGCATCGTCACTCCGGTTGGCCGTCTCGACATCTCGGCCGATTTTACCGTTTACGATTCCGGATTGCCGGACGAATACGCTCCGCATGCGCAGCAGATCGACGTACAGAACCTACCGAGCGATGTCCTCGTCTATCTCCTCGGCAGCCGCTATTGCGACACCGACAAGCTGTCTGAGACGGCCTGGTCCCTCTTCGGAGGGACGATGCCTGGCTGGTCGAGGGTCCAGGCGATCTGCGACTACGTTCACGACCGCATCCGGTTCGACTACATGCTCGCCGATGCCACGCGCACGGCCTGGGACGGTTTCATGCAGCGCCAGGGCGTCTGCCGCGACTTCGCCCATCTGGCGGTTGCTTTCTGCCGATGCATGAACATCCCGGCGCGCTACTGCACCGGTTATCTCGGCGATATCGGCATCCCGCCAGTGCCGGACCCGATGGATTTTTCGGCATGGTTCGAAGTGTATCTGGACGGGCGCTGGTACACATTCGACGCCCGTCACAATACACCGCGGATCGGCCGCATCGTCATGGCGCGCGGTCGCGATGCCACTGATGTCGCGATCACCACCAACTTTGGTTATTCGCACCTTGCCCGTTTCGACGTGCATACGGACGAGGTGTACTAAATTCATAAGCTCACGTTAACGAGACGCGAAATCTGCGACCGGGGGTGGAACCACGCGCCTACGCCTACGCTTGTATAGCAAAGGTTACCGCACAGGTAAGGCATCCGACCATGAAGACGTTGGCGACCGCTTTTGCAGGCATGATGGGTGCTTGCATCCTCGCTTCCACCCCCGTTCTCGCCGCCTCCTCCTACGATCCGTTCGGAACGGGGGGCGACGATTACTATCCCGAGACCGAGTACAGCCAGCCCTCCTACGACCCTTATGGCTACCAGGGCACCGTCGGTCAGGGCGCGCAAGCAGCTCCGCAGGCTCAGGTCTCACCAATCCCCCGCGAGATCGTAACCTTCCGCGGCGCATACAAGCCTGGCACGATCGTCGTCTCGACCGCTGAACGGCGTCTCTACTTTGTTCTGCCGAACGGTGAAGCTATCCGCTACGGCGTTGGCGTCGGTCGTCCCGGCTTCACTTGGTCAGGCACGAAGACCGTTACCGCCAAGCGCGAATGGCCGTCATGGACGCCCCCGGCCGCAATGATCGCCCGCCGCCCCGACCTGCCGCGCTACATGGCGGGTGGTGTGGAGAACCCTCTGGGCGCCCGCGCCATGTATATCGGCAATACGGAGTACCGGATCCACGGATCCAACGAGCCCGACACGATCGGTCAGGCAGTTTCGTCAGGTTGTATCCGGATGACCAATGACGACGTCACCGACCTTTACGAGCGCGTGAAAGTAGGCGCCAAGGTCGTCGTCCTCAACTGAATTCCACGTCTCTGCAGAACAACGCCGCGTCATCCCAGGATGGCGCGGCTTTGTTTGTTTCGGGCTCGACCCTTACGGGACGACACGCCCCACCGCGGTCTGCGGTGAACTGAAGGACGCGATCGGCATGTCGCAGAAACAGCGCGCCCCGAGGGGACGAGGTCCGGGCAACGGGCAGGAATAGGGCTGGAGGCCGCTGATTCCCGACTGGACAGCATCGCAGTTCAAGCCGACGGCCCGGCGGGGCGGGGGCCCGCGATCCTCGTAATAGTCGCGCCGAGGCGCGGGGCGGTAGTAGCCGTCGTCATACTGGGCGCTGGCGGCGCCAGCGGATAGCACACCGGCCAGAGCGAGGGCCAACAGGCCGAAACGCTGGGCGGCGCGCGAAAAAGCAGGTCGCATGAAGGTTCGCCCTCTTCGACGAGCCCGAAATCCGGGCGGGGCGCCAGGGTTAGGAGACAGCTCGCCGCGGTGCAAGCGTCGTGTCGCACCTCCGAGAGAGCGGGATCCGACTAGAGAACAGTGAGCGCGCTCACGGCGACCCACTCTTCCCGCAGGTCACCATCGACGTCACCATCGACGAACCACTGGCACAGGGCCAATCCTCCCTCGACCCGGAGGACCGTCATCGTCGCCTCGTTGTCGTCGGATGCCACGTAGTCGCCGGGTTTAATGTCCACCGACCGCCTCCCCTTTGAAGGCCCACGTTCTATCCGTCCCGTGAAAGCGGACCAAGAGGGCTCGGATCGAAAGGCGGGAAGACGCACACTTGCTCGCGGAGGCGCGGACGAACCCGATCCTGATGATGTAACGCGTGTTCGCTCGTGACAAAGGAAAGCCCGCCCCGCCTCTCGGCAGGACGGGCTATTATCCCGTAAGCGAGGGCTCGATCAGGAGACCGAGCGGCCGCGCTCAGGAATTGGCGTTGCGAATGGCTTGCTCGGCATCGGCGCCGGCCTTGCGAGCGGCCTCGGTGCCCTGCTCCATCGCCTTGCGGGTGTTCTCAGCCGTCTCCTGCATCGCTGCCTTGGCCTTCTCGGCGCCTTGCTGCATTGCACTCTGCGCCAAGCCACCGAACTCCTTGGCCTGGGCCTGGATTGCGGCGAACTGGCTGCGGACGAACTCAGCCTGATGCTGCATGGCTTCCTGCAAGTCGCGCGAGCGAACGAGCTTCTGGGCAAGGTCGAAGGCGGCATTCACATTCTGCTCGGCGAACTCGAAGCCGCGCGCGGAGACGTCATGTGCACTGGTACGGGCCGTGTCGGCCGAACCCTGGACCGTGTCGGCGGTGCGACGAGCGGCGCCGATGAATGAGTCGAAGGCCTTACGCGCCTGATCGACGCTCTTCTCAGCGAAATCGCGCATTTCAGCGGGCACTTCATAGTTCGGGGTGTTGCTCATGTCCGTCTCCTCTGAACTTGCTTGTTGATCGTTTGTTGTGCGCTGCACAATAACACAGCGCCCGCTCTATGCCACCCTCGATCACGGCATTAAGGATGACAAAAGGTAAACGCGCATCGGCGGCGCTTGGTGTCTACATCCGCGGCGCGTTGCGGTTAAAAAAGGGTGCGAATCACTCACGTGTCACGCGAAACGGGTACGAATGTTCGAAAGACGGGCTGAAGAACCGATATCCGGCCCTGAACCGGACCTCGGCGACCTTATTAGACACTGGAGCGGTGATTCGCGGTTTGGCGCTCGCCTGAGCGGCCCAGACGCGGTGTGGCTTGTGCTCGACGGTACGGCGGAGCAAATCCTGCTGGCTTCGACGGCGGATGGCCTTGCGGGGGCTCTGAGCGGCGGCGAATCGGGCCGGATCGACGACGCGATTCGCATGGGCGAACAAATTCGTCCGCGCGCCCTGCCGCTGGATCGGCCATCGCTGATGAAGCTGCGATTCGACACGCGGCGTCTCGGACAGGCCACGACCTGCCTTGCTTTGCGGACGAAGGATGCATCGGGTCGTAATTGCGTGATCGTGGCGGTTCTCGATCGCCTGCCGGGCCACCGAGCCTCGCCTCAGAAAGGCGCAGGCGAACAGGAGCGCGCACAGGCCGATCCGACGGCAGCACCTGAGCCGCGTCCTTCCGCCTTCGAAGACACGTCCGCACCATTGGACAGCCGCGCGGTGCGGACTGGGCGCGTAACCTGGAAAAGCGACGCCGAGGACAGGCTCACTGACATTTCCGGACCCGCCGCCGCCGCAGTCAAACCCGTACTGATCGGAAGGACCTGGGCTGCGCTATCACACACGCGCACGCTGCTCGACGCGGAAGGGCTCCTGCAGGCGTTGGCCCAGCGCCGGACCTTTCGTGCAATTTCCGTCACGCTGCAGGCCGATGGCATGCCGGACGCGATGGATCTCGACATATCAGGCACGCCGATCCAGCGCGGGGCAGCCGAGTTCACAGGGTTCAACGGCTTCGCCATGGTGCGGTCTTCGACCGCGTCATCGGAGAGTGGATCGGTGGGCCCAGAACACGCGAACATCATCACCGACCTGCATCCTGGCGATCAGCCTGTATCGGAGGTGGAGCCCGATGATGGAGCATCTGCCGATACTACCGAGGCTGTGACGCCAACGGCCATGGAGCTCAGCGCCATGGACTTGGCGAGAAAAACGGACTCGGCGAGAGAAACGGACTCGGCGAGAGACGAAGAAACATCCGCTCTGCCCGTGGCGGAACCCGCTTTTGCGACGATCGGTGATGATCCGTCCGCTGCTGCGGTAGAAGATTCCTCCCCCGCTCTCCTCAACGTGGAGCCGTCAGGCGAAGAGACGACCGAACAGTCTGCGACCGGAACAGAGGCCCCGACGACTGAAGAAGACGCCTGGACACCGTTGCACGACCCGCATTTGTCCAGCAACGAACATGCGGCGTTCCGCGAAATCGCGAGGGCCCTGGGCGCGCGCTTCGCCGGCGATAGCACGCCCGACGATGAGGTTTCGGAGACCAAGACCGGCGAAGAGCGCGCCACCGGCGGTTCTGTGACTCCGTTTCCCACGGCGATGACGCGGTTCGCGGAGCCTGCATCGGAAGACCCCAATGCCGCCGTCAGCGCGACGCTGGAGCGGGTGCCCGGCGGCGTGATGGTCTATCGCGGCGACAGCGTCCTGTTCGCCAACAGCCACCTGCTGGCGATGGCAGGCTTCGCCGATCTGCCCGAACTGGCGGCATCGGGCGGCATCGGCAAGCTGTTCGGCGGCCTCGTCCCGCACGAGCGGAAGATCAACGGCGCCCCCGCCATTCTCACCGCCGCCTCGGGGCACCGCCTGAGCGTCGACATGCAGGCCTCCGATCTCGATTGGCGCGGCGCACCGGCTCACCTTCTCCTCATCCGCGACGCCGTTGCCGGTGAGCCTGGCCGTGAGCGCGTTGCCCTGCAGATCGCCGACGCCTTCGCGGGAGCCCGAGCCGCCGATGCGCAGGCCGTTCTCGACAGCCTCGATGACGGAGTCATCACCCTCGACCGGAATGGGCGGATCATCGGGCTCAACCGCAGCGCGGCCACGACCTTCGGCCTCGACCCGCGCGAAGTCGTCGGTGCCGCCATCCTCAGCCTGTTCGCAGCGGAAAGCGCGGTGGCAGTGCTCGCCAGCGTCCATTGCATAGCCGGTTCGGGGCAAACCGTCCTTGCGCAAGCGACCCCGGATGTGATCGGCCGCACCGCCGCCGGCATGTCTCCGCTACTGATCAAGGTGACCCCCCTCGCTGGTCGGGACGACGGCCGCATGGTTATGACCGTGCGGGACGTCCGCGCCACCAGACGTATCGAAGCGGAAACGTCGAACGCACGGCAGGCTGCGGAATATGCCAGCGCGCGCAAATCGGATTTCCTCGCCCGGATCAGCCACGAGATCCGAACGCCGATGAACGGCATCCTCGGCTTCGCCGATATGATGCTAGCCGAACCGTTCGGTCCCGTTGGCCACGAGCGCTACCGCGACTATCTTGGCGACATCCACGCTTCGGGAACGCACGTCCTCAGTCTCGTCAACGACCTGCTCGACCTTGCAAAAATCGAAGCCGGCCGCCTCGACCTCACCTTCGCCGAGGTCCCCCTCAACGACGTCGTCACCCATTGCGTCGCGATGCTGCAGCCGCAGGCGATGCGCGATCGAATCGTCGTACGGACGAGTTTCTCCGACGACCTGCCGATGCTGGTCGCGGACGAGCGCTCGGTACGGCAGGCTGCCCTCAATATCATCGCCAACGCCATCGCCTTCACCGAGGCTGGCGGACAGGTCATCGTCTCCACCACCATGGCGGATCGTGGTGAAATCGCCCTCAGGGTCCGCGACACTGGAATCGGGATGACCCCCGACGAGGTAGAGACCGCCCTCGAACCGTTCCGGCAGATCGCCGTGGTGGCCTCGGCCAGGGGACGTGCGGACGGACGAAGCACTGGAACTGGCCTCGGTCTGCCGCTCACGAAGGCGCTCATCGAGGCCAATCATGGCCGCTTCCGCATCGAGAGCCGGAAGGACGAAGGCACCCTGGTGGAAATGCTCTTCCCACCGCAGGCGGCGGTCAGAACGGCGTGATCAGCGCGGCGAGCCCAGGCTCGTCTGGCGGCAACGCATCTGGCATGGTGGACCGGCACAACGCCGCGACCCTTGGGCGATCGCCTAGCGGCGACCGTCGGCGAGCCAGATTGGGTACGAGCGTCATGACGAGACACGTCATGCGTCAGATGACCGATATCGAGGAAGCGCGCCTTAATGCGGTAGTGGTCAAGTTCCGAAGGGCCAAGCCGACACTGCCGCCGCGAACCGAGCCGGGCGGTTCGCCTCCCTGAAACGGGCATTCCGGCGTGGGTGCGAACGCTTGCTGGTCGGCAACCCAGGCAAGCGCCACCCGTTCTCCAGGTAGGTCTTGGAGAAACCCCATGCACATAACCCTTAGGCTTCTTTTCGCTGGCCTGCTCATATCCGGAGCGACAAGCGTCCTAGCCCAAACGGCGGGTCCGTCGCAGACGACCGGTCAGAACCTGGAATCGGCGGGCTCGTTCCGAAATATTGCCCCGACCGGCGTCACAAAGCCGCCCGGCGCCGCAGCCGCGCCCGACACCCGGCTACCCCCCGATGAGGCCCGCAAGAAGGGCGAGACCGAAGGTTCGGGGATCAAGGGAATCTGTATCGGCTGCAACTGAGAGCCGGCCGATCATGGATCGAGAGTATTGCCCAAATTGGGGGTGCGGACGCAGGGGCATCCGCCCCCTTCGCGCTTGCGATAGGACTGTTCCTGCGCCTAAGAACGAGTTGGAAGTCCCGGCTGCGCGGTTTTCGCGATACGATCGGGCACCAGTAGGGAAAACGTCATGGACGAGAAGGTGGTCGACGTCCGCGCGACCTGGATCGACGGTGCGCATGTAGACGACGCCGGGTATCAGGCGATGTACAAGGCCTCGGTCGATGACCCGGCTGCATTTTGGGGTGAACACGGCAAGCGGATCGATTGGTCGACGCCTTATTCGACCGTCAAGAATACAAGCTTTGCTCCCGGCAACGTCTCGATCAAATGGTTCGAGGACGGCAAGACCAACGTCGCCTACAATTGCATCGACCGTCACCTCGCGACGCGCGGCGACCAGGTAGCGATCATTTGGGAAGGCGACGACCCCAACGAATCCAAGCACATCACCTATCGGCAGCTTCATTCGGAAGTCTGCCGCATGGCCAATGTGCTGCGCAATCGCGGTGTCGGTAAGGGTGACCGGGTCACGCTCTACCTGCCGATGATCCCGGAGGCCGCATACGCCATGTTGGCCTGCGCCCGGCTCGGCGCGATCCACTCCATCGTGTTCGGCGGTTTCTCGCCAGATTCCCTGGCCGGCCGTATCGAAGGCTGTGCCTCGAAGCTCGTCATCACCGCCGACGAGGGTCTGCGCGGCGGCCGCAAGGTCGCGTTGAAGGCCAATGTGGATGCCGCGATCGCGAGGCTCGGCAAGGATGCCGTGGACCACGTCGTCGTTGTGCGTCGCACGGGCAGTAATGTCGCCATGGAGCCCGGCCGCGACGTCTATTACGACGAGGCCGCCGCCATGGTCACCGACGAGTGCCCGGCCGAAGCCGTGGCGGCAGAGCACCCGCTCTTCATCCTCTACACCTCAGGCTCCACGGGCCAGCCCAAGGGTGTGGTGCATACCACCGGCGGCTACCTCGTCTACGCCGCGATGACGCATCAATACGTCTTCGATTACCGCGAGGGCGAGGTCTACTGGTGCACGGCGGATGTGGGCTGGGTCACAGGCCACAGCTACATCGTCTATGGCCCGCTCGCCAACGGCGCCACGACCCTGATGTTCGAAGGCATTCCGACCTATCCGTCGACCTCCCGCTTCTGGGACGTTGTCGACAAACACAAGGTCAACATCTTCTACACCGCGCCCACGGCGATCCGCTCGCTCATGGGCGGCGGCGAAGGCCCGGTGAAGAAGACCTCGCGGGCCTCGCTCCGCGTCCTCGGCTCGGTCGGCGAGCCGATCAACCCGGAAGCCTGGGACTGGTACTACCGGGTGGTCGGCGACAGCCGCTGCCCCATCGTCGATACCTGGTGGCAGACCGAGACCGGCGGCATCCTCATTACGCCGTTGCCCGGTGCCACCAAGCTGAAGCCCGGTTCGGCCACACGCCCATTCTTCGGCGTGCAGCCGCTCATCGTCGATGCGGAGGGCAAGCCGCTCGACGGTGCCTGCGAGGGCAACCTCTGCATCGCGGATTCCTGGCCGGGCCAGATGCGCACGGTCTATGGCGACCACGAGCGGTTCGAGCAGACCTACTTCTCCACCTATCCAAACCTCTACTTCACCGGCGACGGCTGCCGCCGCGACGCGGATGGCTATTACTGGATCACCGGCCGCGTCGACGACGTGATCAACGTGTCGGGTCACCGCATGGGAACGGCGGAGGTCGAATCCTCGCTCGTCGCCCATCCGAAGGTCTCGGAAGCCGCTGTCGTCGGCTATCCTCATTCTATGAAGGGACAGGGCATCTACGCCTACGTCACCCTGATGGAGGGCGAGGACGGTTCGGACGAGCTGCGCAAGGAACTGGTGGCCTGGGTCCGCAAGGATATCGGCCCCATCGCCTCGCCGGACCTGATCCAGTTCGCCCCCGGCCTGCCCAAGACTCGCTCGGGCAAGATCATGCGCCGCATCCTCCGCAAGATCGCAGAGGACGAGTTCTCATCGCTCGGCGATACCTCGACCCTTGCCGAGCCGGCCGTCGTCGACGACCTGATCGAGAACCGCCAGAACCGCGCGTCCTGATTGCGGGCCTCGCACAAGGAAGCGGCGCATCTCGAAGGAGGTGCGCCGCTCGCATTTTCAGCCGCCTCTCCCGCCTGTCCTGACGATATCGTGACCGTGCGGCGCTTGCGCCGGCACGCCTCGCAACACGAGACAGGTTCGGCGGCATCGCACGCGCTCGCCTCCCATCGCCATAGTATTCGCCAAGACCGAGGCCCCGTTCAGAAGGGCCGAAGCTTCAGGGAAAGTTACGCCATGTCCGATATCGAGACTGCGCGGATCGCGCAGAATCCGCGTTTCAAGGAACTCGTCCACGAGCGGACCCGCTTCGGCTGGACGCTGACCATCGCGATGCTGCTCGTCTATTTCGGCTTCATCGGCCTCATCGCCTTCGACAAGTCGCTGCTCGCCATGAAGGTCGGGAGCGCCACGACCTCGTTGGGCCTGGTCCTCGGCGTCGCCGTGATTGTCTTCGCCTTCATCCTCACCGGCATTTACGTCCAGCGTGCCAACGGCCGCTTCGACGAACTGACTGCTGCCCTTAAGCGGGATCTCGGCCGATGATCCGCTCAGCCCACCCCATCGCCCTGGGCACCACCCTCGCAGTCATCCTCGCTGGCGCGGCCTACGCCGCCGGTCCGGATATCGGCGCCGTCACGAAAGCCCAGACGAACTGGCCGGCCATCGGTATGTTCGCGTTCTTCGTGCTCTTCACCCTCGGCATCACTTACAAGGCGGCCAAGGGCACCAAATCGGCCTCTGACTTCTACGCCGCCGGCGGTGGTATCTCGGCCGGCACAAACTCGCTGGCCATTGCCGGCGACTACATGTCGGCTGCCTCATTCCTCGGCATCTCCGGCCTCGTCTATACGTCCGGCTTCGATGGTCTGATCTATTCCACAGGCTTCCTCGTGGGGTGGCCGATCGTGCTGTTTCTCATTGCAGAGCGGCTGCGCAACCTCGGCAAGTTCACCTTCGCCGACGTCGCCTCCTTTCGCCTCGACCAGACCTCGATCCGCATCATTTCAGCAGTGGGCACCCTCGTGGTGGTGGCGTTCTACCTGATCGCCCAAATGGTCGGCGCAGGGAAACTGATCCAGCTGCTGTTCGGCCTCGAATACCTCTATGCGGTCGTGATCGTCGGCGTGCTGATGATCGTCTACGTGGCGTTCGGCGGCATGAAGGCGACCACTTGGGTCCAGGTCATCAAGGCCTGCCTTCTCCTCGGGGGTGCCACCTTCATGGCCGGCGCGGTGCTCTACAAATACGGCTTCAACCCCGAGGCCCTATTCTCGGCCGCCGTCGCCACCCATCCGAAGGGCGATGCCATCATGGCGCCGGGCGGCCTCGTCTCGAACCCCATCGAAGCGATCTCCCTCGGCGTCGGTCTGATGTTCGGCACCGCCGGCCTACCACACATCCTGATGCGCTTTTTCACCGTCTCCGATGCTCAGGCCGCCCGCAAATCGGTGTTCTACGCCACTGGCCTGATCGGTTACTTCTACATCCTGACCTTCATCATCGGGTTCGGCGGCATCGCCCTGCTGATGTCCGATCCGGTCTACTTCAAGCTCGATCCGGCGGGTGCGTTCGACAAGCTGAAGGGGATGCTTGGCGGCACCAACATGGTTGCTGTGAACCTCGCCAACGCCGTTGGCGGGCCGTACTTCCTCGGCTTTATCTCGGCAGTCGCCTTCGCCACCATTCTCGCTGTCGTGGCCGGGCTCACGCTCGCCGGTGCATCGGCGGTCAGCCATGATCTGTATGCCAGCGTCATCGCCCGCGGACGCACCAACGAGGCTTCCGAAGTGCGACTCTCGAAGATCTCGGCGGTGGTCATCGGTATCGTGGCGATCTATCTCGGATACGTTTTCGAGAACCAGAACGTCGCCTTCATGGTCGGCCTCGCCTTCTCGGTGGCGGCGAGCTGCAACTTTCCCATCCTCACCATGTCGATCCTTTGGCGGGGCACGACCACCTGGGGCGCACTGATTGGCGGATTCGTCGGCCTTTTCGCGGCTGTCGGAATGGTGATCCTGTCGAAGGCAGTGTGGGTGACGACCTTCGGTAATCCGGTGGCGATCTTCCCCTACGACAACCCGGCCCTGTTCTCGATGCCGCTGGCCTTTCTTACGATCTATGTGGTTTCGAAGCTCGACAATACTGCCAGGGCCAAGCGCGAGCGCGCATTGTTCGAACAGCAGTTCGTGCGCTCGGAGACCGGGATCGGAGCCGACGGCGCTCACGCTCACTGACGGTACCAAGACCATTTCACGAATGCTTGAGAGGGCGCGGCGGAAGCCGCGCCCTTTCTCATTCATGGCATCCGACCGGGTAGCGGTCCTACCAATCGGCACCAAAGTGACACGTCTGCATAAAAACGTGAGTATCCCTGGGCCGTACGGCTTTTTCACTCTTGGGCGAAATCATGGCGTGAGGTAGCGTCGATCGCTCTCGTTTCCGTGAGCGGCAAGACCAATGCGCGCCAGGACTTGAGCGACTGCGAACGCCGACGCAGCGCCCAAGTTTCTGAAGTGATGAAAGCCAGGCCTGCAAAAGCCTGGAAGTAAAAAAATTTTGGAGGATTCCCCCATGTCTGCAACGTCAGCGGTCCCATTACCAAAGGAAGCCGCACGGCCCATGAGTGCCGGCGAGAAGAAGGTCATTCTGGCCTCCTCGCTCGGTACCGTGTTCGAGTGGTACGATTTCTATCTCTATGGATCGCTGGCCGCGATCATCGGCGCGCAGTTCTTCTCGGCCTATCCGGAAGCCACGCGCAACATTTTCGCCCTGATGGCCTTCGCAGCGGGCTTTCTGGTCCGCCCCTTCGGCGCACTGGTGTTCGGACGTCTCGGCGACCTTGTGGGCCGCAAGTACACCTTCCTCGTGACCATCCTGATCATGGGCATCTCGACCTTTGTGGTCGGACTTCTGCCATCCTACGCCACGATGAACGAGTACGGCGTCGGTTGGGTCGCGCCCGTGGCGCTGCTGGCTCTGCGCATGCTCCAGGGTCTCGCCCTCGGTGGTGAGTATGGCGGCGCAGCGGTCTACGTGGCCGAGCACGCTCCCCCCGGGCGTCGCGGTTTCTACACGGCCTTCATCCAGACCACGGCGACCCTCGGGCTGCTGCTGTCGCTGATGGTGATCCTGTTCACCCAGATCTACGTCAACGCGAACTACGCGCCCGTCGCCACCACCCTCGCCGATGGTTCGGCCGGGACGATCACGCCCTTCGCCGCCTGGGGCTGGCGCATTCCATTCCTGGTCTCGATCGTGCTGCTCGGCGTCTCGGTCTGGATCCGTCTGCAGATGCAGGAGAGCCCGGCCTTCAAGAAGATGAAGGACGAGGGCACCGGCTCGAAGGCGCCGCTCTCCGAGGCGTTCGGCCAGTGGCGCAACGCCAAGTGGGCGCTCCTCGCCCTGCTCGGCCTCACCGCCGGCCAGGCCGTGGTCTGGTACACCGGCCAGTTCTACGCGCTGTTCTTCCTTCAGACGATCCTGAAGGTCGATCAGTTCACGGCAAACGTGCTCATCGCCTGGTCGCTCATCCTCGGCACCGGCGGATTCCTGTTCTTCGGGGCGCTCTCCGACAAGATCGGCCGCAAGCCGATCATCCTCGGCGGTTGCGTCATCGCGGCACTGACCTTCTTCCCGCTGTTCAAAGCGCTGACCGCTGCGGCCAACCCGGCCCTGCACGCGGCCCAGCAGAGCACGCAGGTGGTGGTGAAGGCCGACCCGGCGGATTGCTCGTTCCAGTTCAATCCGGTGGGAACGGCCAAGTTCACCAATTCCTGCGACATCGCCAAGGCGCTGCTCGCCCGGTCCGCGGTGAACTACACCACCGAGCCGGTCGCTCCCGGCACCAAGGCCACCGTCACCGTCGCCGGCAAGGAATTCGCCGCTGCCGATCCGGCCTTCGCCAAGGATATCGGCGCCGCGCTCACGGCCGCCGGCTACCCTGGCGCCAACAACCCGAGCATCGTGAAGATCGCCATCGAACCGAAGGACGGCCTGTCGAACTTCGCCAAGATGATCGACATCTTCTCGGTCCAGAAACTGACGATCATCGGTATTCTGACGATCCTCGTCCTCTACGTGACGATGGTCTACGGCCCGATCGCGGCGGCTCTCGTCGAGCTCTTCCCGACGCGTATCCGCTACACCTCGATGTCGCTGCCCTACCATATCGGCAATGGCTGGTTTGGCGGCCTTCTGCCGGCCACCGCCTTCGCCATGGTAGCCCAGACCGGCGACATCTATTTCGGCCTCTGGTACCCGATTGTCATCGCCCTCGCGACGGCCGTCATCGGTGCCCTGTTCATCCCCGAGACCAAGGACAGGGACATCTTCACCTGGGACGACCGCCCGGCACGCTAGAGTTCGAGGCGTAGAACTGGGCCGGGGCTCAACCCCGGTCCACCTTGAGCAAGTGCTTCAACGGCGTCGGTGCCTTGAAGACCCGATGCCTGTTAGGCGACGATACGAAGAAGGCCCTGTCGCGAGACAGGGCCTTCTTCGTTTGTCATCTCCGACGTCGTCGAAGGGTTCGACTTATGCCGCAGGGTTCGGTCAGACCTTGCATGAGGCCTTTGCCTTCACGCAGCCTCGGCGGGCTCCTGATAGGCCTGCTTCAGCGCATCGTGGTCCGCCATCGTCTGCCACGCATAGCGCATCGCGAATTCGGCCACCGCCTCGTCGAAGGCATCGCCCTTACCGAGATAGCCGGCGATCATCGCTGCGTCCCCTGAGCGGGCATGGGCACGGGCGAGCGTGGTCCCGCAAAGTTGGGCATAGGCCTTGGGACCGCTCTCGGACATGATTTCGGCGACGGCCGACAGCTTCTTATTCTTTAACTGACGGACATAGTAGGAGCGCCCACTCGCATCGGAATAGGCGGTGCCCAGGAACATGTCGCTCGCGGCCTGCATGATGCGCTGCCCGTCGATGACGCGCTGACCTTCGGATGCGAGGAAGAAGGGGCTCAGGGCGAGCTGCGCCAGCACCGAAGGCCGGGCTTCCTTGATTTGCAGGAAAAGCGGCGCGCCATCCGCGTCGGTATACAACCCCACGGCGCAGACCGTGCCCACTGAGCCGATCCCCACCACCTTGAGGGCGACATCGCGCTGCATGTAGCGCAGAGCCAGCAGGTTCCGGTCGGCCTGAAGGCTTTGCGGGTAGGCGAGCAACGCGGCGGCCGCTTCCTGCACCGCCTCGGTCAGACCGTTCGGCCCTTCATGGAAGACGGTCGGGGCCTTGTCGGCGATGCGCCACAAACACGGATCGGCGCCAAAGCTCGCAGGATCGAGGTCCGGTGCATCGCCATGGCTGAGGCCGTCGGCGGTCTCGGAAGCCGCGTCGGACAGGAGGCGGCGGCACAGATCTCCGTCGCCGAGGCGACCGATTTCGTGATCGAGATCGATCCGGCTGTGCCAGATGGCGAGCGGCGAGAGATGCGACAGGTCACGCATATGTTCGCGATAAGCCCGGACGCTTGCCCGAGCCGCACGATGTGCCCGGTCCTCGCCCTGAGGCAGGGCGGCGACAGCAACACTGGCGGCGAGGCGCTTCACATCGATCGTGAAATCGACGTTCCAGAGCGTCTCGTCGAAATCGTTGATGTCGAACAGGGTCTGGCCCTCGGCGCTGCGATACACGCCGAAATTGCCGATGTGGCAATCGCCGCAGGCCTGGACGGGAATGCCCGGAACCGCAACGCCCGCGAGGTCGGCGGCCATCACGGCGGCAGCCCCACGCAGGAACGCAAATGGGTTTGCCCGCATCCGCTCGTGCCGCAGAGGGATCAGTTCGAGCAACCTGCCCGAATCGTTCGCCCGGAGAACCGCGAGCGGATCGCGGTTCTCGGCAGGATACCAGTCGGCATGGGATTCACGGGGAACCGCATCGCGCAAGCGCTTACCGGCCGCTCGGCGCTGGGCGCGATCGGGGGAAGGAGAGATGTTCGTCATGGAAGAAAGCCTCGACAAGGCGATGCGCGCAGGCCGTTTGCCGCGCACCGCGCGGCATCAGTGCCGGAAGTGACGATGCCCTGTAAACACCATGGCGAGACCGGCTTCGTCGGCGGCCTTGATTACGTCGGCGTCACGCATCGATCCGCCCGGCTGAATCACCGCGGTGGCGCCGGCTTCCGCCGCCGCGATCAGGCCATCGGCGAAGGGGAAGAACGCGTCCGAGGCAACCACAGAGCCCTTGGCTAGGCTCTCGGTCGCACCGATGCGTTTGGCGCCCTCCGCCGCCTTCCAGGCGGCGATACGTGAGGAATCGACCCGCGACATCTGTCCTGCGCCGATCCCCACCGTAGCACCGTCGCGCGCGTAGACGATGGCATTCGACTTGACGTGCTTGGCGACGCGGTAAGCGAAGCGCATGTCTGCGTATTCCTGGGTCGAGGGCTCGCGCTTCGTCACCACCTTCAGCGTCATGTCGTCGACCACCGCGGCGTCGCGGCCCTGAACGAGGATGCCGCCGGCGAGGTTGCGCATGGCGAAGCCCTTGGCGCGCGGGTCGGGAAGAGCGCCCGCGAGGAGGAGACGCAGGTTCTTCTTGGCCGCGACGATGGCGATCGCCTCTTCGGTGGCGTCCGGCGCGATGATCACCTCGGTGAAGATCTCGACGATCCGCGCAGCCGATTCGGCATCCAGTGTGCGGTTGAGGGCGACGATGCCGCCGAAGGCCGAGGTCGGGTCGCAGGCCAGAGCCCGCTCATAGGCCTCCGCCAGCGTAGGACCTTCGGCGACGCCACAGGGATTGGCGTGCTTGATGATCGCCACCGCGGCGGCGCGGGCCGGATCGAACTCGGCTACACATTCGTAGGCCGCGTCGGTGTCGTTGAGGTTGTTGAAGGACAGCTCCTTGCCTTGGAGCTGGCGGGCGCTCGCCACGCCGGGCCGAACGAGGCCGGGCGTCCGGTAGAAGGCCGCCGATTGGTGTGGGTTCTCGCCGTAGCGCAGGGATTGGGCGAGCGTGCCGCCGAAAGCGCGGTAGGCAGGCGCCTCATCCATCTCGACATGGTCGGCAAGCCAGGACGCAATCGCAGCATCGTAGGAGGCGGTGCGGGCAAAGGCCTTCTGGGCAAGGCGCTTTCGAGTCGCCGCTCCGAGCGCACCGTTGCCGGCCTCGAGCTCGGTGAGGATGGCAGCGTAATCAGCCACATCCACCACCACAGCCACGTCGGCGTGGTTCTTCGCGGCGGCGCGAATCATGGCCGGACCGCCGACATCGATGTTTTCCACCGCATCGTCATAGCCGCAGGGTTTCGCGATCGTCGCCTCGAACGGGTAGAGATTGACCACGAGAAGATCGATGGCGCCGATGCCGTGTGCGGCAAGTGCGGCCTGGTGCTGAGGGTCGTCGCGCACTGCAAGCAGGCCGCCATGCACAGCCGGGTGCAGGGTCTTCACCCGTCCGTCCATCATCTCGGGAAAACCGGTGATCTCGGCCACCTCCGTGACAGGAAGCCCCGCCTCGGTGAGCGCCCGATGGGTGCCGCCGGTGGAGACCAGGGCCACGCCACGCTCGGACAGCGCGCGGGCGAAATCCACGAGACCCGTCTTGTCGGAAACGGAAAGAAGTGCGCGGGCAACCCGCGCCTGATCATGCGACATCGTCGAGAACCGTCCGGCACAGGGCAGATCCTGCCCCTCAAAGGCGCGGGTACCACATGTGACGCCCTATCGGCTACCGCGCCGCGTCATCGGCCATGGAAGCGTCACGCACGGCGGGTTCGCCCCGCCCCGGCGCCTGTGCGATGTGCAGGAAGCGCCATCGCACCGGGGCGCCCTCCCCGGCCGTGACATACAGGACGATCTGGTCGGTTCGGCGCGCACCGGTGAGACCCGCGAAATAGACGCTCTCCTCCAGCGCTACCGCAGCGCCCTCGGCCTCGAACCGCCAGACCTCCCCCAGGGGCGAGGCGAGATCGACCCCACCGCCGACCGCCGCATTGGCCGCGATGGCGGGGTGCAGATGGAAGCGGATTGCCGCCTCGGGCGGACGTAGCCGGATCCGGTTGCCCTTATGGGCCACCGGAACGAAGGCATCCTCGCCTTCTAGCCCCGCCCCGTCGGGCAGGAGGCGCCAGCGGCGCTCATGGACGATCCCGAACTCGGCGGCATAGCCGTCATGGCGTCCGGCCAGGATCAACGTTCCGCCATCGCTCGTCCGCTCGGATTTGACGGCGCGCGGACCGCGCACGAGCACGGGACCGATCCGCTTGATGAGCCAGTCCGAGGCCCAGCGACTGCCCAGTCCTTCGCTGGCACCGAGGAATCGGCATGAGGACGAATCCCCTATCGTCGCCGTGGAATGGGCGGCGGTGCTGCGGGCGAGGCGACGCAATTCCGGGCCGCTCGCCGGCAGGCCGCAATTGATGACCACTCGCTGGGGGCCGCTCGACATCTCGAAGGAAAGGCAGCCGGCCCCCGCATTCATCGAGAAGGGCAGCGGCGGCGGCGCCCCCACATCAGCGACTAAAACGACACGGCCGCTTTCCAGCCGCTCGTAGCCGGAATTCGGCGCATGCATCAGCGGCTGCGCCAGGGCCCCGTCATAGACCAGCAAGGTGGCGAGATGGTCCGCCGCCGTGGCGCCCATGCCGTTGAAATGGCTCAGGGACGCATCGCCGTGGCGCAGGAGCCGCAGCAACGGGAGCATCCGGTCGATCGCGTGAAGCAGAGCCTCCGGCGGGTCGAGGCTGCGGCTCAGGAAACTTTGGCGCAGGGGTAGGAGATCGAGCAGGAGCTCCATGGCGAAGCGCGGATCGCGGCTGCGATGCCCGCCATCCGCCATGATCTGCCGATCGAGTTCGCGAGACAGGATGCGGGTGGCCCGGCGCAGGATCGGCTGGATGCCCTCGCAGCACAGGCCGGCATAACACAGCGCCACCACCGCCAAGAGCCGCGATTGCGGCGGCAGGCCACGGCGCAGGGAGCGTTCGAGGTCTCTTGCGCCGCGCCCGACGGCCTTGAGGAAGGCTTGGTAGAAGGCATGGTCCGCGCCTTCCAGAACCAGCGGCGACTGACAGAGGAAGGAGATCAACCGCCGCGCGGCAACGGGGACGGGCGCGGCCAGAGTCTCATCGCCACGGCCAGCGATGAAATCCGCCACGAAGGCTCGGGCATTGGCTCGAGCCAGAGCCGTATCGGCGGCGCGCAGATGGCGCAGCCATCCGAATCCGTAGAACGCATCCGCCCATTCCGGTGACGGCGGCGCATAGTCGAACGGTGACCGACCGCTCACGGAAAGAGAGCGTCCCGCGAAAACGAAGAGGCCGGCATAGATGTCGTCGGCAAAGGTGGCGTCGCTGGTGCGCAGATCGTGCGGGGCGATGACCAGGGCGCTGACGCGCGCCCGCGCGAGCAGGTCTGGACTCGCCGTCAGGCGTGCGGACACACCCCGCGCCGAGCGGACGATCTCCCGCCCGACGAGCCGATAGAACCGCCAGCGATCAGCCCCCCAACCCACGCACACCTTTCCTCCAGCGCCCAGACCCGATTGGGCCCTCGCGCCAGATGTCGCCCATCACGAAAGCTAAGCCGTGCGTATTAACCAACGATTAAGGATGCCGACACTGCCCACGATGCATAGGCCGATCTGCGCACGGGTTTTTGCCTTCGAGCCGGAGCCATCCACTGGGGCGAGGCGTGGCACCAAGCTGAATCGTCGAACTGTATTTTTTGGCAAACTCGGCTGGAACGGTTGAATGCTGCACAGGTTATACACAGCGTCCAGCGAGCTTCTCCGCTGTAGCCTCCAGCAATGGCAGTGTGTCCATGACTGTCATCCCAGTCGCCAAGCGTGCCGGCCTCTTGATATCGGCAGCAGCGTTATTGTGCACATCTAGCGCAGCGATGGCGCAAAACGCTCAAGACCGTGGCTTGGGCGGACTTTTCGAGGCGCTGTTCTCTCCCGCCCGTCCTGCTGTCGAGCAGCAGCAAGCCGTCCCCGTGCCCCAATTTGAGCGCCGGCTTCCGTCGATCCGGCGCGAAGCCAGCCGCCCCCGTCCGAAGATCCGTTATGCCGCCCTGCCGAAGAGCGAGCCGCTGCAGCTTCATATCGCCGAGCGCCAGACGCCGATCTCCATGTCTTCTGGACCGATGAACGCCCTGCTAAAGGATCCGACCCTACGTCCGGGCGACATTGTCGTGCTGAAGGACGGTGCGCGTGTCTTTACCGGCAACGAGGACAAGACTCACACGGTGCGGGATTTCGAGCCGGTGAGCCGTTCCGCCTCGGTCGATCGCAAGACCAAGGCACTTCTGTCCATGATGATCGCACCGATGGGTGCATTGCCGCCCGACGAGGTGCGCAAGTTCATGGCGCGGCTGAAGAAGAACACACCTGCCAGCGATCAAAACAGCGATGCGCAAGTGCAGACCGTCTCCATGCGAATCATTACACCGTAAGGCCGACACCGATACTCTTTTTAGACGCCTATCTCAGATAGGTCACGCTGTACAAGGTCTTCCTAAGCTCGCTTTCCGTGACCCAGATGCGTCCGTTGTCGCAACGTTCACGGATGCCGTCGCGCATGCGACCGCAATATTCACCGGTATTGTCCTGGATTCTATACTGGCAGGTGCCCTCTGCCTTGCGGCGGCCGATGACCGGGCTCGCATGATCGGCGAACAGGTCCGGGTCTTTGGGATCGCGGTCTTCGAGAAGGTACCAGCTATACCCAACTGTCGGCACACGGCCACGGTCGAGTGCGTAATCGACCATGGCCAGGATTCGGTCGAGTTTTTGCCTGCCCGGATGACGGCCGGACTCGAGCATGTCCGCGAAATCGGCCTGGCTCGCCGCCACACGGTAGGAGACCGGCAGGAGCGGCACCGGCAGCGGCACACGACGGCAAACGGCCTCCACATGGGCGATCCATGCTGCGTTGAATGAATCAGCCCGCCGCCCACGCAAGTGGGAAGCGGTTGCAGCCACAGCACGAAAGCTTTGTCGCGCCGGGTGAAGCCTTGTCCGGTAGCGCAGCGAACGCAATGTCGGCATCACGTAGCGATAGCCATCATTGGACGGCAGGTCGCGGTCCTCGCAATACCCGCCGATGTTGTAGAGGAGCGCCGCCGTGTCCTCCTCACCGCCTTCGATCTTGTCGAAATACGGTTCCAGGGCTGGGTTACCGTCCTTGGTGACCTCGGCGGTATTGCGACTCCAGGCGATGTCGGCCCGGTAGGCCGGATGCGCACGGAGATGACGCTTGAGATGCGGGTCCGAAATCGTCGCAAGCCTGGCTGGGTCGGCGAAATAGAATTTCGTCGCCACATCCAAGGGAGAGACCGGCCTGCCGACGCGGTGCGAAATCATGTCCGCCGTGGCATAGGCAAAGCAGATCGCACTCTCACCTTGGTTCAGCGGCAGGTCCTTCGGTGAGGGCGAGATGCCTACATCCTGGGTCCCTGTATGAATCTCGAAAGGAATCGTCGCCGAGACCGAGGCGCAGGTCGCATTGCGGGTATAGGTCGGCGCAACCGGCAGGATTCGGCGGTCGATCTCGTCGGCCCCAGCTTGGCCGAGGAGAAGAAGCCCCCCGAACAGGCCGGCAATGGCATGGCGGGGGGCACGCACCGTGCGTCCTACGCCTTCCGAACCAGACGGCTCGCGAAGAACCCGTCGATCCCGCCGCGCGCCGCAA
The DNA here is from genome assembly GCF_017355285.1 of Methylobacterium sp. SD274. Lineage (NCBI taxonomy): Bacteria > Pseudomonadati > Pseudomonadota > Alphaproteobacteria > Hyphomicrobiales > Methylobacteriaceae > Methylobacterium > Methylobacterium sp. SD274. Next base: position 331,156 of record NZ_JADIJP010000001.1, on the reverse strand, counting down.
GCGGCCCTTCCTCGCCGGTGGTCGTTTCGCCGGAGAGGTGCGAGGGCAGCGTCCGAAGATCGCCGTCGCCATTGATGAGTTCTTCGAGGCCGCCAATCTCCTCGACGCGAATCGGAAGCCGCTCGAAAGCCGGATTGCGTGCGAGGAAGGCCGCGACCTGTCCCTCACCTTCCTCGGGTTCCAGCGAGCAGGTGCAATAGACGAGACGCCCACCCGGCTTCACAAGGGTGGCGGCACGGTCGAGCAGGCGGCGCTGCAGACCGGCAAGGCGTCCGATATCGCCACCGGCCTTGGTCCAGGCGACGTCCGGATGCCGCCGGATCGTGCCGGTCGCCGAGCATGGCGCATCGAGAAGCACGGCGTCGAACGTATCGGCATCGCTCTCGGGCAACTGAGTAGCGTCGCCGATGCGGATTTCGGCCTTGAGGCCGAGGCGCGTGAGATTCTCCGTCAGACGCTCGAGGCGCTGGGCCGAACGATCCACGGCGACCACTTCCGCCCCCATGGCGGCGAGCTGAGCGGTCTTGCCGCCCGGTGCCGCGCAGAGATCGGCCACGCGCTGCCCCGGTCCGACTGCGAGCAGGCGCGCCGGGATGGCGGCGGCGGCGTCCTGCACCCACCACGCGCCCTCAGCATATCCGGGGAGTTCCGAAACCGCAGAACGGACCTCGTGCAAGCGGATGCTGCCAGTGGGAAGAGCGACGCCGCCGAGGCGATCGGCCCATTCCGCGGCCGGTCCACGCGGCGTGATGTCGATCGCGGCGCCGGAGAGATGAGCCGAGGCGATGGCTCGGGCAGTGTCGGGTCCGTAGGCGGCGCTCCAGCGAGCGGCGAGCCAGTCCGGCGTATTTTGCGCCAGGGGATCGGACGCCTCTGCCGCGATGGCGTCCCGCTCGCGGATCACCCGACGCAGGATGGCGTTCACGAGGCCCGGCGTGTGCTGAAGGTAGGGGTCACCCTTGGCGAGGCGCACCGAAAGATCGACGGCGGCATGGTCCGGCACGTTGAGATCGAGGATCTGAACGGCGCCGGTCACGAGGAGAGCCACCAGTCGTGGCTGATCCGGCGGCAGGCCCTGGTTCATCCGAGCCGAAAGCATTCGCCGCAGGAAGCCGAGGCGGCGGAAGGTGGCGGTGGCAATGGCGCGGGCGAGGGACGCATCGGCCGCATCGAGGCCTGCGTCACGACCCGCCTGAGCGAGGGCGTCTTCGAGCGCGAAAGCCCGTCCCTGAACGAGGAGATCGGCCACGGCGGCATGCGCCACCTGCCGGGCGGCGAGGCCCGGAACGGTGCGGTCGATCGTCGTCGTCGGCCCGTCCGCGTTGCGGCGTGTCGCCATGAATGCCACTTTCCGTGTCCGAGGCTCGGTTACCCGAAGCCAGTTCCAACGGATGCCCTCCCATCCGGCCCACTGAGATGCAAGCCATGACAACGCCCGACAACGACGAAAACGCCGAGATCCCGCCCCGCGCGGGGCTGACACCCGCCGCCGAGCGTGCTTTGGCCGAGGCTGCCGACCGGCGCGCGGCCATCGATGCGAAGGCGGCGGAGATATCCGCCGCGCGAGAGCGCCAGGGCCGTGGCGGCCTCGAGCCTGTTCGTTACGACGATTGGGAAGTGAAAGGCATCGCCGTCGATTTCTAAGCGAGGTCTCAGCGCGTGACGTAGACCTGCGTTCCAACGGAGACGCGCCCGTAGAGATCGACCACATCCTGGTTGTACATGCGGATGCAGCCGTAAGATGCGTATGTGCCCACCGAGTTCGGGCGGTTGGTGCCGTGAATGGCGTATTCACCGCCGGCAAGCGTCATTGCCGCCGCGCCCATTGGGTTATGCGGCGAGCCGCCGGCGATGACGTCGGGCAGTCGCGGATTGTCGCGCTTCACCTCCCGCGGCGGCGACCAGGCCGGCTCCACATACTTGCCGTCGATCTTGGTGGCGCCGGTCCATTGCTTGCCGGGCTTGCCCACCGCCACCGGATAGCGGATCGCCGTGCCGTCACCGTTGACGAGGTAGAGCCTTCGCTCTGAGGTTCTGACCACGACCGTGCCGGGCATGACCGCTTGATCAAAGGCAACGAGCTCACGGGATGCGGCGGGTGTCGCCGCAAACCCGACACTGAGGATTGTTCCGGCCAGATAAACAGTGAACCCCTTACGCGCGAACATTTGGTGTCGTCCTCGAAACCGTGACCGTGAGCTTCACGATAAGCAGCTCTCGAAGTTGCGGTTCCGGTTACCGGAGCGCCCTATCCGGGGGATACGCACGCATATCGCGCCGGGCAGTTAAGCGTGGCCTAGGTTGTTCCGGATAAAAGCGAATGATCCGGGTAGGCTTTCGTTAAGACCGGTAGCTTCACCGCTCCAGCAGCCCGGTCGCCGCCCTGTCCCGCTCCTGCCAGCCATGCCGGACGAGTTCGGGATCCTCGTGCTCCTCCACGGGATAGCCAACGCAGAGATAAGCGACGAGGCGCCACGTCGGAGGAACATCGAGAAGGCGGGTAACCCCGTCCGGCTCGATGATCGAGACCCAGCCCACACCGATCCCATGGGCGCGCGCTGCCAGCCAGAATGTATGCACGGCGGTCACCACCGAGTAGCGCAACATTTCCGGCATGGTGGCGCGGCCGAGCCCGTAGCCGCATTCCGTCGCTTCGTCGCAGAAGACCACAAGATGGATCGGCGCCTCGCGCAAACCCGCAAGCTTCAGCCGGTTATAGGCTTCCCGACGCTCTGAATCGTAGGTTTCCGCCGCACTGCCGTTGCAGCGCTCGAAATTATCAACCACCGCCGCCCGCCTGTCAGGATCGGTGACGCGGACGAAGCGCCACGGCTGGCTGTTGCCGACCGATGGACTCAGACAAGCAAGGTCGAGGCATTGGCGCAAGACGGCGTCGTCGACCGGATCGGCCCGAAAGCGGCGCACGTCTCGACGCCAGGCAATCAGGTCGCCAAGCGTCTCGCGAAAGCCGGGGTCGAAACTCGTCACGAACGGACACCTCCTCATTGCGGGCTTATGACCGCTGGACCCTGTTAGCGACCAATGCCGAGATGCACAGGGAGAGAAGTGATTGTGCGCCTGCCGCAGCCAGAGAGGTTTTTAAACCAGAGCACGCCCGCATGGCAGAAAAAAAGGCCGCACTCCGGAGAGGCGGCCTGAAGTCCTTGGGTCTCGAAACCTCTGGAGTGCCGCTTCCGTGGCATCGGCGAGCTCCCGAAAGCTGGGGAGCATGGATATCGGTCACCCGACCGAGCACGGAACCGACGAGGTTCGGCCACAGGTATCACCTTCTATCAAGGCCGACGATGGGCAATAACGCGGCGAAATCGTGATGTTGTGTTGCCCGTCCGTAGCCGGTGCCGCTGCGCACTCGACGGTTGGCTGGGCTTGCAGCCTCGGATCGGGAGGCCCATCATCCGCTCCTCATGGCGTCCGTTGGGTCGCCGAAACCGAGGAGCGAGGATGGACGAGAGGACCGGAGCCGAGCCGCGATCACAGGATTCCTCCAACCGCGTCGTGCCTTTCCCGACGGCCCCGGTTGTACCACAGGTCGCCTTCGACCGCTCCGAACTCAGGACCCTGTTCAACCTCTACGGCCGCATGGTGTCCGCCGGAGAATGGCGCGACTATGCCCTCGACTTCCGCCGCGACAAGGCAGTGTTCTCGATCTATCGCCGCTCGTCCGAGACGGCTTTGTTCAGGGTTGAGAAGGATCCTAAGCTCGCCCGTCGACAGGGCGCTTACTCGGTGATTTCCGCCGCCGGCATTGTACTCAAGCGCGGCCATGACCTCGCCCGCGTCCTAGCGGTGCTGGAGAAGCCCCTACGGGTAGTGTGACCCCTGACGTCACGGAAGGAAGAACGGGATCGTCTCCCATCGGATGGGGGGCCAACCCAACCGGTACGCGATCACGGAATACAGACCGCCGAGTACAACCAAACTGATGATGCCCACGACGATGCCGACACCGAAGCCGGCCCATGCGCCTGTGCCTATCGCGGCGGCAACGCTCGCGCCGACAATGGCGTAAGTCGGCATATCGCTCGAAGGTGGGGTGTCACTCCCCGAACCTCTCACGATCTTCGGCACTACAGGCTTTCCCACAGCAACATCCTAGCCTTGCTGAAGCCTACGCAAAAGGCCCCGGCGTTTCCGCCGAGGCCTTCTCGCTCCGTGTCCCATAAAGCTCGTTTAGCGACGGTCGCCGAGGAGCTGGAGGAGGAACTGGAACATGTTGATGAAGTCCAGGTAGAGGGTGAGAGCGCCGTTCACCGACAGCTTGGCCGCGCCTTCGGCGTCGGCACCGCTGTAGAGGAACATCTCCTTGAGCTTCTGCGTGTCGTAGGCGGTAAGGCCCGCGAAGATCAGGACGCCGAGAACCGAGATGGCGAACTGAAGCGCGCTGGAAGCAAGGAAGATGTTCACGATCGAGGCGATAAAGAGGCCGATCACGCCCATGATCAGGAACGAGCCCATCCCCGAAAGGCTGCGCTTGGTGGTGTAGCCGTAGAGGCTGAGACCGCCGAACGTGGCCGCCGTGATGAAGAAGACCCGGACGACACTGGCGCCCGTGAAGACGAGCAGCAGGGTCGACATCGACGCGCCCATCACCGCCGCGAAGGCGAAGAAGGTCAGTCGAGCGGACGAGGCCGACATCTTATCCATCCGCATCGTGAAGATGAAGATGAACGCGAGGGGCGCCAGCATGAGGACCCACTTCAGCGGGCTGGTGTAGAGCATCTGGCCGAACGGGGTCAGGGCGAGCTTGCCCGTCGCGGTCTGGGCGGTCGCAGCCATGTTCAGGCCAAGGGCCACGAGGCCCGAGATCCCGAGGCCGATGACCATGTTGTTGTAGACGCCGAGCATGAAGGTGCGCAGGCCCTGGTCGACCTCGACCTGCGAGCCGGCATAACCCTGCGGCTGGGCGCCGTAGCGGAAGGGGCTATTATCGAATGCCATGGGAGTTTCCCTTGGAAGCTCTCTCAGCGTGTGATTTGGAACCGAGGCTCACGCACAGGACCTCTGGCACGTGACCGCGCCTTGAGCCGAAATATGTTCCGTCATGCCGCTCCGCACAAGGGGGCGGCCGAGCTTTGTGCGCCCAGAATCATAGCTTCTGAGCGCGATCTTTATTTGCAGCCACGCGGATTAAATCGGGTTCATCATTCACCCGGCACGGTAGAGCTATAGTGACATTTCATAAAGCATGACTTTCGCCGGCTCTTTCCCACCGAACTCGCGACGATAGGCCCACCCTCGCCCGGATCAGAATCGGCGCAGGTAAGGTGCCGGCTTCTGACCGAGGATGCGCCAAGTCCCGGCAAGGCCGAGGAGGATCGCGAACGCCACCGCGAGGGCGGATGCGACGAGGGCGCCCGAGAGGTCGAGGGCGAAGTCGAGCTTCATCACGCGGGTGACGATGGCCCAACCGGCCAGCGTTCCGGCAAGGAGCCCGAACACGGCGGTGGCTAGCCCCAATGCGCCGTATTCCAGCGTGTAGGCCAGGAGCAGGCGACCCCGGGTGGCGCCCAGTACCTTCAGCACGACGGCGTCGTACAACCGGGCTCCGTGCCCCGCCGCGATGGCACCCGCGAGAACGAACAGGCTCGCCACCACGGCGACGCCACTGGCGCCACGGATCGCCAGCACCAGCTTGCCGACGATATCGTTGACCGTATCGAGAGCGTCTTTCACCCGTACGCTGGTCACAGACGGGAAGGCGCGTGCGATATCGCGTAGGATCACGGCCTCGGCCTTGGCATCCGGCCCACCGCCCAGCGTCAGGGTGGCAAGGTCCGAGTGCGGCGCGCCCCGGAAGGTACCGGGAGAGAACACCATGACGAAGTTGATGCCGAGGTTGCGCCATTCGACCTTGCGGAGATTGGCGACCGTAGCCGTCAGATTCCGCCCGAGCACGTTCACCGTGACGGTGCCGCCCACGGAGAGACTGAGACTGCGCGCCAATTCCGAGTCGAACGAGACCAGGGGTTTCACCCCCTCCTCGGCGTTCCACCAGGAGCCCGCAACGAGGTTCGATCCCTCGGGAAGATCCTCGGCATAGGTGATGCCGCGGTCGCCATCGAGCACCCAGGCTGCATCCTCCGGCGGTTTGATCGCGGCTGCCGGAACCCCGTTGATGGCGACGATGCGCCCACGCATCATCGGCACGCGCTCGATCTTGGCGCCCGGCGCGAGTTGGCCGAGTGCCGCGTGGAACCCGTCCGCTTCCGCCGCCGGGATATCGAGGAAGAACAGGTTCGGTGCACGGGCCGGCAAGGAACTTGTCAGCGTCCGGCGAACATTGGCGTCGATCAGGCTCAGCGTCACCAGCAATGTCACGCCGAGGCCCAGGGACAGGACGATGGCGGGGGTGAGGGCACCGGGGCGGTGCAGGTTGGCGAGCGCCATGCGGGGCGCGGCCGAGCGCGGGCGAGGCAGACGCCGCGCCAAAGCCATGAGGCCGAGAGCGACGAGGCGCAGGAGTCCGAAGGCAAGTCCGGCCGCCACGATGAACATCAAGGCCACCCTGCGGTCGAACGCCGTGGCGAGCGCTAGCGTTACCAGGGTCGCGAGCGCAGCGACGAGGATCAGGCGATAGCGGAGCCGCGTCTTGCGGGGGTCGGGATCGATGACGTCTCGGAACAGGCCGGAGACCGGCACATCATGGGCGTGGCCGAGAGGAATGATGGCGAAGGCGAGCGCCGTCAGAAGGCCGTAGGCAGCGGCGAGCAGCAATTCCCCTGGTGCAAGGGTCGGGTTCAGAGGCAGCGGAAGCGCATTGTGGAACAGCATGTCGAGGAGGAACGGTAATCCCGCCCCGATCACGAGGCCGAATGCGGTACCGAGGCCAGCGACCAGCATCACCTGCGTCAGGTAGATGGCGACCACTTGTCCGCCCGGCGCGCCGACGCTCTTCAGGGTAGCGATGGAGCCGCGTTTCCTCGCGACGAAGGCGTTCACCGCATTGGCAACGCCGACACCGCCGACGATCAATGCGGTGAGACCGACCAAAGTGAGGAACTGGGTGAAGCGCTCGACGCTCTTGGCAAAGCGCGGATCGGCGTTCGAGCGCGAGCGCATCTCCCAGCCCGCATCCGGTGCCGCCTTGGCGATGGCTGCGATCCGTCGCTCCAGCTCCGCATCGTCGGCTTCGGGCGCCTGGATGCGATAGCTCCAGCGGTTGAGGCTGCCCGGTCGGATCAGACCCGTCGCTTGTAGGGTCGCGGCGGAAACCAAGAGGCGCGGGCCGAAGCCGATGCCGTTGGCGATCTTGTCCGGCTCGGAGACCAGAGTGGCACGTATGGCAATCGGCATACCGGCGATCTCGATCCTATCGCCGACCTTCAGGTCGAGGCGCGTAAGAAGGAGCGGGTCGGCGACCGCGCCGAATACCCCATCCTTCTCGGCCAGCAGACCAGAGAGCGGCGTGTCGGGGTCGGTCACGAGGTCCCCGGCGGCGGGATAGGCGCCGTCAACGGCCTTCATTTCCACGAGGGCCGCGCCGTTATCGCCAGCCAGAGCCATGGCGCGCAGGGTCGTCACCACCGAAACCTTGCCCTGTGCGTCGAGGACGGCACGCTCGTCCGATGTCGCCTCACGGTTTATGAGGCTGTAGGTCAGGTCGCCGCCGAGGATGCGCTTGCCCTCGCGACCGAGACCATCCGTGAGCGAGCGCGAGATCGAGGCGACACCGGCAATGGCCGCAACGCCCAGCGCGATGCAGGCGAGGAACACCGCGAAACCGGAAAGGCCGCCACGCAATTCACGGAATGCGAGGCGGAGCGTCAGTGGAACGCGGCTCGGTTTCGGAGCGGGCCGAGGCAGGGTGCCGTGCATGGGGTCAGACCTTCCGCCGAACGCGGGAGTTCAACGGGATCACGCCGCCACCGCCTCATCCACCCGCCCGGAGCGCAGGCGCACGGTGCGGTCGCAGAGCCGGGCGAGGCCGGGATCATGGGTCACAAGGACGAGGGTCGCGCCCCGGTCGCGCTTGAGTGCGAAGAGCAGATCCACGATCTGGCGGCCCGTGGCTTCGTCGAGATTGCCGGTCGGCTCGTCGGCAACGAGAATTGCCGGGTCCGGAGCGATGGCACGAGCGATGGCGACACGCTGTTGCTCTCCCCCGGAGAGCTGGGCCGGATAATGATGGAGACGGTGTCCGAGGCCGACCGCTTCGAGCTCGGCCTTCGCTCGCTCATGTGCGTCGGCCTTGTCGGCGAGTTCGAGGGGAAGGGCGACGTTCTCCAAGGCGGTCATTGTCGGCACCAGATGGAAGGCCTGGAACACGATTCCGATGCGCCGCCCGCGAAACCGCGCCAGGGCATCCTCGTCGAGCGTCCCGAGATCGGTGCCCTCCACATGGATGCTTCCCGATTCCGCGCGCTCCAGGCCGGCCATCACCATGAGAAGCGTCGACTTGCCGGAGCCCGAGGGGCCGACCAGCCCTACAGCCTCGCCGCGCGCTACTTCGAGGGAGATGCCGCGCAGGACATGCACCCGAGCCGCCCCCCGTCCAAGACTGAGATCGATCTTCGAAAGGGCGATCGCCGGGCTCTGGACCTTGCCGGGTATCAAGGCAGGACCGATCTGTGTGAGATCATCGTCATGAACACCATAGGTCAGGGCTGTGCGCGAATGGGTCTGTGTCATACGTCACGCATCGGCGTCGATATGGTCGGTCGGAGAGCGCCGCGCCAGCACTCGCGCCGGACGGCCCTCGCGATGACGCTCTTTGCCGCACTCGGCGCTGGAATAGGAATCGGCCACGCCGCCTCCCGACCGCTCAACATCGTGGCCTTCGGCGACAGCCTCACGGCTGGTTATCGCCTGCCCTCGGCAGCGGCCTTCCCCTCAGTGCTGGAACGAGAGTTGAAGGCAAGGGGACGCGAGGTCTCCATCGCCAATGCCGGCGTATCCGGCGATACCAGCACCGGGGGCCTCGACCGGCTCGACTGGTCCGTTCCGGACGGGACCGATGGGGTGATCCTCGAACTCGGTGCCAACGACATGCTGCGCGGCACCGACCCCGCCGTGACCAAGAAGGCCCTCGACACCATCGTATCGCGCTTGAAGGCCCGCAACATTCCGGTCCTGCTCGCAGGCATGAAGGCCTCGACCAATCTCGGGCCGGATTACGTCGCACGGTTCGACGCGATTTATCCTGATCTGGCTTCGCGATACGGACTCGTCCTCTACCCGTTCTTCCTCGATGGCATCGTGGGCGACCGGCGCTTCAACCTAGAAGACGGGCTCCATCCCAATGTGAAGGGCGTCGAGACGATCGTGGCTGGCATCCTGCCCACCGTCGAGACCTTCCTCGACAAGCTCGGCACGGCGTCGAAGTAACCCGATGCCCCGCCTGTTCACAGCCTTAGAAATCCCGGACGACGCAGCGGAGGCGCTGACGCGCTACCAGTGCGGCCTTCGCAGCGCGCGCTGGATCGAGCGCGGTGACCTTCACATCACCCTGCGCTTCCTCGGCGACGTGGATGACGAGGTGGCCGAGGCGTTCCATGCCGGTCTGGTCGAAGCGCGCCCGCGCCCGCCTCTCGACGTGACGCTGTCCGGCCTCGACGCGTTCGGCGGAGACAAGCCTCGCGCGATCATCGCAAGCGTGACTGCCGGCCCCGACCTGCTCGACCTGCAAGACGAGCACGAGCGCATCGCCCGGGCAGCCGGAGCTGAGCCGGAACGGCGCAAGTTCACGCCGCACGTCACGCTCGCCCGCCTCAACCGCCGCGACACCCAGGCGGCGGATGTGGCAGGGTACATCGCCGAGGCGGGGCTTTTTGCGACGCTGAGGTTCACCGCAACACGGGTGACGCTGTTCTCGGCGCGGGAATCGCGAGGCGGAGGACCGTATGTGGTGGAGGCGGCGTATCCGCTAGGATAACGACGCTCACGGGCCGTTTCACAACCGCCGCAGCGCTACGCTCTCGATACGGTGGCTCGCGCCCTTGGCCAGGATCAGGCTCGCTCGTTGGCGCGTCGGCAGGATGTTGTCGCGCAAGTTGGGCAGGTTGATCGTGGTCCAAAGATTGTCGGCGATCTCTAGGGCCTCGGCCTCCGTCACCTCGGCGTATTTCCGGAAATACGAGAGCGGATCGCGAAAGGCGGTCTGGCGCAGGCGCAGGAAGCGGTTGACGTACCAGCGGTGCAGGTCGTCCTCGTGACCGTCGAGATAGATCGAGAAGTCGAAGAAGTCGGAGACGAAGGGGATCGCGGTCCCATCGCGCGGCAGGCGCGCCGGCTGGAGGACGTTGAGGCCTTCCACGATGAGGATGTCGGGAGATTCCACCACGCGTTCCTCGCCCGGCACCACATCGTAGACGAGGTGGGAATAGAGCGGCGCCGCCACGCGTTTCTTGCCGGCCTTGATGTCGGTGAGGAAGCGCAGAAGCGCCGCGGTGTCGTAGCTCTCGGGAAACCCCTTGCGCTCCATCGCGCCCATGCGCTTCAGCTCGGCATTCGGGTGCAGGAACCCGTCCGTGGTGATGAGATCGACCTTGGGCGTGTTGGGCCAGCGCGCCAGCAACGCCTTCAGCACACGGGCCGTGGTGGATTTCCCCACCGCCACCGATCCGGCGACGCCGATGATGTAGGGGACCTTGGCCTCGTGCTCAGCGAGGAGGAAGCGCTGGGTTGCTTTAAACAGCCCCTGCGTGGCCGCGACGTAGAGCGAGAGAAGACGCGACAAGGGCAGGTAGATCGCCACCACCTCCTCGATGGAGATGGGATCGTTGAGGGATTGCAGGCGGCTGACATCGTCGCTCGTCAGGGTGAGCGGCGTCTCGGCGCGCAATTGGGCCCACTCGTCCCGGGAAAACAGTCGGTAGGGCGACAGTCGCTCCGGGCCGATCCCAGTCACGGGATCCTGGCCCAGCACGAGGCCGCGGCCGAGAGCCGGTTCGCGCCCAATCACGGAGGCCACGGGCCGTTGGGGCTCGACGGTCACGTCTGCCTCCGGGCCGCCTTTTCGGCGATGCCGCTCTGCGCCGTACGACGCTGAAGTTCCGCCATCACCTCCGGCAGGCCGATGCCGCCGGCACGCAGCACAACAAGGAGATGGTAGAGCACATCCGCCGCCTCGCTCACCAAGCCTGCCCGGTCCCCCTGGACCGCAGCGATGGCGGCCTCGACGGCCTCCTCGCCGAGTTTTTTAGCGGGCTTTGCCGGCCCGCCGGCAAGGAGCTTGGCGGTGTAGGATTGGTCCGGTGGTGCGGCGGCGCGGTCGGCCACCACGGCCTCCAGGTCGCTCAGAGTGAAATCGGTCATGCGATCCTAGGGACGTTGGCGGGCGGGGCCGCGCGCTCCACGGGCCGGAGCCTGCGGCACGGGGCGGAATTGGGCAAGGGTGGGGTCGAGGGGGCGCATTACGGATCGAGCCGCATGCGCAAGCCGGCCGCCGCCATATGTGCCTTGGCCTCGGCGACGCTGTGCTGGCCGAAATGGAAGATCGATGCGGCGAGAACCGCGCTGGCGCCCCCGTCGCGCACGCCCGCCACGAGGTCGTCGAGGCCGCCGACGCCGCCGGAGGCGATCACCGGCACGGAGACCGCGTCCGAGATCGCCCGGGTCAGGGCGATGTCGTAGCCCGAGCGCATCCCGTCGCGGTCCATGGAGGTGACCAGAAGCTCACCGGCGCCGCGAGCCGCCACGGTGCGGGCGAAGTCGATGGCGTCGAGACCGGTGGGGGTGCGCCCGCCATGGGTGAAGATCTGCCAGGCATCGGGCTCCCCCGGCGCCGAGGTGCGCTTGGCGTCGATGGCGACCACGATGCACTGGCTGCCGAATTTGAGAGCACCACGCTCGACGAAGGACGGATCCTTCACCGCCGCCGTGTTGATGGAGACCTTGTCGGCCCCGGCGAGCAGAAGCGTGCGGATGTCCTCCACCGTGCGTACGCCTCCACCCACGGTGAGCGGCATGAAACAGGCCTCGGCGGTCCGACTCACCACATCCAGTAGGGTGCCGCGCGCCTCGTGGCTCGCGGTGATGTCGAGGAAGCAGAGTTCGTCCGCGCCGGCCGCGTCATAGGCCTTGGCCGCCTCGACGGGATCGCCGGCATCGCGCAGTTCGAGGAACTGGACGCCTTTAACGACGCGCCCGTCCTTCACGTCGAGGCAGGGGATGATGCGGGTCTTCAACATGGTGGACCTGTCACGCTTGCAGCCGGACTCCGGTCGCAGGCATCGGGCCATGCCCGTCCGGGCACCGTTCCGTCAACTCGATGGTGCGGATCGGCACGATTTTGCAGGATCAACTCTGCAGATTTGAAAGGCGGGCGATCCTGCTGAAACACCCATTCGTGATCCGCGTCAGCCGGGTTTGGCGTCCCCGCGACGATTCCGGTGGCCCTATCCCCACAGATCGGGTGTCGGAGGATGGATGAGGCTGCCGTCGAAGCGCAGAGCCGGGTCGCGGTCCCGCGCCAGGAGCAGCGGCCCATCGAGATCCACGTAATCGGCATGGTGGGCGAGCAGCATCGCCGGGGCCATGGCGAGCGAGGTGCCGACCATGCAGCCGATCATCAGCGAGAGGCCCCGCGCCTTCGCTTCGTGCGCCAGCATCACTGCTTCGGTGAGGCCACCGGCCTTGTCGAGCTTGATGTTGATGGCATCGTAGCGGTTGGAGAGAGCATCGAGGCCGGCACGGTCGTGCAGGCTTTCATCGGCGCAAATCGGAATCGGCCGCGAGATCTGGGCGAGAAGGTCGTCCTCCCCTGCCGGGAGCGGCTGCTCGATCAGGCCGACGCCCGCAGCGACGCAGGCGGCGAGGTTCGCCTCGATCGTGTTCGCGCGCCACGCCTCGTTCGCATCGACGATGAGGCGTGAATTCGGTGCGCCGCGACGCACGGCGGCGATGCGCTCGGGGTCGCCCTCACCGCCGAGCTTGACCTTGAGAAGGGGGCGATGGGCAGCCCCCCGGGCGGCCTCCTCCATGCTTTCGGGCGTACCGAGGCTCAACGTGTAGGCGGTGGTGGCGACCTGCGGTGCGCTGAGCCCGGCAATCTCCCAAGCCGGTCGGCCGATCTGCTTGGCCTCGAGATCGAGCAGGGCGCAATCCAGGGCGTTGCGTGCGGCGCCAGCGCTCATTCGCGTGAGCAGGTCCGTGCGGGTGGCACCCGAGGCGATGGCGTCGGCCTGTTCAGAGATCAGTGCGCAGACGCTCTCGGGGGATTCTCCGTAGCGTGGATACGGGACGCATTCGCCGCGCCCCACATGGCCGTCTGCCCCATCGACGATGGTCGCAAGGACCACCACGGCTTCCGTTCGGCTGCCTCGAGCGATGGTGAAAGCGCCAGCGATAGGAAAGCGCTCCACGGCGACGGTGAGGCGGCGGCTCATGCGGCGCTCCCGGCCGGAAATTCCGCGAGCATCCGGTCGATAATGCCGTCGACACCGAAGCGAACCGGATCGGTGGCGGGCAGCCCGTGATCGCGAGTGAGGTCTTGGAGCAGGGTTCGCGCTTCGTCCTCCGGCAGTTTCTGCGTGTTCACGGCGATGCCGACAGGGCAGATGGCGGGATTGGTCAGGCTTCCGAGCTGGATCGTCAGGTCGATCACCTGCCGGATCGAGGGAAGCGGGTGCTTGACCCCGCGCATGGTGGTGCGGCTCGGCTCATGGCAGACCACGAAAGCATCGGCCTGGGCGCCGTGCAGCAGCCCCAGACTCACGCCCGCGAAGGACGGATGGTAGAGCGACCCCTGCCCCTCGATCAGGTCCCAGTGGTCGGGATCCGCCGCCGGGGCGATCCACTCCACGGCACCGGAGATGAAATCCGCCACCACCGCATCGATGGCGACGCCGCGCCCTGAGATGAACACCCCGGTCTGCCCCGTAGCGCGGAAATCTGCGTCGAGCCCGCGTTCCCGCATGGCGCGCTCCAGGGCGAGGACCGTGTACTTCTTGCCCACCGAACAATCGGTGCCGACGCTGAGCAGGCGCCGGCCGGGCCGCCTCGTGCCCTTGCCCGTGTCGAAGGTCTCGCTGGTGTGGCGGACATCGTGAAGCTGCCGCCCGTTCCGCTCGGCCGCTTCGGCGATCTCGGGGATCGAACCGAGGCGCACATGCAGTCCACTGGCGATGTCGAGACCGGCATCGAGCGCTGTGACCACCTCGGACACCCAATGCGGGGGCAGCACACCACCCGCATTGGCGACGCCGATCACCATGGTCTTGCAGCCCTTGGCCACGGCGTCGCTCAGGGTGAGATCGGGGATGCCGAGATCGGCGGCACATCCGGGAAGGCGCAGCTGGCCGACGCACCATTCGGGCCGCCAATCGGCGATGCCGTAAGCCGTCTTGGCGGCGAGCGTATCCGGCACGTCGCCGAGGAACATCAGGTAGGGCGTTTCGATCTGCATCGCGCTGGCATCCGTCGCAATCGGGGGCTGTCGACCGTGTCCCGCCGTCTATGCGCGAACCGGGCGGCGCTGCCAAATGTGCGACTGCCGCCAACCCCGCAATCGACGCAGACAGAATTGTGCTTCCACGGTGAAGCCGCCTCGCCTGCAAGGGGAAGCCAAGACGCCGGATCGTTCCGAGGCACTCGGCCGAAGGCTGTGCCCGACGTCACGGCAGAAGAGCAAAACTGATGCAGGATGCCGCCCAAGAGGTAGGGGGAGGAGTATCGCAAGCTTCCGAGGGAGCAACGGACTGATGCGGCGGGTACGATTACGGCCGGTCGTTCTAGGGGCTCGAACGGGCCAGGCCGGATCCCGCCACGCCTGGCTCTCTCGTTTGGCGCAATGCGGCCATCGGGCAGCAAACCGAGTGACCCGACACTCGAGGATACGCGAACAGGGTCATTCATCGAGCGTAGCGATGCCGCTGCGGATGAAGAAGCTCGACACGTCGTCCATCCTCTCGTGCCACGCTCGTGATGAACTACGACAAGATCATCCCTTGCAACCGGCGCCTTTGTCGGGTGTGGTCCGCGCCAGACAAAGGCGAGGGAGATAGGCATGAGGATGTACGGCAACTGGCGCTCGGCCGCCGCCTTCCGGGTCCGTATCGCCCTTAACCTGAAGGGGATTCCCTGCGAGGAGACCTTCATCGACCTCGACGCTGGCGACCAGTACAAGCCGGATTTCCTCGCCATCAATCCGCAGGCGGCAGTACCGGCCTTCTTCGATGGCGACGGCCCTCCCCTGACCCAATCGCTGGCGATCCTCGACTATCTCGAGGACATCCACCCCGAACCGGCCCTGCTGCCGAAGGAGCCGAGGGCGCGGGCACGCGCCCGTTCCCTTGCGCAGGTCGTCGCCTGCGACACCCATCCGCTCTACGTCCCGCGTGTGCGCAACTACCTGATGTCGGCCTACGACATCCCGAAAGACGACATGATGGGTTTCGTACGGCACTGGTTCGAGACAGGGCTGAAGACGCTCGAGACCCGCCTCGCCCACGAGCCCGGCACCGGTCGCTACGCGCAAGGGGACACGATCAGCCACGCCGATCTGTGCCTCGTGAGCCTCTGGGTCGGCACCGGCATCTTCGGCGTCGAGACAGCTCCCTATCCCACCGTGAAGCGGATCGCAGAGGATTGCCTGTCGCAGGAGGCTTTCGCGAAAGCGCATCCCCTCCGCCAGCCGGGTGCGCCTGCTTAAGGCGTAGAGCCGGCCTGCACGACGAAGGCTGCCGTTCAAAAAGATTTTGCCTATAATACCCGAGCGGACAAAAAGGGCGTACGGCCTGCCGCTCAACGCTGAAGACGAGGAACGCATGGTACCGGGCGAAACCGTGGACAACCTGCATCGGATCGTGGTCGTCGGCGGAGGCGCGGCGGGGCTTCAGCTGGCCACCAAGCTCGGCGACACGCTGGGCAGGAAAGGCAAGGCTCACGTCACCCTCGTGGACAAGGCCCGCACTCATATCTGGAAGCCTCTGTTGCACGAGGTCGCCGCTGGCAGCCTCGATGTCGGCCACCATGCGGTGGACTATCTCCACCACGCCCACCGCCATCATTTCCGCTATCGTATCGGCTCGATGACGGGACTCGACCGTGGCGCGCGCACGATCCAGCTCGCTGCGAGCCACGATGCCGAGGGGCGGGAGGTCACGCCCGTCCGCTCGATTCCCTACGATACGCTGGTCCTCGCGGTGGGCTCGACCACCAACGATTTCGGCACGCCGGGGGTGAAGGAGAACGCCATCGCCCTCGACACGCAGGAGCAGGCGGTGCGGTTCCACCAGCGCCTGATCAACGGCATGCTGCGCGCCCATACCCAGGTCGGCCCGGTGCGGGCCGGGCAGCTCCACGTGGTGGTGATCGGAGCCGGCGCCACCGGAACCGAGCTCGCGGCGGAACTTCATCGCACGACCCGTGACGTGGCCTCCACTGGTCTCGACAGGATCGATCCTGCCAAGGATCTGAAGATCACCCTCGTCGAAGCGGCGAACCGGATTCTGCCTGCAGTCCCCGAGCGTCTGTCCGCCGACGTCATGACGCTGTTGAACAAGATCGGTGTCGAGGTCCGCACCCAAGCGCGTGTCACCGAGGTCCGCCCCGATGGGGTTCAGCTCGCCGATGGCGGCTTTATCCCCTCCGAGCTCGTCGTCTGGGCGGCTGGCGTGAAGGCACCGCCCTTCCTGCAGGAGATCGGCGGCCTGGAGACGACGCGCAACAATCAGCTCGTCGTGACGCCGACGCTCCAGACGACCCGCGACCCCGACATCTTCGCCATGGGCGATTGCGCCTATCTGGTGGAGAAGGGCTCGGATACCCCGATCCCCCCCCGCGCCCAGGCAGCGCACCAGCAGGCGAGCCACCTGATCAAGCAGATTCCGGTCAAGATGGCGGGCGGGACCCTGAAGCCGTTCAAGTATCGCGATTTCGGCTCGTTGGTCTCCCTCGGGGAGTATTCCACGGTCGGCAACCTGATGGGGTTCATTCAGGGAAAGAACCTGTTCATCGCAGGCCTCTTCGCGCGGATGATGTACCGTTCACTCTACAAGATGCACGAGCAGGCCCTGCACGGCACGATGAAGACGGCGCTCGATGCGATGGCTCGCGCGCTGACGCGGCGCACCGAACCACGGGTCAAGCTCCACTGAGAACGGCCGGGTTGGCGGGGGGCGCGCCTCGCCCACGGCAGAAACGTGACGAGACACGAGCATGATCGATATCATCCAGGGCCTGCAGCAGCGCAATCCTACCCTTGGCCCCTACGTCCTGGTGCTGCGCTCGGATTCCCGGGCGCGCCATCCTTCGGATCCCGCACGGCTGTGCACCGAGGCCGAGGCCTGGATCGCCGAGAAAGCGCCGGGCGCACGCCTATCGCAGGAAACCGTGCTGATCGCTCCCTATCCGGGCGCGATGCCGACGGAACGCAGCGTCTCGGTGATGGCCTTCAAGGATGCGATGCAATTGGCCGCCTTTGCCACCGCCTGGACGGCAGAGCCGGAACCGGAAGACGAGCCGGTCCCCGCGGACGAATGAGCCTGGCCGGAACGGTCAAGCGGCCTGCAACGTCCTGATCGTTCCGAGCGTGCCGTCCCGGACCACGGCGAGGCGGTGGATCAGCGGCGCCAGATCGTCCCCGTTGCGGCAAGCGTTCTCGATCTCTCGGCAGAGGTCGGACAATCCGACGAAGCCGAGCAGCCCGGCGGCGGACACCATGACATGGGCATCGTAGGCGAGTTCCGGCGGATCGATGCCAGATAGGTCGACCGAGTCCGGAGGGGCCCCGAACCGGTCGACGAGTTCATCTGCCAGCATGGACAGAAGCGCGGTGGCTCGCTCCGGCCCCACCATGTCCTTCAACGTGTCGAAGATCTCCCGGTCGAGAATGGGCGGGGAATCCGGCGCATCGAGGGTAGCCGAAGGATCGGTCCAGCGGGCGATGGCGGCATAGAGCGCGTCGCGCTTGAATGGCTTGCCGACGTGGTCGTTCATGCCGGCTGCGGTCAAAGCAGCGAGTTGCTGCGGCAGGACATTGGCCGTCATGGCGATGATCGGTACCGTACAGGCGGGCGCAGGCAGAGCGCGGATGAGGCGCGTGGCGGTAAGCCCGTCCATGCCCGGCATCTGCACGTCCATCAGCACAAGATCATAAGCCTTAGGTCCTTCCGCGGCATCCCGGACCGCGGTCACCGCTTCGGCGCCGTCGCCCACGACCTCGACGTTGTGGCCCGCGAGTTCGAGGACCGCCCGGGCCAAGGCCTGGTTCACCGGCACATCCTCGGCGACGAGAATCCGTGCCCTTCTCGATGACCCGGAGGCCCGGACAGGCTGCGTTCCCGCTTCCTCTACAGCGACACCGCTCGCTGCGTCGGCGCGCGGCAGGACGAGAGTGAACCAGAAGGTCGATCCTTGCCCGGGAGTGCTGGTGACACCGATCTCACCGTCCATCATCGAGACCAAGCGACGGCAGATCGCGAGTCCGAGACCGGTACCGCCGAAGCGGCGGCTGATCGAGGAATCGACTTGGCTGAAGCGCTGGAACAGGCGCTCCTGCTGCTCCGCCGAGATGCCGATGCCGGTATCCACCACCTCGAAGCGCAGGACCGGACCAGCTGCCTCCTCGCCGCATTGGCTGACATTGAGGGTGACGGACCCGGAGAGTGTGAACTTCACCGCGTTATTGAGCAGGTTGAGCAGAACCTGCCTGAGCCGGTTCGCATCGCCCATGGTCCAGGGCGGCAGCGCGGGGTCGAGCCGCGAGAGGATGGTCACGGGGCTCTTGAGCGCACTGCCGCGCACGATCTCCACGGTGTTCTCGATCAGGTCGCGCAACGGGAACGGCAGCAATTCCAGCGTGAACTGCCCCGCCTCGATCTTCGAGAAGTCCAGTACATCGTTGACGATGGTGAGGAGCGCATTGCCCGCACCATGGATCAATTCGAGGCGGTGCCTGTCGTCGGGCGTCCGACTCGGCTCCTCCAGCAGGAGGTCGGCATAGCCGAGGATACTGTTCAGCGGCGTGCGGATTTCGTGGCTCATAGCAGCGAGGAACTCGCTCTTCGCAGCGCTCGCCCCCTCGGCCCTGGCTGTCGCGGCCTGCAATGCGGCTTCTACGGTCTTTCGTTCGGTGATGTCGAAATGCAGGCCGACCATACGATAGGGCGCGCCAGTTACGTCGTAGAGTACGCGTCCGCAGGTGGAGATCCAGCGCTGCTCGGTTTCCACGAGGATGCGGTATTCCGCGACGTAGTTGAGCTGGTTCCGGATCGCGTGGGCTGCTTCCTCTCGGACCGCCTGCCTGTCGTCGGGATGGACGAGCCGGATCCAGTCCCGGACCGGCATCGCCTGGGCGTCCTCCCCGGGGATGCCGAACAGGCCCAGGGCTTTCTGGCTGAGCGTGATCGCGTCCGTCCGGAGGTCGAGGTCCCAGGTACCGGCATCGGCCGCCGTCTGGGCGATGCGGAGCAGGTCGGACGTCTCCTCCAAGCGCTGACGCGCGGTGATGATGTCGTCGATGTCGAGGGCAGTGCCGAGCCATTCGGCGTCGTCGGGCGCCCGGTCGTCATGGGTCGGGATCGGAATCATCACGATCTTGTGCCAGCGGTAGACGCCGTCGTGGCGGCGCAGGCGTCCCTCCACCATAAAGGTCCGCCCCCGTTTGTGGGCGGTCCGCCAAGCGACCTCCATCCGTTCGGCATCGTCGGGATGGTTGCGCGCCGTACGCTCGGGCCTCTCGGGACCGATAGCGCCATAGAAATCCGTGAAGGCGGGATTCACATAGGTCGCCGTCCCGTCCGGTGGACGCGTCGTCCAGATCAACGCGGGCAGCGCCTCCGCGAGAGTGCGGTAGCGATCTTCGCTGCGCTGGAGTTCGAGTTCGGCCGCCCGACGCTCGGTGATGTCGCGGGTGATCTCAGCATAGCCGACCACGGACCCTTGTTCGTCGCGGATGGCGTCGATGGCGACACTGGCGAAGAATTGGGAGCCGTCTCGGCGAACCCGCCAGCACTCGAATTTGACCTTCCCTTCATACGCGGCGGTCGCAAGCGCGATACGCGGGGCCCCCGCTTCGAGCCCCTCCCTCGTGTAGAAGCGCGAGACGTGACGCCCGATGGCATCCTGGGCGGAATAGCCGGTGATACGCTCCGCTCCGCTGTTCCAGTTGGCGACATGACCGGTCCGGTCGAGGGTGACGAAGGCGCAATCGCTCACCGCGTCCACGAGACGGCGGAACTGGCTCGTCCGCTCCCGCAGGGCGGCGTCGGAATTCCGGGCGTCCGTCACGTCGATGGCGGTGCCGACCAGACCCACGGTCAGACCCGCCACGTCGCATTCGCAGATGCCACGAACCACCATCGTCCGGATTTCTCCCGTGGGACGAACCATCCTCGCTTCGAAGGCGAAAGCACCTCTTCGCTCCAGCGCATTGGAGATGCTGGACCGAACCAGCTCACGGTCGTCGGGATGATGCAGATCGATGGCCCCGTCGAATGTCGGCGCGGAGGTCGCGGGATCGAGCCCGGCAATCCCGTAGATGCCGGTGGACCAGAAGGTCTGGCCATCGGCGAGCCGAACGCGCCAATGCCCGATCCCGGCAACCTCTTCCGCCATGGCGAGCAGGTGATGCGCGCTGGCGAGCGCGCTCTGGCGCTGCTGCAACTCTTCCCGCTGGTCGGCGATGGTCGCCTGATGGGCCGCGCGTTCCTCGGCCTCGCGGACCAGCCTCACATGGGCGTCCGCGAGGCGAAGATGGGCGGTGACGGTGGCAGCGAGGTCGTGCAGAGCCGCTTCATCCTCCACGCCGAACGGGCGCGGAGTGCTGTGCATGAGACAGAACGAGCCAACGCGGAAACCCGATTCGAGGCACAGTGGTACGCCCGCGTAGAAGACGATGGGATCGGGGCCGGTCACCAGGGGGTTCCCGGCGAAGCGCGGATCGAGGCGCGCATCCGGCACCACGAGCATGTCGCCACCGGCGATGGTGTGATGGCAGAACGATTCGAGGCGCGGCATCTCCTTGCGGCCGAGATCGCAGTCCGACTTGATCCACTGCCGGTCGGAGTCGATGAGGGCGACATAGGCCTTCTCGACCCCGAAAAGGCGTTTGGCCGTGCGCGACACCGCCTCGAAATGCTCTTCGGGGGGCGTATCGAGGATACCCAGGCCGTGAAGCGCGGCGACGCGCTCGGCTTCATGAGACGGCGTGATCAAGGATCGGGCCTCGTTGAGCTGCGGCGGCAGCCTTGCGGAGCATCACATGTGCGGGTCGCAAGGATAACGTTCTATGTCTCGCATGAGAATTTCGCCCTCCGCCGCCTCACTCTCGACGGCGCACAGCATCATTCCATCGCCGGCGAGACTTCGCTGCCACGGCAATGGACCCAGCGTGAGACTTCAGATGGTCGATCGCTGTTGAGACAGCCAGCGAACGCGGGCCGCCTCGAGCCCCCATACCATTCCAAGCATCATATAGAGGTGACGCCACTTCTCGATATCGATCTGAAATGCCTGGAGGAAGAACATCAGAAGGGCCGGAAACACGATCTGGGCGAGCCCCTGATAGGGCGACGGTTTAAGGCACAGGCGAAACCCGACGAAGATCGATGTCAGGACGATGGAGACGAAAGCGAAACCGCCGAGCCACCCGCCATTCGCGAAACTGCCGATATAAGAATTGTGCGGCTCTAGATCGAAGACCACGCGCCATCTCAGCGGCCCGAAACCGAGGGGGCGATCGATGAGCATCGGGATGCCGCGGCGCTGGTTGCCGAACCGTCCGGTCTCGCCTTCGTCGTAATCCTTCGTGACCTGCGCCCGATCGGTGAACCGCTCGGAGACACCCTCCATCGACAGGAGGCCGCCGATCAGGAGCGCGCCGACGAGGACGGTGAGGGCCGACAACCGGGCGATGCGCCGCCGGACGGCCCGCGACGGAGAGGTTGCCCATGTGAGGCCGATCGTCAGGCAGATGCCGAGGAGGCACGCTCCCCAGGATCCGCGCGAGAACGAGAGGAAGACGCAGGCCAGCAGGACGAGCAGCGCCATTGCCGACAGGAACATCTCTCGCGTCTCCCCCACCAGCATCCTGCGGATGAGATACAGCACTGACAGGATCAGGAAGGATCCGAGCAGATTGGGGTCCTGGAACACGCCCGAGGCGCGTCCGTCCATCTTGAACAGCACGTCTTCGCCGAGCACGTCGAAATAGCTGAAGATGCCGCAGATCGCGGCGAAGAGGGCTCCCGCGAGGTAAGCCTTGAGGACGAAACCGACCCTATCGGACGTCTCGTCCGAGAAGAACATCACGAAGAAGATCCCGGTCAACCCGAGATAGACGGCCTGATAGGTCCAATCGACCGAATTGCTCTCGTCGAGATAGGGGATCAGCGCGATGACGATCGCCACCAGATAGATCAGCAGAAGCGCTACGATGACGATCGTCGAACGATAGAACCTGATCCCCAGCAGGAACCACAACGCGATCGTCGGCAATGCCAGAAAATCATAGGGCGACGGCTTCATGAAGGTGAAGCACGTGAAGAAGATGACCAGCGCCAACAAGGCGTGACCGAGGGTATGCAGCGGCCCCGAAGAGACACGGCGAGAATCAGCCGACGTCAGAGTGACGCCAACCTCTTCTGCACTCCATCTCCCGCCTGCCGCCATTTCACCCGTCCAACCCGCCTCAGGATAAGCGCCCGGCCTCAGCATGAGGCAGTCCCGTCAGCGAAGGCTTAAGCAGGCGGCGTTGCGTCCCTCGCATGCTGAGGACCGTCGCCCAAGCGTCAGGCTGTCGCTGTCCTGGGAGGCCGGGGGCGGACCAGGATTCCCTGGATGAAGCGGGTCACCGGCCGTTCCACGAACCGGTGTACGAACACGGCAAAGACACAGCAGGATACGACCGTGAAGGCGAGCGTCGGCCAAGCCCTAGTCGTTTCATCGAAGCCTGCCCATTGCATGGCCTTGCGGATCCCGACGATCACGAAAGGATGGCTCAGATAGAGTGCATACGATGCGTCGCCCAGATGGACCCCGAGCTTGGAGAGACGGGAGGGCTGCCCCTGACGGCCGAGGACGGCTGCGCAGACGATCAAAGCTGCAGGGAGTCCCCAGCCGAGGACGCGCCAGGCGTCGTTGGGCGTCGTCCAATCGATGGCCTGATGCGACGAGTCGATCGGGTCGGCTATCAGGATGGCGACCCCGCTGACGAGAAAGGCTCCCCGGATCAGTCCCGATAAAACCACACCATGGCGGAGGAGCAGAGCGATCCCCATGCCGAAGACAAATTCGAGAACGATCGGGCGGGTCCAGAAGAACGGGGCGGCGGCACTCGGCTGCAGGACGAATCCCATGAGAACGAGTCCACCGAGCAGGGCCGCCACAACGATCACCGTCCGACTACGTCGCAAGCCGATGAAGACCGCGAAGACGACATAGAAAAACATCTCGTAATTCAGCGTCCATCCGAGTTCGAAGACGGGCATTGGAGCCTCATGCCCCGTGGCATAGGCTGGCCAGAAGGCAAAGGATGCGACGATGTTCGGCCAGCCTGGAAAGTCCTTAGTCGTGCCCACGAGCGCGATCACGAGAAACAGGGTGTAGAAGGCCGTGAACATCCAATAGAGCGGGACGATCCGCGCCACTCGCCGCGCCAAAAACTCGACCGATGCACCCTTTCGTCCAAATAGATCTTCGGACGCGTAGACCATGATGAAACCGGAGATGACGAAGAAGATATCGACACCAGCACGCCAAGGTAACAGATGAACACGCTCGAACGAACCGCCGAGCTTCAACGTCTGCACGAGGGTGTGATGCTGGGCATGGCCGAAAACGACCATGAATGCCGCCAGTCCTCGCAGGATCTGAACGGAAACGATCTGTTTCACAGGGCGCGGCCTCGCCAGCGGCATGATGCCGGTCGCAGCGAATGATGAGTCCGGGCCGGTTAAATCCCGATAAAGCCAGTCGCGGAAAACGGGGTCCGGCGTCGGATTACCCGATCAGCCGCCGCACGAGCGCGCGGAACTGGTCGCCCCGATCTTCGAAACTCTTGAACTGGTCGTAGGAGGCACAGGCCGGCGAGAGGAGGACCACCGGCTCCGGCGCCTCTGATCTCGCAGCAGCCTCCGCCGCTTGCTTCGTCGCCACATCCAGAGTGCCGCAGCGCGTATAGGGCACCCTCCCCTCCAGTGTCGCGGCGAAGACGTCGCTGGCCGAGCCGATGAGGTAGGCGTGGGCGACGCGGTCGAACAGCGGCTCCAGCAGGTCGATACCACCCTCTTTCGGCTTGCCACCGAGGATCCAGTGGATGTCGCGGAAGGCGGTGAGGGCCTTCTCGGTGGAATCCGCGTTGGTCGCCTTGGAATCGTTGACGAACAGGACCCGGCCGCGCCGGCCGACCTCCTCCATCCGGTGCGGCAGGCCCGGGAAACTCACGAGTGCCGATGCGATCTGCCCATCGGTCACGGCGAGAGCTTGGGCCACGGCGATGGCGACGGCGGCGTTCTGCCAGTTATGGGCGCCCCGGAGCGATCCGATGCCGGAGACATCCGCGATGGCCTCCGCGGAGCGCCCGGCCACGATCCCGTCGCGGACGGTCAGCCCATCCACGTCCTGCACCGCGACGCCGATCCGCACGAGCGCCCCCCTATGCCGGTCGGCGATGGCGCGGCTCGGCTCGTCGTCGACCCCGACCACCGCGAGGGCGGAGCCGTTGACGAGGCGCGCCTTGATCGCCGCATAATTCTCCATCGTGCCGTGGCGGTCGAGATGGTCGGGCGTGATGTTCAGGAGCACGCCGATGCTCGGAGCCAGCGACGGCGTCAGGTCGATCTGGAACGAGGACAGTTCGATGACGTGACAGCGCCCCGGCGCCGGTGCCTCCAGTGACAGGATCGCGGTGCCGATATTCCCGCCCATCTGCACGTCACGGCCCGCTTTGGCCAGGATATGAGCGATCAGCGCCGTGGTGGTCGACTTGCCGTTCGTGCCGGTGATGGCGACGAAAGGTGCATCGGGGGCGGTCTTCGCCCGCTCGCGGCAGAACAGCTCGACATCGCCGATAATTTCTATCCCGGCGGCCTCGGCGAGACCGACGCTCCAATGGGGTACGGGATGGGTCAGCGGTACGCCGGGCGCCAGGATCAAGGCGGCAAAACCCGACCAGTCTGCGCTGCGCAGATCCGCAACGGTGACGCCCTGTTCTCGCGCCTTTGCCTGGCTCTCGGTACTGTCGTCCCAGGCGACGACGTGGGCGCCCCCGGCCTGGAGCGAGACCGCCGTGGCGAGGCCGGAGCCGCCGAGGCCGAACAGGGCGACCGTGCGGCCGGCGAAGGTGGTGGCGGGGGTCATGCGGGTCTCGAACTCGCCAATGCTCTGATCTCTGTCCCCCTCCCTCTACCTCATCCTGAGGTGCCCGCGCGAGCGGGCCTCGAAGGAGGCCTTCAGAGCCCAATGTACGAAGTGGAGGGCTCCTTCGAGGCCTCCGCTCCGCTGCGGCGCCTCAGGACGAGGTGGATCGGCGGGAGGAAGACCAGTTGTGACGAACCGTCATACGACGCTCAGCGCAGCTTCAGCGTCGCGAGGCCGGCCAGTGCCAGGATCACGGCGATGATCCAGAACCGGATGACGACCTGCGGCTCCTTCCAGCCCTTCTGTTCGAAATGGTGGTGGATCGGCGCCATGCGGAAGACGCGCTTGCCAGTGAGCTTGAACGAGGCGACTTGGATGATCACCGACATGATCTCCAAGACGAACAGGCCGCCGACGATGGCGAGGACGATCTCGTGCTTGGTGGCGACCGCCACGGTGCCGAGCAGGCCGCCGAGGGCGAGCGAGCCGGTATCGCCCATGAAGATCTGCGCCGGGGGGGCGTTGAACCACAGGAAGCCGAGCCCCGCCCCGATGACTGCACCACAGACGACCGCGAGTTCGCCGGTGTCGCGGACGTAGTTCACCTGGAGGTATCCGGCGGTGAAGACGTTGCCGACCAGATAGGCGATGACCCCGAAGGTTCCACAGGCGATCATCACCGGCACGATGGCGAGGCCGTCGAGGCCGTCGGTGATGTTCACGGCGTTTCCGGCACCAACGATGACGAAGCCGGCGAACAGCACGTAGAACCAGCCGAGATTCAGCAGGGCATCCTTGAAGACCGGGAAGGCGAGCTGGTTCTGGAGCGCGGGCGCCGAATAATACGAGATCAGGGTGCAGGCCGAGATGGCGATAGCGGCTTCGAGCAGGAGCCGGAACTTGCCAGAGAACCCCTTATGCGACTGCTTCGTCACCTTGAGGTAATCGTCGTAGAAGCCGATGGCGCCAAAGCCCAGGGTCACCGCGAGGGTTACCCAGACGAAGTGATTGCGCGGGTTGGCCCAGAGCAGGATCGCCACGATGGCGCCGGCCAGGATCATCAGCCCGCCCATGGTCGGCGTGCCGCGCTTGGTCAGATGAGTCTGCGGACCGTCCTCGCGGATTGGCTGCCCCTTGCCCTGGCGCAGGCGCAGCAGCGAGATGATGAGTGGCCCGAACCAGAACACGAACAGGCCCGCCGTGAACAGCGCGCCGCCGGTGCGGAAGGTGATGTAGCGGAAGACGTTGAGGGGCGAGAGCGTGCCGCTCAGGTCCGACAGGAGATACAGCATCCGACACCCGGTCGCGGTTTGTCTGAGAATGGATCATCGGGGTTGGAGGAGGCCGCGCGCCTTTCCATCCCCGCCGTGCACCCGGCTGGCGGGCGAACCCGGTGCGAGGCCGGGCCTGACACGGAGGTCTATTGGCGGATCGCGGCCTGCGCCGACTCGGCGCGGTCCACCGCGTCCGCGTAGCGGGCTTTGAGAGCTTCGACAATGTGACCCATGCGGATGCTGTTCGACCCCTTCACCATGACAGCGTCTCCGGCGCGGAGGGCGCCGATGAGCGGATCGACCAGATCCGACGAAACGCCCGCCGAGACGCCGCGCCGGCTCACCGGCAGCGCCTCGAACAGATGCCGCATCATCGGGCCGGCGGTGAAGACGAGGTCGATCCCGCCCGCCTCCACGGCGGAGGCGAGCGCGCGGTGGTGATCTTCGGCCGAAGCGCCGAGTTCGAGCATGTCGCCTAGGACCGCGATGCGGCGCCCGCGCGGCCCTGTCTCGATTCCCGACAAGGTGGCCAGAGCCGCCCGCACCGAAGCCGGGTTGGCGTTGTAACTCTCGTCCACCAGGAAGGCCTCGCCCTCTTTGAGCCGCAAGGCCGTGCGCTCGCCACGCCCCACCGGCGGTTTCAGCGCGGCGAGCGACAGGGCAGCGCGGGCGAGATCGGCCCCGAGAGCATGAACCACCGCCATGACGCCGAGGGAGTTCATCGCCACGTGCCGGCCCGGCGTGCCGAGCTGGTAGGTGACGGGGACGCCCATCACCACCGAATCCACCACCGAGAGATCGGGCCGCATGACGATGCGAAGGGCGCGGACATCCGCCTCCTCGTGCTCACCGAACGTGACGACCCGCCCCGCCTTCGAGGCATGCGCATGGGCGAGCAGACGCGGATAACTCGGATTGTCGCGGTTGATGATGGCGGTCCCGCCCGTACTCAACCCGGAAAAGATCTCACCCTTGGCATCGGCGATGGCCGAGAGCGAGGCGAAGTGCTCGATGTGAACCGGCTCGACCGTGGTGATCAGCGCGATGTCGGGCCGGACCATGGCGGTCAACGGCACGATCTCGCGCGGATGATTCATGCCGATCTCGAACACGCCGTAACGGCTCTCGGCCGGCATCCGCGCCAAAGTCAGGGGCACGCCCCAATGGTTGTTGTAGGAGGCGATGGAGGCATGGGTCTCGCCCAGAGCCGAGAGGACGTGCAGCAGAGCCTCTTTCGTGCCGGTCTTGCCCACCGAGCCGGTGACGGCGACGATGCCGGCCTGGCTGCGGGCGCGCGAGGCCTGGCCCAGAGCCCGCATGGCGTCGAGGATCGGGTCCTCGCTCGTCCCCGATACCGCGAGAAGGCCCCCTGCCCCGGCGAACTCCCCGGCTCGGTCGGCGGCGACCACGGCCGCCCCGGCACCACGCGCCAGGGCATCGCGAACAAAATCGTGACCGTCCCGCGCCTCACCGCGAATGGCGAAGAACAGGTCGCCCGGCTGCAGCGTCCGCGTATCGATGGAAGCGCCGGTGATCGGCTTCGGGTTGCCGCGCAAGGTGCCGCCGGTAGCGGCTTCCAGGGCTTCGGGGGTCCAGAGGGGCGTCGTCATCGGGCGGACTCATGCATGGGGCGACCGCGCGCGTACCCTCCCCCCTCTGCGGGGGAGGGTGGCCCGCGAAGCGGGTCGGGAGAGGGGAGCGCCAGTTCCGGAGAGGTCGTCCCCTCTCCCGCCTGCTCCGCAGGCACCCTCCCCCGCAAAGGGGGGAGGGAGAGACGCGCTGAAGACAGCGTTTCACCCTGACTCGATCTCACGCCCCCACCTCCGCGATCGCTGACCGGACAACTGCGTGATCCGAGAACGGGAGCACCTGTGTGCCCACGATCTGGCCGGTTTCATGACCCTTGCCGGCCACCACCAGCACGTCGCCGGCCCGGAGCCCGCGCACGGCGGTCTGGATCGCCTCGGCCCGGTCGCCGATCTCTATGGCGCCGGGAGAGGCGGCGAGAATGGCGGCGCGGATCGAGGCCGGATCCTCGCTGCGCGGATTGTCGTCGGTGACGATGACGAGGTCGGCTTTCCGCGCCGCGATGGCGCCCATGAGCGGGCGCTTGCCGGTGTCGCGGTCGCCGCCGCAGCCGAATACGCAAGTCAGGCGACCTGTCGCGAAGGGGCGGAGCGCATCGAGCACGCTCTCCAGGGCTTCGGGCTTGTGGGCGTAATCCACGAGGCAGAGGGCGCCGTTGACCTCGCCGATCCGTTCCATGCGGCCGGGCACGCCGGTGAGGTGTTCGAGGGTGGCGAGAATGTCCGCCATGCGGTCGCGGCCGATGGCGGCGCCGACGAGGCCGGCGGCGAGGAGCGCGTTCTCCACCTGGAAGGCGCCCACGAGGGGAAGCGCAACGCGACGGGTCGCGGCCTCACCGTGCAGGCGGATGGTGAGGGCCTGGGAGAACCCCTCGGTGCGGGCATCCAGAAGACGGATCGTCTCGCCTGTCCGGCCGGTGGTCAGGACGTCGTGCCCGGCTTCCCGCGCCACCTCGATGACGCGCTCGGAATAGGGGCCGTCCGCATTGATCACGGCGGGCCTGCCGGCAGGCAGCAACGTCGTGAACAACCGCAACTTGGCCTGGAGATAGTCCTCGATGGTGGCGTGGTAATCGAGGTGGTCGCGCCCGAGATTGGTGAAACCGGCGACGGCGAGCCTCACGCCATCGAGTCGGTGCTGCTCGATCCCGTGCGAAGACGCTTCCATGGCCAGATGCGTGATGCCGTCATCGGCCAGCCGCGCCAGGATCTCGTGCAGCGAGACCGGATCGGGCGTCGTCAGCGAGCCGTATTCGGCCCCCCGATCGGTGACGACCCCTACCGTGCCGAGGCTGGCAGAAGGAAGGAAAAGACGCGACAGGATCTGGCGGACGAAATCGGCCACCGAGCTTTTGCCGCTGGTACCGGTCACGGCGATCACGGTCTCCGGCTGGCGCCCGGAGAAGCGCGCGGCGGCGAGCGCCAGGGCCCGTCGCACGTCGGGAACGGCGATCCAGAGAGCCTCTGCCGGCAGGTCGGCGGGCCGATCGCCCTCCCCCAGGATGGCGACGGCGCCATCCGTGAAGGCCTTGGCGGCGAAGACCTTGCCGTCCACCCGCGTGCCGGGCACCGCCACGAAGACGCCGCCGGGAACGACCCGGCGGCTATCGGCCGTGATGCCAGTCACGATCGCGCTGGAGGCCGGCCCGACATCGAGGTCCGGGAACAGCGAACCGAGATTCATGTCGCTCATCGCGGGTCGAGCATCGTCGCGTGATAGGCGCCGAGCTTCACCATCAGGGGGAATGGCTTCACCGGCGGATCGAATTGCGGCGGCAGACCGATGATCGGGGCGACGCGCTCGATCACCCGGCCGGTCACGACGCCCGAATTCCAGGCGGCGGTGGCGTAGCCGCCGGATTCCGGCAGGCCCTGCGGCTCGTCCATGATGGTGACGAACAGGTATTTCGGGTTGTTCATGGGCGCGGCTGCCATGAAGGTCGTGAACAGGCGGTTCTTGACGTAGCGGCCGTGAATGACCTTCTCCGCCGTGCCGGTCTTGCCGCCGACATAGTAGAGCGGGATCGACGCCTTCTTGGCCGAGCCTTCCACCGCGTTGAGGCGCATGATGAAGCGCATCGCCTCGCTGGTCTCGGGCTTGAGCACGCGGGTCGCCTTCTTTAGCGCCTCGGCTTCCGTCGTCTTAAGGAAGGTCGGCACGATCAGGTTACCGCCGTTCGTGATCGCGCCCACCGCCGCCGCCGCCTGGAGCGGCGCGACCGCGAGGCCGTGACCGAACGCGATGGTGATGGTGTTGATCTCGGTCCAGCGCGAGGGAACGATGGGCTCGGCGCTTTCGGGCAACTCCGTCCGCATCCGGTCGGTGAGGCCCATCTTCTTCAGGAAGGCCCTGTGACCTGGCACGCCGATGCCGAGCGCCATCTTGGCCGAGCCGATGTTGGAGGAGTGCGTGAACACCTCCGGCATGGTGATGGTGCGGTTGGTACCGTGATATTCGTGGATCTTCTGCCGGCCCCAGGTCAGCACGCCGCCGCGCGTATCGAAGGTCGAGTTGACGTTGTACTTGCCGGAATCGAGCGCCATGGCGAGGGTCATCGCCTTGAAGGTCGAGCCCATCTCGTAGACGCCGACATTCATCCGGTTGATCCGGTCGGGATTGTTGGCCTCGGCCGGGTTGTTCGGGTCGAAATCCGGCAGGGAGGCGAGTGCAATCACCTCGCCGGTGGTCACGTCGAGGATCAGGCCTGCCGCGGCCTTGGCCTTGAAGTGATCGACGCCCCAGGCCAGCTCGTCGCGCAGGGCGAACTGGGCCCGCAGGTCGATGGAGAGCTGAACCGGCCGCAGGTCGGTGGCCTTAGCGACGAAGCCGAGGCTGTTCAGGTCCTTCAGGCCGGTATTGTCGATGTACTTCTCGATACCGGCGATGCCGATATTGTCGAGGTTGGTCACACCCAGGATATGGGCCGCCGCCGTACCGTTCGGGTAGACGCGCTTGTGGTCGGGCAGGAAGCCGACGCCGGGAATGCCGAGGCGATGCACTTCGAGCTGCTGCTTCGGGGTGATCTCGCGCTTGACCCAGACGAAGCCCTTCTTCGTCGAGAGCTTGGCACGCAGATCGGTGGCGTTGAGCTCGGGTAGGACGGCAGTGAGAAGCTCGACCGCCTCGTCCTTATCGTAGATGTTCTTCGGCTCGGCGAAGACCGACACGGTGCGGATGTCTGTGGCCAGGATCTCACCGTTGCGGTCGACAATGTCGGGGCGGATCGCCGTGGTGGCCGCGGCGGCGACGCGGTTGTCTCCGTTATCGGCCTGAGGGAAGGCCGCCATCGCCACCAATCGGCCGGCGATGGTCAGGAACACCAGCGCGAAACCGAGGCCGACGAGGCCGACGCGAGCATAGGACCGCTCGATAGCGAGGTGGAACATCGCCCGCACCAAGCCCATCGGCGTCCAAGGCGGGCGCGTGGCGGCCACGGGCTGCGGAGCGCCTTCCTGCGGAAGAGCATCACCGGCCTCGTCGGCGGCGTGGAGCGTGTGATCGTGAACGGTCTCGTCTGACACGGGACTACCTCGAAACCGTATTGGGCGTTCTGGTGGTTTGGACGGTGGTCGTCTTGATCGTCGACGCGGTCACAGTCGGCTTGGTGGTGGTCGTACGCGTGGTGATCGACCCGGTCGTCCTCGGCTCATCGGCAGTCTTCGCCGAAGATTTTTCCTTGGGCGTTGCGGTGGCGGCCAGCAGGCGACCGATCTCGTCACCGCGGTCGGGGCGCATCGGCAGGTCGGAGAGACGGCCGAGATGATTCACGCCGATGGGCTCCAGGGCAAGATGACGCTCGACGGCGGCCTGAAGGCGGTCTGGCCGGGTCAGGAGCTGCCACTCGGCCCGGAGCACCGCGATAGCCTGCCGCTCTTTGTGGAGCTGGCTTTTGGCCTTCGAGACCTGACCGGCCTGGTACAGCGTGTCGTACTTGATCGAGTAGGCGTAAATCGCCGAGCCGATCAGTCCGAGAATGGCGACGACGTTCAGCAGACGGATCACCGACGCACTCCACCGCTCTTCGAGACGAGGTGACCGCGCTGGGCGGGAAGAGCCGCCAGCGCTTCGATGGCCGCCAGCGGCGGCGCGGCCGGCGCCATGGTCCGCTCCGCTGCCCGGAGCTTGGCCGAGCGCGAGCGGGGATTGGCATGAACCTCGGAGTCGGAGGCCGTCACCGGGCCCTTCGTCACCATGGTGAAGCTGCGCGGGGTCGGCGCATCGGCGCTTGGCAGATGACGGGAGGCCTGGGCCGCTCGACCGCTGCGCGCGGAGAAGAACTGTTTGACGATACGGTCTTCCAGGGAATGGAAGGTGACCACGGCGAGGCGTCCGCCCGGCCGGAGGATTCGCTCGGCGGCATGGAGCGCCTGGACGAGTTCGCCCAATTCGTCGTTCACGGCGATGCGCAGCCCCTGGAACGTCCGGGTGGCCGGATGGATTCCGCTGGCGGGATCCGCCCAGACCACGCTCGACACGATCTCGGCGAGCGCCGCCGTGGTCTCGATCGGGCCTTTCCGCCTGGCCTCGATGATGGCGCGGGCCACCGCCCGCGAGCGGCGCTCCTCGCCGTAATGGTAGATGATGTCGGCCAGCGTCGCCTCCTCGGCGCCATTGACGAGGTCGGCGGCGCTCTGGCCGGCGCGCTCCATGCGCATGTCCAAGGGCCCATCGTTGCGGAACGAGAAGCCGCGGTCGGCCTGGTCGATCTGCATCGAGGAGACGCCGATATCGAGGACGACGGCGTCGGCAGATTCGATGCCTTGCTCCCGGACAAGCGTATCCAGCGTGCCGAACCGGCCCGGCACGAGGGTCAAACGCCCTTTGGAAGCTGCGACGAGGCCGGCGCCACTTGCGATGGCAGTGGGATCGCGGTCGATCGCGAGCACGCGGATCCCTGGATCGGCTTGCAGCATCGCGCGGGTGTAGCCGCCTGCACCGAAGGTTCCGTCGACAACAAGGGATGTGCCCGGAAGTGCGAGCGATGCCACGACTTCGGCGATTAGGACGGGAATATGCGGCGCAGCGGAAACCGCGCCGGCGGCGGCGGCATGAGGGAGCGTCATGCCGAAACCCGACCAGCGGGTCGGAACGGAACCGATCGCGGAGACCCGCACCGGGCTGGAACGAGTCGGGGACGCCAGGCGGCGGCGGAAGATGGGATGTGACGCATGCGTCCCTGCGGCGGGCATCGACCGCTTCGAGGCGGCCGGAGGAGACGGAACGGCAAAGAAAGAGGAGACGTCGCGGACGCGGCCCGCACTTCGCCCCCGGCGAGCGCGCAGCGCGTCCGCCGTTCCCAAAATCGCCGCTGACGAAGTGATTCCGGGTAACATGAGCCTCTGAGCACCGTCAACGCGCGGACTCGCATGTGAGCCGCCGAGTCCGATCAGACCTCAGCAAGGTTAACCGACGGTAAGTTTCGTCGGTTTTATGCAGCGTATTCGTTGGGTGTGAGAGAGCTCGCCAAGCGCTGGCCGATGCCGGCGGAAAGAGGATCAGCCGGCCTTTAAGCCGGGTTCTGTAGGGCCCGGAAGCGAACTTCCGGACGTGGCGGCCATTCCTCTGGGACGTTCGTTACCGAACGCCTCGAGCAACCAACCCGGGCGACGAGCCTGGAGAGAGGGCCTGCCCCATCCCTTTCGGGAGAAGGCGTGTCGCCCCTATTCGGTTTTGCTCCCGGTGGGGTTTGCCGTGCCGTCTGCGTTGCCGCGTCCGCGGTGCGCTCTTACCGCACCCTTTCACCCTTACCCTGCATGAAGCAGGGCGGTCTGCTCTCTGTGGCACTGTCCCTGGGGTCGCCCCCGCCGGACGTTATCCGGCACCGTCTCTCCATGGAGCCCGGACTTTCCTCCCCGGTTCGCACCGGAGCGGCCGCCCGGCCGACTGATCCGGCGCGGATGTGCGCCGCCATCGCGCCCGAGGTCAAGGAGCCGGATGCCCATCCGGGCGCCATGGCGGGATTTTGTTCGGCGGCTTGCTCGACGATCCACGCGGCCCTAGCTCATCGAATAGGGCCACGCCCATCGCGGCGGCCCGCCCACGTGAGGAGGTGACCATGGCAACGAGCGATTCGGCCTGGACGCTCGAAAACGTATCCGAACTCCGGACGCTGGCGCGCGAGCGCGTGCCGGTCTCCATCATCAGCCTGAAGCTCAAGCGGCCGATCGAAGCCGTCTCGGCCAAGCTCGCCGAACTCGGCATCACACCGGCCAGCGAAGCGGGCGGCGCATAGATCTAAAACCGAGATCGCGGGGCGCGCGATGACGCGCCCCGCGATCTCGCCGTCCTACCAGGAGCCGGTATTCTCCATGGAGGCCCACGGCTCCTGCGGCGCCTTGGCCTCGCCCTTCTGCAGGATCTCGATGGAGATCCCGTCAGGCGACTTCACGAAGGCCATGTAGCCGTCGCGCGGCGGCCGGTTGATGGTCACGCCCTTGTCCTGCAGGCGCGCGCAGAAGGCGTAGATGTCGTCCACCTGATAGGCGAGGTGACCGAAATTGCGCCCGCCGGAATAGGTCTCCGGATCCCAGTTGTAGGTGAGCTCCACCTGGGGCGCCTTCGTCTCCAGGGCCGTGTCGTAATCGCCGGGGGCGGCGAGGAAGACGAGGGTGAAGCGGCCCTTCTCGTTCTCAACCCGGCGGGTTTCGCGCAGGCCGAACGTGTCCACGTAGAAGGCGAGCGCCTTGTCGAGATCCGCCACGCGGACCATCGTGTGCAGGTATTCCATGGGCTGGGTCGTCTCCGGTTGATGCCGCCTATGTGGCCCGGCTATGCCGGGCGTCAACGCCGCGATGCCCCCGACGCTCCCGCCCCCCCTCATACCTTGAGGGTGGAAGCCGAGCGGGCCGACGACGCGGAGCCGTTCTTAGTCCTCGCTCCCGATCAGGACCAACCGCATGCGCACCGAAAGCCCGACCCTGATCCGTCTCGAGGATTACCGGCCGAGCGACCACTTCATCGACACGGTGGCACTCGACGTTCGGCTCCATCCCCGTGAGACGCGGATCGTCGCGACCCTGGCCCTGCGCCCGAACCCGGACGGACGCCCGAACGCGCCCCTGGTGCTGGACGGTGACGATCTCACGCTGACGCGGCTGTCCCTCGACGGCGAAATCCTCGATCCGGTGGCCTATTCCGCCACCGCCTCGGCGCTGACGGTGCATGAGCCGCCGCAAAAGCCCTTCACGCTGGCGATCGAGACGCGGATCGACCCGACCGCCAACACCAAGCTCATGGGCCTCTACCGGTCGAGCGGCGTCTACTGCACCCAGTGCGAGGCCGACGGCTTCCGCCGGATCACCTACTTCCTCGACCGGCCCGACGTGATGTCGGTCTATACGACGCGGATCGAGGCCGATGCCGACGAAGCGCCCGTCCTTCTCGGCAACGGCAACCTGACGGAAGCCGGGCCTGCCGGCCCGGGCCGCCATTATGCGATCTGGCGCGATCCGCACCCGAAGCCCGCCTATCTCTTCGCCCTCGTCGGCGGCCGCCTCGACCGGGTGTCCCGCCCGTTCACCACGATGGATGGCCGCCCCGTTTCCCTCGCCGTCTACGTGGAGCCGGGCAAATCGGACCGGGCCGCCTATGCCCTCGACGCCATCGCCCGCTCGATGACCTGGGACGAGGAGGCGTTCGGCCGCGCCTACGATCTAGACGTCTTCAACGTCGTGGCGGTGTCCGATTTCAACATGGGCGCCATGGAGAACAAGGGCCTCAACATCTTCAACGACAAATACGTCCTCGCCTCCCCCGAGACGGCCACCGATGCCGATTACGCGGCGATCGAGCGGATCATCGCCCACGAGTATTTCCACAATTGGTCGGGCAACCGCGTCACCTGCCGCGACTGGTTCCAGCTCTGCCTGAAGGAGGGCCTCACGGTCTTCCGCGACCAGGAATTCTCGTCCGACATGCGTTCGCGCGCGGTCCATCGCATCGGCGAGGTCAGGACGCTGCGCGCCCGCCAGTTCCCGGAGGATGCCGGGCCGCTGGCCCATCCGGTCCGGCCCCGGGCCTATGCCGAGATCAACAATTTCTACACGGCAACGGTCTACGAAAAAGGTGCCGAGATCGTGCGGATGCTGCGCACGCTGATCGGGCCCCACGTCTTTCGCGCGGGGATGGACCGCTATTTCGCCGAGAACGACGGACGAGCCGCCACGGTGGAGGATTTCCTCGCCGCCTTCGCCGCTGAGACCGGGCACGACCTGTCGGCTTTCGCGAAATGGTACGAGCGTCCGGGAACACCAACGGTCAGCGTCGAAGGAGATTACGATGCTGCCGCGCGGACTTATCGCCTGCGCTTTAGCCAGCGCCTGGCAAACGCCGAAGACAGCCCGCCGCTCGTCATTCCCATCGCCCTTGGCCTCGTCGGCGAGCGCGGCCCGATCGCCGCTTCCTGCGAACGCGTCAGCGAGGGCGTCTTCGTCCTTGACCGGACGTCGGACGAGATCGTCTTCACCGACGTCGCCGAGAGGCCGGTCCCGTCCTTGTTCCGAGGCTTTTCCGCCCCGGTTCGCATCGACATGGCATCGAGCGATGCCGACCGCCTGACGCTCCTCGCTCACGACACCGACGCCTTCAATCGGTGGCAGGCTGCGCAGAACATCGCGCTGCGCCTGATCGTCGAACGCACGAGAGCCAACGCATCGCTCACGGAGGAGACGGACCCCGCCGCGCAAGCCTTCATCGAAGCGCTCGCTACCTTCCTGGACGCCGAGGCCTCAAGCGATCCTGCATTCGCAGCCCTCGTCCTCGGCATCCCGAGCGAAGGCGACGTCGCAGGCGATCTAGGCTCCGATGTCGATCCCGATGC
Source organism: Methylobacterium sp. SD274 (assembly GCF_017355285.1). Lineage (NCBI taxonomy): Bacteria > Pseudomonadati > Pseudomonadota > Alphaproteobacteria > Hyphomicrobiales > Methylobacteriaceae > Methylobacterium > Methylobacterium sp. SD274. The sequence goes on along the minus strand of NZ_JADIJP010000001.1, from coordinate 294,217 downwards.
GATCCATCGGGCCCGAAAGATCCTGCGGCGCCAGATCGGACGAGGACTCGGTCCGCGCCTGGAGACCCTTCGCGCCGCCATGGCGGACGGGGCGGACGCGCCATTCGACCCCGGTGCGGTCTCGGCGGGTCGCCGGGCCCTGCGCAACGCCGCCCTGGACCTGATTGCCTCTTCGAACGGGGAGCGAGGCGTCGAGCTCGCCACTGCCGAACTCGCTGACACCACCAACATGACCGACCGACTGGCGGCACTCTCGGTCCTGGCCTCGATCCCGGGAACGGCCAGAGAAACCGCGCTCCACGCCTTCGGCCTCCGTTATGCCGACGAACCACTGGTTCTCGACAAGTGGTTCGCCATCCAGGCGATGATCCCGGAAGACGGCACGATCGAGCGAATCGAGAGGCTGCAGCGGCATCCGGCTTTCGCGATCACCAATCCGAATCGCGTACGCTCACTGATCGGGAGCTTTGCCATGGCGAACCCGACGCAGTTCGCCCGACCCGATGGAGCGGGCTTCAGACTGCTCGCGGACGCGGTTCAGACGACCGATCGAACGAATCCCCAGCTCGCAGCGCGGCTTTTGACCGCGTTCGGTTCGTGGCGAATGTGGGAGCCGGTGCGGCGTAGCCAAGCCAAGGCCACGCTTGGAGAAATTGCCTCCAGGACAGGGCTTTCCCGTGATGTGGCTGATATTCTGGCCCGGACCCTCGGTGATGGTTAACACACTCGAAAATAAGGTTAAATTCGATCCATCGATTCTCTGAATCTGATTGCCACACTGCGCCAGGAGTCAAGCGGACGGCCAAGAATTTCGTGGACAAGTTGGCTGTGGAAATGCTGAATTGAGTACGATTCGGAGCGTGACTCACCGACATGCTCCGAACGACTCACCAGCAGCTGCGGGGGCTTGTCATGCTGGAGGCGGATTCCGCTTCCCTCTCCGCACGTGCGGATACGATTCTCGGTATTCACCGCCCTCAGACTGCGGCTCATACCCGGTTCGTCCGTGCCGAGATCTGGCTCCGCTATGCGGTGCCCGCCTTCCTCGCCACCTTTCTCGTCTGTCTGGCGGCCGGCGCAGCGCTTCAATTGCGCGGCGAGCGCAGTGAGATCCTGCGCGATGCGGTCACGGACATGGAGACCTTCACGCGGCTCGTCACGGCCGCCATGTCGGACGCGGAAGCGACGCCGCCCGCGATCCGGTCGCGTCTGGAGACTCTGCTCCCCGCCTCGCTGATGCCGTCGGGCCGCCAGATCCTGGTGGCCTCGTCCTCTGAAACGCTTCTTGGCGCCCACCCGGCCCTGACGGACCTGAGCGGGACCATCGCGGACCGCCTTGGAGAGATGCAGGCCCTGAGCACGCTGGGCGAACGCGCCGGCGTGATGGCGCTGACCCTCGCCAATGGCGAACAGGCCTTCGCGGCCCTCCGGACGCTTCCCAAAGGTCGCGGCCAGGTTGCGGTGATCCAGCCGATCGCCCCCATTCTCGATGCCTGGGCCACGCGGATGCGGCATCAGGCGGTCCTCTACGCGGCTGCCGCCCTCGTGATCGTCGGGATCGGCATCGCCTACGCGCTACAGACCCAGCGGGCCTATGCGGTCGACAGGCTGTGCGAGCAGATCAAGCAGCGGCTCGACACGGCGCTCGGTCGCGGTCGGTGCGGATTGTGGGACTGGGATATTCCGCGCGGCCGGATCTACTGGTCGGATTCGATGTACGCCCTGCTCGGTTATCGCCGGGAGCGCGAGTTCCTGTCCTTCGGCGACGTCAACGCCCTGGTCCACCCCGATGACGGGGACCTCTACGCCCTGGCCCGCCAGTTGGCTGCGAGCCAGTCCACCGTCGATCACGAATTCCGCATGCGCAGCGCCAATGGCGGCTGGATGTGGCTGCGCACCCGCGCCGAGGTCGTCCCCGATCAGGTCGATGGCGGCCGGCACCTCGTCGGCATCGCACTCGACGTCACCGAGCAGCGCCAGCTCGCCGAGTCCAACGCCACCGCCGACATGCGCCTGCGCGACGCGGTGGAGGCGATCTCGGAAGCCTTCGTCCTGTGGGATACGAGCAACCGCCTCGTCCTGTGCAATTCGAAATTCCGCCACCTCCACGCTCTGAGTCCCGACGATGCGACTCCGGGCAAGCGCTACCATGAGATCATGGGCCGGGGCGTCCTGCCGCCGGTACGCCGCGAACTCCGGGAGATCGAGGTTTCGTCGGCGACCGCCCGCACCTTCGAGGCGGAGCTCACCGACGGCCGCTGGCTCCAGATCAGCGAGCGGCGGACCAAGGACGGCGGCTACGTCTCGGTCGGCACCGACATCACCAACCTCAAGCGCCAGCAGGAGCAGCTCGTCGCCTCCGAGCGCGAACTGATCGAGACGGTCAAGGACCTCAAGCGCTCGCGCCGGACCCTCGAACTGCAGACCCAGCAGCTCGCGGACCTCGCCGAACGCTACCTCGACCAGAAGGCCCAGGCCGAAACCGCCAACCAGGCGAAATCCGAGTTCCTCGCCACCATGAGCCATGAGCTGCGCACGCCGCTCAACGCCATCATGGGCTTCGCGGAGTTGATGGAAAGCGGAGTCTACGGAACGCTGGGATCGCCCCGCTACACGGAATATTGCCGGGATATCCGCTCCAGCGGCGACTACCTGCTCTCGGTCATCGACGACATCCTCAACATGTCGCGCATCGAATCGCACAGCGTCCGCCTCGCGCTTCGGGAAGTCCCCCTCGACACCGCCGTCCAGGGCGCATTGAAGCTGGTGGCCGAGTCGGCCCGGGCGAAATCACTCAGCATCGACGTCGACGTCTCAGACGACCTGACCCTGCTGGCGGATGGCCGCGCGCTGCATCAAATCCTCCTGAACCTCATCCAGAACGCGGTGAAGTTCACGCCGGGTGGAGACGGGCGCATCATCGTCAAGGCGCGCCCGGCCGGCGACCGGGTCCACATCTTCATCGAAGATAACGGGATCGGCATCCCGAAAGCCGCTCTTCGCCGTCTCGGCTCACCGTTTCAGCAGGTGGAGACGAACCTCACCCGGACCCATAAGGGCTCCGGCCTGGGGCTCGCCATCGCCCGCTCCATGGCAGAGCTTCATGGTGGGTCGCTGCGCATCCGGTCCGAGGAGGGTCTCGGCACCATCATCCTGGTCTGCATGCCGATGCCGACGGCGGAACGGCGACGTGATCTCGTTGCCCCCGGTTCCGACGAAACCGTGGATTCCCTGCGCGAGGCGTCGGGCGCGCAACCGCGCGAGGGAGCCGGATCGGGCGGGGCGCAGATGCGGAATCCGACGGCCGTTCCAGCGTGATGCGGCCGGTTTATCTCGCAGCGGCCATCACCCTGTCCGTGGCGGTCCCAGCCCATGCGGATGAGTGCGACGGACTGGCGGCGAGAATCGCTTCCGAGATCGGCGCGAAGGTCGGCAGGCGGCAAGGGCCGAGCATCGATCTCAAGATCCCGAACGGCACGAAGATCGACCTGACCTGCAGGTCCGAGCCCATCGTCCAGGCGGCCTCCGGCGATCCAGCACCCTCGGCGGTCTATTTCCAGGATCTGGCGATTGCCGATGCGGCGGCGACCGGTGAGAACGCCGGTGCGGTTCAAAGCGCCATCGGCAAGGCCTACGAGACGTCGCTCCGCGAGCGGCGCAAGTCGTTCATCCAGCAGAACGGGTGGTCGGCGAGCTGCTACACCGATCCATCGGGCTCGATCCGCACCCTGTGCTCGGTGGGCCGCATCCCGCCGGGCTGACGGAGACGGGATCCAGCGGCGGGTGGAAGGACGCCAGTGCATCCCCCCACCCCCGGTCTCTCAGTACTCGACGATGTCCTCGAGCGCGTAGTGCTTCACCGTCTTGCGGTTGGCGATGAGCTCGTCGATGGTCGGCTCGCCCTTGATGGCGCGGGCGATGGCGAGCTTCGTCGCCTCGTAATTGGTGCGGTAGAGGTCCTTCTGGTCGAGATTGGCGTCCTCGGCGCAGCGCGGGTCGAGCCAGATCATGATGATCATGCACAGGTCGTCGAGTCCGTCCTTCGGCAGGATGCCCTCGATCACGCAATCGACGATGGCGTCGCCCGTGGCGGCCTGAACCACACCGCCCAGGAGGTTGACGTATTCCACGGTGTGGATCGTCGCCTTGGTGGTCATCATCGTCGAGGGGCGCACGAGCTGGTTCAGGTCGCGCACCACGAACATGCGGGTATGTCCCTGGACCTGCCCCATCATGCCGGCGAAGGCCTGGCCCACCGGGCCACGGGTGGAGCCGATCAGCACCTCCGGCATCGCGTCGGTGTACTGGCCATCGGCGGCGAGGACGGTGGCCTCTCCGGTGCGGAACCAGATCTCGGACATGTCGGCGTTTCCTTGTTCCTGGGCATTGGCTGCCGGGCCGGCGATCCGGCCGTTTCGCGGGCGGAGAAACACCGTTCCGCCGTCGCCCGTCAATATTCCTCGGCCGAGAGAGTTTCGCGGGCGGCGCTTCCGCTCTGGCCCTGAGGGCCGCAATCGGTCATTCCATGCGCGGTTCCAGGCATCGCGGGCTCGGAGTTCTTCGCTCGGTCGCGTCCCATCACCCGTCCGATGCCGTGGCGAACCGAACGGGAGACAGGCGCATGAACAGGCAGCAGGAACGGGACTGGAGTCTCGCCGTCGCCGCATTGCCGGACGGTGTGCGGCTCGAACTCGGCCTCGCCGACCTGTCCGGGGCACCCTTCACGGCCATTCTGGCCCTCGACCGGCGGGAGGCCCGCGACCTCGCCCGTGCCCTGCTCGCGGCATCGGGGGATGCGGCGGAACGCACGTTCCCGCGCCCGTCCTCCACGAACGGCGATTAGGGCGCCGGACCGGCGCTTCCCTCAGCGACCGGGAAGTCTCGGCACCTTCAGGCCGCGCTCTTCCGGCGTCGGCTTGCAGATATAGGAGAACTCGGTCTGCAGGTCGGAGAAGACCGCCTCCCCGGTGATCTTGCAATTCTCGCGGGCGGTTTCATCGAGGAAGGTGCGGGCCGCCTCGCGCAGGCGCTTGGCGCGGGTCTCCGCCGGGCCGCCCTGCCCGTCATAGCGCTCGTCGATGCCGCACCCCGTGATCTCCCGCAATCCATCGGAGACGACGAGCATCTTGTTCACGCGGCGCTGGTCGTAGACGGAATACGGGTCCTTGCAGCCGATCGTGACGATCTGGACGCCCACAGCGGCGTAGTTCTTCGACAGATAGGAGAAACCGGTGCAGCCGGAGACTCCCAAAGCGAGCGTGACCGCGACGGCCAGAATTCCGGTGGTCCGGTTCAACGTGGTCGCGCTCCGCTCAAGCCATCGATCAAGGGATCGCATTGAAGCGCGACGGAGACCACGGTCAAGCCTCCGCCGGACACACAGAGCGCCATTCCACCAGATCGCGCGGCTTATGCCACGCCTCGGTGAGCCTGCCGCATCGGTCAGGCTCACCGAGATCCGGCGTCATTCGGCGGCCGCCGCGAGGTAGCGGGCCGGGTCGTAGTTGAGGATGGGGCCGAGCCAGCGCTCCACCTCGCGCAGGTCCATGCCCTTGCGCAACGCGTAATCCTCCACCTGATCGCGCTCCACCTTGGCGACGCCGAAGTAATGCGCTTCCGGGTGGGCGATGTAGAGGCCGGAGACCGACGAGCCGGGCCACATGGCATAGCTCTCGGTGAGCTTCACGCCGATGCGCGACTCGGCCTTGAGCAGGTCGAACAGGGTGACCTTCTCGGTATGGTCGGGCTGCGAGGGATAACCCGGTGCCGGGCGGATGCCGGCATATTCCTCGCGCACGAGATCTTCGGGGGCGAAGGTCTCGTCGGCGGCATAGCCCCAGAACTCCTTGCGCACCCGCTCGTGCATGCGCTCGGCCAGCGCCTCGGCGATGCGGTCGGCGAGCGCCTTCACCAGGATCGAACGGTAATCGTCGTTGGCCCGCTCGAAGCGCTCGGCGATCCGCACCTCCTCCAGGCCCGCCGTGACCACGAACCCGCCGACGTAATCGCCGATGCCCGTCTCCTTCGGCGCTACGAAATCGGACAGGCAGGTATTGGCGCGCCCGTCGCGCTTCGACAATTGCTGGCGCAGACCGTGGAAGGTCGCAAGTTTTTCGGAGCGGCTCTCGCCGGTATAGAGCGCGATGTCGTCGCCCACCGAATTTGCCGGCCAGAAGCCGATGATCGCCTTCGGGTTGAACCAGCGCTCATCGACGATCTGCTTCAGCATCTCCTGCGCGTCGTCGAACAGGGCCTTGGCCGCCGGACCCTGGTTCGGGTCCTCGAAGATCGCCGGGTAGCGGCCCTTGAACTCGTAGGTCTGCAGGAACGGCGTCCAGTCGATATACGGCACGAGGTCGGCGACCTCGTAGGAGGAATAGACTCGCACGCCGGTAAAGCTCGGCTTCGTTGGACGGTAACCCGACCAGTCGATCTTGAACGGGTTGGCGCGGGCTTTGGCGAGCGGCAGGCGCTGCTTGTCGAGCTCCGAGCGGGCATGCGCGTCCGAGACCTTGCGGTACTCGGCCTGGATGTTGGCGATGGTGGTGTCCCGCGTCTCCTTCGAGAGCAGGCTGGAGACCACGCCGACCGCACGGCTCGCATCCGTCACGTAGACGGTCTGACCCCGATTGTATGAGGGGTGGATCTTCACCGCCGTGTGGACGCGGCTGGTCGTGGCCCCACCGATGAGCAGGGGAACCGAAAACCCTTCACGCTCCATCTCGGCCGCCACGTGAACCATCTCGTCCAGCGAGGGCGTGATGAGGCCGGACAGGCCGACGATGTCGACATTCTCACGCTTGGCCACGTCGAGGATCTTGGCCGCCGGCACCATCACGCCGAGGTCGATGATCTCGTAATTGTTGCAGGCGAGCACGACGCCGACGATGTTCTTGCCGATGTCGTGGACATCGCCCTTCACCGTCGCCATCAGGATCTTGCCGGCGGCCTGACGCTTGCCGTCGCCGCCATTGGCGAGCTTCTCCGCCTCCATGAAGGGCTCGAGATAGGCCACTGCCTGCTTCATCACGCGGGCGGACTTCACCACCTGCGGCAGGAACATCTTGCCCGAGCCGAACAGGTCGCCGACCACGTTCATGCCGGCCATCAGCGGGCCTTCGATGACGTGGAGCGGACGTTCGACGCCGAGGCGCGCCTCCTCGGTGTCGACGAGGATGTACTCGGTGATCCCGTTGACCAGGGCATGCTCGATGCGCTTCCCCACCGGAGCCTCGCGCCAGGACAGATCGGCCGCCTTGGCCTGGACGCCGCCGCCGGACTTGAAGCGCGCGGCCGCATCGAGCAGCCGGTCGGTGGAATCCTCGCGGCGGTTGAGGACGACATCCTCGCACAGCTCGCGCAGCTCGGCCGGAAGCTCGGCGTAGATCGCGAGCTGGCCGGCATTCACGATGCCCATATCCATGCCGACCTGGATCGCATGGTACAGGAACACCGCATGCATCGCCTCGCGCACGGGCTCGTTGCCTCGGAAGGCGAAGCTGAGATTCGAGATGCCGCCCGAGATATGGGCGTGGGGCAGGGTCTCGCGGATGGTCTTGGTCGCCTCGATGAAGGCGACACCGTAACCGTTATGCTCCTCGATGCCGGTGGCGACGGCAAACACGTTCGGATCGAAGATGATGTCTTCCGGCGGGAAGCCGACCTCCTCGGTCAGCACCTTGTAGGCCTTGGTGCAGATCTCGACCTTGCGCTCATAAGAATCGGCCTGGCCCTGCTCGTCGAAGGCCATGACCACCACGGCGGCGCCGTAGGAGCGGCACACCTTGGCGTCACTGATGAACTTCTCGACGCCCTCCTTCATGGAGATCGAGTTCACGATGGCCTTGCCCTGGACGCATTTGAGTCCGGCCTCGATGACGTGAAATTTCGAGGAATCGATCATCACCGGCACGCGGGCGATGTCGGGCTCGGCGGCCACGAGGTTGAGGAACTCGACCATCGCCTTCTCGGAATCGAGCAGGCCCTCGTCCATGTTGATGTCGATGATGCTGGCGCCCGCCGCCACCTGATCGCGCGCTACGTCGAGGGCGGCCGCGTAGTCGCCGGCGGTGATGAGCTTGCGGAATTTGGCCGAGCCGGTGACGTTGGTGCGCTCGCCAACATTCACGAAGGGGATCTCCTTCGTCAGCGTGAAGGGCTCGAGGCCCGACAGGCGCATCAGGCGGGGCACCTCCGGGATCGCGCGGGGCTTCACGCCCTCCACCGCCTGCGCGATGGCGCGGATATGATCCGGGGTGGTGCCGCAGCAGCCGCCGACCATGTTGACGAGGCCGGCGGTGGCGAACTCACCCACCAGCCTGCCCATGGCTTCGGGGCTCTCGTCATAGAGGCCGAATTCGTTGGGAAGACCCGCATTCGGATAGGCGCAGACCAGGGTGTCGGCGATGCGCGACAGTTCCGAGATGTGGCCGCGCATCTCCTTGGCGCCGAGCGCGCAATTCAGCCCGATGGTGAGCGGGCTGGCATGGCGCAGCGCGTTCCAGAACGCCTCCGGGGTCTGACCCGAAAGGGTGCGGCCGGAAAGATCTGTGATCGTACCCGAGATCATGATCGGCAGGACCATGCCGCGCTCCTCGAACACCGCCCAGGCGGCAGCGACCGCCGCCTTGGCGTTGAGCGTGTCGAAGATCGTCTCGATCAGGATCAGTTCGGCGCCGCCATCCATCAGGCCGCGCACCTGCTCCATGTAGGCGGTCTTGACCCCATCGAAGGTCACGGCACGGTAGCCGGGATTGTTCACGTCCGGCGAGATCGACAGGGTGCGGTTCGTCGGGCCGATGGCGCCGGCCACGAAGCGGCGGCGGCCATCCTGCTTCTCGGCCAGTGCGGCGGCCTCGCGGGCGAGGCGCGCGCCTTCCGCGTTCAGCTCGTGGATGATCGATTCCATGCCGTAATCGGCCTGGGCGATGGTGGTGCCCGAGAAGGTGTTGGTCTCGCAGACGTCGGCGCCGGCCAGGAAATAGTCGAGGTGGATCTGCCGGATCGCGTCGGGCTGGGTCAGGATCAGGAGGTCGTTGTTGCCCTTCTGGTCGTGGCCGTGATCGAGGAACCGCGCCCCGCGGAAATCCGCTTCGCCATAGCCGAGGCGCTGGATCACGGTGCCCATCGCCCCATCGAGGACGAGGATTTTTTCCGCTGCCCGCTGGCGCAGGGCGGTTTCGATCTCTTTTCCGTCAACGGGGCGGAGGTCTGTCATGGGGTCTCTCAAGTTCCGTCGCAGATGATCCCCCTCCCCCTTGTGGGGAGGGGTCAGGGGTGGGGGTGGCCGCGAAGATGTCGCGCCGTATCCGACACCACCCCCACCTCCAGCTCCTCCCCACAAGGGGGAGGAGAGGCCCCCGTCCAAAGGTCGTTCAGGCCGCCTTCGCCGCCGCCACCTTCGGCGCCTGCGCGCGCAGGCCGAGGAGATGGCAGATGGCATAGACGAGGTCGGAGCGGTTCATCGAGTAGAAATGGAAGTCGTTGACCCCCTCGTCCACCAGATCGAGCACCTGCTCGGCCGCCACCGCCGCCGCGATCAGCCGGCGGGTATCGACATCGTTGTCCAGCCCCTCGAACCGGGCGGCCAGCCAGTACGGCACCGAGGCGCCGGTGCGGCGGGCGAAATTGGCGGATTGCTTGAAGTTCTGCACCGGCAGGATGCCGGGGATGATCGGGATTTCGATCCCCGCCGCCCGTACCTTCTCCACGTAGCGGAGATAGACGTCGTTCTCGAAGAAGAACTGCGTGATCGCCTGGTCGGCGCCCGCATCGACCTTGGCCTTCAGCGCGTCGATATCGGCGTCGAGCGTGGCGGCCTCGGGGTGCTTCTCGGGATAGGCCGAGACCGAGACCTTGAAGTCGCCGATGCGCTTGATGCCCGCCACCAGATCGCTGGTCCTGGCATAGCCGCCCGGATGCGGCCGATAGGCGGTGCCGACGCCGTCCTGCGGGTCGCCGCGCAGGGCCACGATGTGGCGTACCCCGGCATCCCAATAGGATTGCACGACTTCGTCGATCTCCTCGCGGGTGGCGTCCACGCAGGTGAGATGGGCGGCGGGCTTGAGGCTCGTCTCCTTGATCATCCGCGCCACGGTGTTGTGGGTGCGCTCGCGGGTGGAGCCGCCGGCCCCATAGGTCACCGAGACGAATTTCGGCTGGAGCGGGGCGAGCCGCTCGATCGACGACCACAGGACCTTCTCCATCTCGTCGGTCTTCGGCGGGAAGAACTCGATGGAGACCTGGATCGGACGGTAGCCGTCGCGGCTGGCGCGGTGATGGGAAGCGGTAGGCATCGGGTCGTCCTCAAGATCTTTCGGTTCAGACGTGTGTCGTCGAGGCGGGAATCCGTGGCGGCCGGTCAGGCCACCGCGCGCTCCGCCTCGGAAGCGAGGGTCGGCTCGGCCGCCGAGGCGGCGAGCCAGAGGGTCACGGTGAGCTGGTGCCCGCTCTCGTCGGCCGGGGCGAGATGGCGTGTCGCCACCATGCCGAGCCCGGCATCGGCGAGCCAGCCCGTCACCTGCTCGGCGGCGAAGCCAAGGCGGCGATGGGCCTGCTCCTCGCGCAGGAATTCGAGATCGTGCGGCGCGAAATCCACGACGAGAAGCCGGCCTCCGGGGGCCACGAGCCGTGCCGCCTCGCGGAGCGCACGGGCGGGGTCGTCGAGATAATGCAGCACCTGATGCACTACCACGAGGTCGAAGCTGCCCCGGCCGAAGGGCGGTGCATGGATGTCACCCTGGCGCAGGTCCACGCCGGACAGGCCGGCCCGCTCCAGATTGGCGCGGGCGACGGAGAGCATGGCATGGCTCGAATCGAGCCCCGTGGCGCGGGAGGCCCTGGGGGCGAGAAGTCCGAGCATCCGCCCCGTGCCGGTGCCGAGATCGATCAGGCTCCGCACCGGCCGCGATCCGAGGGCGTCGATCACCGCCGCCTCCACCATCGCCTCCGGCACGTGGAGCGAGCGGAGCTGGTCCCATTTCGGGGCGAGGCGGGCGAAGAAGCTCTGCGCGGCATCCGCGCGCTGGGCCCGCACACCCTCCAACCGGGCCCGATCCTCGGACAGAGGCGGGCTCGACCGGTCGAGACCGCCGACCAGGGGCTCCACCAGCCCGGTCCTCGCCTCGATGAGACGGAAGAACGCCCAGGCTCCCTCGCGATGCCGCTCCACCAGACCCGCCTCGACGAGAAGCTTGAGATGGCGCGAGATGCGGGGCTGTGACTGGCCGAGGATGTCGGTGAGATCGGAGACCGACAATTCCCCCTGCATCAACAGAGCGAGGATGCGCAGGCGCGTCTCTTCCGCGGTGGCGCGCAGCACACCGAGGGCATCGGAGAAGGGAAGGACGACTATCGCCTTGGCGCTCTTTTGAGACATAAAGATATCTTTATGTTCGATTAGGACGCATGGCAAGGGGAAACGGCGGCTGGCCGGAGGCATGAGAGAAACAGGCGTGGGCGACGATGCCGGGAGGGGAGCGTTCCGGGCGATCTGCCGATATGGTCGGCTCAAGAAGTCCCTTTTCGATTCCGGAACAACAGAAACGCCCCCGCGTGACCCAGCCGAATTCCCGTCCCCCGATCCGTTTCCGTGGCCGCTCCTTCATGGCCCTGGTGCTGGCCCCCTCGGCACCGGTGCATGACTGGCTCGAAGACCTCGACGCGCTGTCCCGGCGCTCCCCCGCCTTCTTCGTGGGGCGCCCGGTGATCCTCGACGTGTCCGGTCTCGGCCTCGACCGCGCGGACCTCACCGCCCTGGTCTCCGAACTCAAGGCCCGCGACGTCACCGTGATGGGGATCGAGGGAGCCAAATCCGGCAGCCTCGGCGAGGGGCTGCCCCCCGCCCCGGCCGGCGGACGGCCGGTGGACGAGGTCGCCACCCCGGACGCGCCCGCGCCGACGCAGGTGGAGGCGCCGCGCCCCTCCCGCTCGCTGATCCTCGACCAGCCGGTCCGGTCGGGCCAGACGATCCTGCATCTCGAAGGCGACATCACCATCATGGGATCGGTGGCCTCCGGCGCGGAAGTGATCGCCGGCGGCTCCATCCATATCTATGGAGCGCTGCGAGGGCGGGCGATCGCGGGCGCATCCGGCAATCCCGATGCCCGCATCACCTGCCGAAAGTTCGAGCCGGAACTGCTCGCCATCGACGGTCTCTACCGGACGGCCGACGATCTCGGGCCGGACCGCCGGGGCCAGCCGGCGCAGATCCGCCTGGAAGGCGATGCGATCAAGGTCGCCGCGCTGGAGTAGCGCCGACACAGGAACCCGGGATCGCAGGATTATAGGGTCACAGGATCACAGAAAGCCGGCTCGTTAACCAAGCGGTAACCATAAGGACCGTCAATGGTTCGGTAAGGAATCGCGAGAGCCCGTGACACACGCCCCTCCATCCCGCCGATCCGTGACGCTACGAGGCCGTGCCTTCAAGGCACTCGTCCTGGCTCCGGAAGCTCCGCTTCCCGATTGGTTCGCCGATCTGGACGCCTCGCTGAAGCGGTCGCCGACCCTGTTCGACGGCCGCCCCCTCATCCTCGACATCGCGGCGCTCGGGTCTGACCCGGACGTGGTGGGCAAGCTGCTGGCCGATCTCGGCACCCGCCGCATCCGCATCCTCGGCATCGAGGGCGCGGAAGCCACGCTCTCGGGCAAGACCCTGCTCGACGGCATCGCCCTCCCCCCGCTTCTGGTGGCGGGACGGCCGGCGACCAGCATCGAGATCCCGGGCGATGCCGAGCCCGAGACGACCTCCCTCATGATCGAAGGGTCGGTCCGTTCCGGCCAGTCCATCGTGCATCCGACCGGGGACGTCACCGTCATGGGTTCGGTCGCCTCCGGCGCCGAGATCCTCGCCGGCGGCTCGATCCACGTCTACGGCGCATTGCGGGGGCGCGCCATCGCCGGCGCCGCCCGCAACCCCCGCGCCCGCATCTACTGCCGCAAGTTCGAGCCCGAATTGCTCGGGATCGATCGCCTCGTCCGCACGGCCGAGGACATGGGCACGACCCTGCGCGGGAAACCCGTGCAGATCTGGCTCGATAGCGGCTCCATCAAAATGGCAACCTTGGATTAAGGAGAGATACGAACATGGCCAAGGTTCTGGTCGTTACTTCGGGCAAGGGCGGCGTCGGCAAGACGACCACCACAGCGGCTCTCGGCGCAGCACTCGCGCAGGCCGGACAGAGCGTCGCCGTCGTCGATTTCGACGTCGGCCTGCGTAACCTCGACCTCGTGATGGGCGCCGAGCGGCGCGTGGTCTACGACCTCATCAACGTGGTCAACGGCGACGCCAAGCTCAACCAGGCGCTGATCCGCGACAAGCGGCTCGAGAACCTGTCGCTGCTGCCCGCCTCGCAGACCCGCGACAAAGACGCCCTGACAGACGAGGGCGTCGCCAAGGTGATGGAAGAGCTGCGCGAGAAGTTCGACTGGGTGATCTGCGATTCCCCGGCCGGCATCGAGCGCGGAGCCACCCTGGCCATGCGTCACGCCGACCTCGCCGTCGTCGTCACGAACCCGGAAGTCTCCTCGGTCCGCGATTCCGACCGGATCATCGGTCTCCTGGATTCCAAGACGCTGAAGGCCGAGCGCGGCGAGGTGATGGAGAAACACCTCATCCTCACCCGCTACGACCCCGCCCGCGCCGATCGCGGCGACATGCTGAAGGTCGACGACGTGCTCGAGATCCTCTCGATCCCGCTGCTCGCCATCATCCCCGAGAGCCTGGAAGTGCTGCGCGCCTCCAATGTCGGCTGCCCGGTGACGATGAACAACCCGCTCAGCGCCCCGGCCCGGGCCTATATCGATGCCGTCCGCCGCCTCAAGGGCGATACCGTGCCGATGACCGTGCCGTCCGACAAGAAGTCTCTCCTCAACAAGCTGTTCACCCGGAGGGCGGCATGAGCCTGCGCAACCTCTTCAGCAAACGCGCCTCGGCCCCCACGGCCCGCGACCGTCTCCAGCTGATCCTGGCCCATGAACGGGCCGGGGCCGGCGGTTCCGACCTGGTGATGCTCCTGCGGGAGGAGATCCTCGCCGTCATCGCCAAGCACGTGACGGTGGAGCGGGACAAGGTCCAGATCCGCCTGGAACGGGGCCAGGACATGTCGACCCTCGGCGTCGACATCGAACTCCCGGTCACGGCTCCGGCCAAGGCCGCCCCGGCAGCGGCCAAGCCGTCCAAGGCCAAGCGCGCCGCCGCGTGAGGGTCCGCCGTCAGCCGATGAACAGGCCGGCGATGGTCGCACTCGTCAGGTTCGACAACGTACCAGCCAGGATCGCGCGCATTCCATAGCGTGCGATCTCGGACCTCCTCTCGGGGACGAGGCTCGCCAGACTCGCGAGCTGGATCGCGATGGAGGCCAGATTGGCGAAGCCGCACAGGGCGAAGCACAGGATGGCCGTCGTCCGGGCATCGAGCGTACCGGCCTTGAGCACCGGCGAGAGTTGCGCATAGGCCAGGAACTCGTTGAAGGCGATCTTCTGCCCGATGGCGCCGCCGACCAGACCCGCCTCGCTCCAGGGCACGCCCATGAGCCAGGCCAGCGGCGCGAAGGCGAGCCCGAGTACTCCCTCGATACTGAGAGACGGATAACCGACCAGTCCGCCGCCCCATCCGGCAATGCCGTTGAGAAGGGCGATGAGCCCGGTGAAGGCGATCAGCATGGCGCCCACCGAGACCGCGATGACGAGGCCCTTCTGCGTGCCGTCGGCCGCCGCCTCGATGAGGTTCACCGCCCGTGTCTCGGCGAATTCCACCCGCATCGTCGTCACCCGCGTCGGTTCCGTCGAGGGCATCAGGATCTTGGCATAGAGAAGCCCGCCGGGAATTGCCATGACACCGGCGGCCAGCAGATACTCCATCGGCACACCCAAGGCGGCGTAGCCGGCCAGGATCGATCCGGCGGTGGAGGCGGCCCCGCTCGACATGACGGCGAACAACTCGGCCCCGGTCAGCAGGATCAGGAACGGCCGCAGGGCCACGGCGATCTCGCTCTGGCCGATGACGATGGTGATGACGGCCGAGAAGGTCTCGATGGGCGAGGTGCCGAGCACCCGCTGGAGTCCGGCCCCGATGAGGCGGGCCAGGGTCTGCATCACCCTCAGATGATACAGGATCGCGATCAGCGCAGAGACGTAGAGAATCTGCGGCAGGACCCGCAGGGCCAGGATGAAGCCACTGCCGCCGAAGAGTTCGAACATGCGCGGCTCGACGAGGCCGCCGAACAGGAACAGGACCCCGCGATCGCCATAAGCCAGAATTGTCTGGACGAGGGTGGAGGCCGCGTAGAGGACCTGCCGCCCCACGGGCACGAACAGCACGACGGCGCCGATCGCGATCTGCAGGGCGAGGGCCGAGATGACGGTGCGGGGTCGGATCGCCCGGCGGTTGGTGGAGAACAGGATCGCGATCGCGAGGAGCAGCGCCAGGCTCGCGCCGGCATGGAGCAGTCGCTCGGTCATCGTGTCCCCTCTTTCGGCCCGAGAGGAGCAAGGGCGATGCCGGGACGGGCGCACGTCATCTGGGGGTTCATCCGGAACGGGAGGACGTCCGGCGTGTTGACCGTCAAGCTGCGCCGTAATGCGGCGCATAACCGGTTTGAAGGGATACAGCCATGAGCCTCATCGGACGCCTCGTCACCAAGCTTCTCGGCAACGACAACCGCCCCGTCGTCCGCGACGACCGCAACTACGATTCGAGCAACCCGATCGGCCGCCTCGTGACGAAGATCCTGCGGAAGTAAGCTCGACGAACAATCACTCTCCCCGCACGCGGGGAGAGGGAAGCAATGCCCCCGTCTTCTTTGTGGCGGGGCGGCAGCCGGGGGTGAGGGGCGATCCCGGAGGAGTTTCCCACAGAACCGCTCCTCACGTCCCACCACGAACCTCATCCTGAGGTGCCGCGTGAGCGGCCTCGAAGGAGCCCTCCAGTCATCGCAATGCAGACTGGAGGGCTCCTTCGAGGCTTTCGCGTTGCGAAAGCGCCTCAGGATGAGGTCGGCGGGTCGGAAGTCCCTTCATGGCGCGGACGCTTCGCCAATTTTTGCAAGGCATCCCAGTCACTGGCGATGAGGGCTTCCTTCTTCGCCCGGCTCCAACCTTTCAGCCTGCGCTCGAAAGCAATGGCATCGGTGATCCATTCGAATTGAGCGGCATACACCAGAGCAACGGGGCGACGGCTGCTGGTATAACCGGGAAACGTGCCGGCGTGATGATCACCAAGTCGCTTGTCCAGGGATTCGCCGCGCGCCGATCCGACATAGTAGCTACCGTCGGCACAGCGCAGGATGTAGACAAAAGCCGGCACGCGACAGAATCTATCCTCACGCCGCCTTGCGCTTGTTCTTCTTCTCCCGACCCTGGCCGGGCGCGGTCTTGCCGGTTTTCGACCGGTCGAGGACGAAGCGGGCGTAATCGTCCATGTCGCCGGCGAAGGGCTTCACGGTCCGGTCTGCCGCGAGCCAGAGGCGGTCGGCCACCAGTTCCATCAGCGAACGGTCGTGGGTGATGAGGATGACGGCGCCGCCGTAATCGTTCAGCGCGTCGAGCAAGGCCCGGCGGCTGTCGATGTCGAGATGGTTCGTCGGCTCGTCGAGGATGAGCAGGTGGGGTGCCTGCATCGCCACGAGATTGAGCAGGAGTCTCGCCCGCTCGCCACCCGAGAGCGCGTCGACCGTGGTCTCCTGCTTGTCGAAGGCGAGGCCGAAACTGGCGAGCTTCGCGCGGCGCCCGGATTCGCTGTCGTCCGGCCGCTCGCGGCGGATGATGTCGAGGGGCGTGTCCTTCGGGTCGAGGGCTTCGATCTGGTGCTGGTGAAACCAGCCGACCTGCACCCGGCCCTCGCGCACCATGCGCCCGTCCCGCACCTTCAGGGCGCCGGCCGCCATCTTGGCGAAGGTCGACTTGCCGGCACCGTTCACCCCCAGCAATCCGATCCGGTCATCGACGTCGAGGGTCAGGTTGAGGTCGCGCAGCACCGGCTCGTCATTGCCATAGCCGATGGTGGCATCGGTGAGATGCATCAGCGGCGGCGCCAGCGGACGCTTCGGCGAAGGCAGGTGGAACGGGGCCACATGCTCCTCGATGGTGGTGGAGATCGGCTCCATCTTGGCGAGACGCTTCATGCGCGACTGGGCCTGCGCCGCCTTGGAGGCCGACGCCTTGAACCGGTCGACGAAGCTCTGCAAATGAGCGCGCTCGGCGTCCTGCTTCATCTTGGTCGAGGCCTGCAGCCGCGCCTTCTCGGCCCGGCGCTTCTCGAAATCGTCATAGCCGCCGGTGTAGAGTTCGAGCTTGCCGTTGGCGACGTGAAGGATCGCGTCCACCGAGTTGTTCAGAAGCTCGCGGTCGTGGCTGATGATCAGCGCCGAATGCGGATAGCGCTTCAGCCGCGCCTCCAGCCACAGCGCGCCCTCCAGATCGAGGTAGTTGGTGGGCTCGTCGAGGAGCAGCATGTCCGGCTCGGCGAAGAGCGCGGCGGCCAGCGCCACGCGCATGCGCCAGCCGCCGGAGAATTCCGACATCGGCCGGGTCAGGTCCTCCACCGAGAAGCCGAGGCCGGCGAGAATTTCGCCCGCCCGGGCCGGCGCCCGGTCGGCGTCGATCTCGATCAGCCGGCCGTAGATCTCGCCCATGCGCTCGGGCTCGGCGGTTTCGAGTTCGAGGTTCAGGGCCTCGCGCTCGATATCCGCGGCCAGGATGGTGTCGATGAGGGTGACGGGGGTCGCCGGATGCTCCTGGTCGACGGAGGCGACGCGGGCATTCTTCGGCAGCAGGATCACGCCGCTATCGGGCTGGAACTCGCCGAGGATGATCTTGAACAGGGTCGATTTGCCGACACCGTTGCGGCCGACGAGCCCGACCTTCGATCCGGGCGGGACGGCCACGCTCGCGCGGTCGAAGAAGCGCCGGCCCCAGGCGCTGAAAGTGAGGTCTTCGATCTGAATCATGGGTCAACGGCCAAACGCAGGGGAGATGCGGGCCGGTGGCCACACGGGAGGATGTTCATCATCCTATCGCAGTGCAGCAACGAGCGCGAGAGCGGGCGGCGCAGGGCACCACCCCACCGGGGGATGGTGCCGGCCGGTCAGTTCCGCGCGGCGCCGGCGGCGATCGCCTTGACGAGGGGAGCGGTGGGGACGTTCTTCTGCCAGAAGCTTCCGGTCCGTCCGGTCTCGCGCCCTCTCTCGTAGAGCTGGCGCATGTAGCCGGTGTCGAAGCCCCGCGCCGTGGTCGTGTTCGGCGCAGCCTCGTCGATATAGGTGAGGTTGAAGCCCATGCCGCTGCCGCGGGTGAAGGCGTAGGTGGCCGCCAGGGTGGCGCGGCTGCGCGCCCGGCTCGCGGTGGTGAAGGAGCGCTCGACGATGGACAGCGTGTTGTTCTGCGCCACGTCGAATTCCGGCTCGAGGCGTCCGTTGATGATGACGTAGATGTCGGTCTTGCCCGCCGTCCGCAGGCGGTTGTCCCGCAGTAGGAACGATTGCGGGAGGGTGAAGACCGGCGTCACCACCGACCCGTCCACATGCATCTCCTGGAAGGCCCTGCCCTCGGCCTGCACGTCGAGGAGCTGGGGCGGGAACACGGCCGGGATGCTGGCGGAGGCCGTGAGCACATCCGTGAACAGCGAGACGGCATTGGGACCGCCATTGGCCGCGATGGCGCCCATGTTCCAGATGACGGCGCGCTGGGAATCGAGGTTCGTCGTCACCACGAGGAGGCGGCGGCCCTTGGCGTGCTGCTCCGCGATGGCGGCGAGCAGGTCGGGCGTCACGTAGCGACGCACGAGATCGCGCAGGCGGCCATCCCCGAACAGGCCCGATCCGAACACGATGTTGGCCACGCTCGGCGATTGGACCAGGGTCGAGGCGACGCCGCTCGTATAGATGTCGGTGAGGGTGGAATCGTAGGCCGGCCCGAGGAAGGCGAAGGGCGCGATCAGCGCGCCGGTGCTGACACCGGAGACGAGGGCGAATTCGGGCCGCTTGCCGGATTCCGACCAGCCGTTGAGGATACCGGCGCCGTAGGCTCCGTCACCGCCGCCGCCCGACAGGGCGAGGTAGGCGAAGGCGCGCTTCGAGCGCTCCGGCCGCGCCACCATTTCGGTGAAGGTGCTCTCCGACGCGTCGGCATAGGCGCGCACGCTGAGATCCATGCCGGAAGGAACCGCGGCGGCGGCTTGATCGGCGGTGTAGGCCACGCGCGGGATCGATCCGCAGGCGGCCAATTGCGCGGCCACCGCGAGCGCGGCCGCGCCCTTGACCCATCCGAACCGGCGAGATGTCGACATGACGGGATGATCCTGGCGTTCGACCGGCAACGGAGCAGTCAAGCTCGACCATAACGAGCTTGACCATTCTACCGTTCCGGGGTTCGGCGGGCAATCATCGCTCCCCCGGTCGTGCCGAAACGTTGAGCACGTGATGGAACAGCAACGGTTATCCCGCCGTGTTCAGGCACACGCTCCGTAAGAAATGCATCAAAAGAGGGGAAACAGAACCAAAAGACGAAGCTTGTCGATTGAAAGACGTACTCTATGTCGTTGATCTCAGCTCATAACGGCTTTGTCGCCAAACTTTCGCGCGTCATGACGGATCGATGCGGATCCTCGTGATACTGAAGGCAACCTTGTCGTGACTGACGACATTTGCTCTGGCCGCGAGACGCGCCGGTCAGCACAGGAAGGCAAAATGGAACCGGACGACGCCTGGCACCTCACCGACCGATTGGGGGCCGAGCACGGCAGGGGCGATCCTTTCGCGGCGGCCATCCGCGCGACGCGCATGGCGATGCTGATCACCGACCCCCGGCAGGATGACAATCCCATCGTCTTCGTCAACGATGCGTTTCTCAAGATGACCGGCTACAGCCGGCCCGAGATCATGGGCCAGAATTGCCGCTTCCTGCAGGGCGAGCAGACGGATCCCGGCACCGTGCGCAAGATCCGTGACGCGGTCACGGCCAAACGCGACATCGCCGTCGACATCCTCAATTATCGCAAGGACGGCACCCAGTTCTGGAACGCGCTGTATGTCAGCCCGGTGATCAACGACGACGGCGAGACGGTGTATTTCTTCGCCTCGCAGCTCGACGTCTCGGACCGGATCGACACGCTCATGCAGACGCGCAACGAAAGACTGCATTTCGAGCGCGAGGTACAGAAGCGCACGAAAGAGCTGACCGAAGCGCTGGCCGCCAAGACGATGCTGGTCCACGAGGTGGACCACCGGGTGAAGAACAACCTCCAGATGATCGCCTCGCTGCTCACCCTGCAGACGCGGACTATCACCGACCCCGATGCGAAGGCGTCGCTCAAATCCATGCTGGCCCGCGTCGAAGCCCTCGGCACGGTGCACAAGCGGCTCTACCAGTCCAACGACGTCCAGCGTTTCGACGTCGCCGCCTTCGCGCGCGAACTCGCCGTCGATCTGGTGCGTGGCTCCGGGCGGCAGGGGATCGAGCTCGATTTCGACCTCGTTCCCGTCGAGGTCGCCGTCGAACAGGCGCCGCCGGTCGCCCTCGTCATGAACGAGCTGCTCACCAACGCACTGAAACACGCGTTCCCACGCGATGCCACAGGCCAGCTGTCGCTTTCGGTGAAGCCCGAGGGCGACATGATCCGCATCACGATCGCCGATGACGGGATCGGCATGCCGCCGGACGTGGCTCGAGACCGGACTTTCGGGAAACGCCTGATCGAGAGCCTTGTGCGCCAGCTGAATGCCGCTATCGCTTGGCATCAGGCCGAGCCCGGGACGCGGATCGAGATCCGCCTCCCCCGCGACGGGACCGGCAACAGGAACGCACCGTGAGTGAACCTCTGCGGATCGTCGTCGTCGAAGACGAAGCCCTGATCGTGATGCAGCTCGAAATGCTGCTGGAAGAAGCCGGACACGAGGTCGTGGGCACGGCGGTATCCGCGAGCGACGCCATCGCGGTGGCCCGCCGGACGCGGCCCGACATCGTCCTCATCGACCTGCAACTCAAGGGCGGCTCGTCCGGTCTCGACGTGGCCAGGAATCTGGCCGACGAGCCCACGATGACCCTGGTCTTCCTCACCGCGAATGCCAGCCGCTTTCACGACGACTTCGCCGGTGCGGTGGCGGTGATCGCCAAGCCGTTCTCGGAAGCCGTCATCGGGGACACGATGATCTTTCTCGAGGAATGTATCCGAACCCCGCCGCCGGTCACCACCCTGCCCCTCGGCCTTCGGCTCGCGCCGGGTTATCTCGCCAGTCTCGGCGCCTGATCCCTCGGCGTCAGGCGGCCCTCTCGGCGCAGGACAGCCTCGCGATGACGCCCGGCAGGTCCCGCGCCGGAACGGGCTTGCTGAAGAAGTAGCCCTGGACCTCGCCGCATCCCTCCGCCCGCACCAGATCGAGCTGGGCACGGGTCTCCACGCCTTCCGCCGTGATCGTGGTCCCGCGACGTTCGCCGAGCCCGACGATGGCGCGCACGATTGCGGCCGTGTCCGCATCGGCGATCTCGCGGATGAAGGAACGGTCGATCTTGATCTTGTCGAAGGGGAATTGCCGCAGATAGCTGAGGGACGAATAGCCCGTCCCGAAATCATCGAGGGCGATCCGGACGCCGAGGTAGCGCAGGCGGTGCAGGCAGCCGATCACCGCCTCGGTATCCTGGATCAGGACGCTTTCGGTGATTTCCAGTTCTAGCCTGTCCGCCGCAAGGCCCGAGGCCGAGAGGGCCATGATCACGCATTGTTCGAGGCCCGGCTCGCGAAACTGCATCGCCGAGACGTTGACCGCGATCCGGGCGGAATGGGCCCATGAGGCGGCTTCCCGGCAGGCCTCGCGCAGGGCCCAGTTTCCAAGATCGATGATCAGACCCGTCTCTTCGGCGATCTCAATGAAGGTGGCGGGCGGGATCATCCCACGGGTGGGATGCGGCCAGCGCATCAGCGCTTCGACGCCGCTCACCGTGTCCGTCTCGAGATCGACCACGGGCTGGTAATGCAGAATGAGGTCGCCGCGCAGCACGGCCTGGCGAAGATCGACCTCGAGCTGAAGCCGCTCCTCAATCGCCGCGTCCATGCCGGCTTCATAGACGCGGAACGTGTTCCGACCGCCGGCCTTGGCGCGATAGAGCGCGAGATCGGCATGCCGCAGGAGAGGGTCGGCCTCGAGCCCGTCGGCTGGCGCGTGGGCGATGCCGATGCTGATCCCGATATTGGCGAGTTGACCGTCCAGCTTGATCGGCTGGGCAATGGAATCGATCACCCTGCGGGCGATCTCGGTGGGTTGGTCACTCCGGTCCAGATCGACCAGAATGATGCCGAATTCGTCGCCTCCGAGGCGGGAGACCATGTCGCCGGGCTTCACCACGTCGGTCAGGCGCTCGGCGACGACCTTCAGGAGCGTATCGCCCGCCAAATGCCCGAGCGTGTCGTTGATGGCCTTGAACCGGTCGAGGTCGAGACAGAGTACCGCCGTCGCGCAGCCGCCTTTCCCAACCGTCGCGAGCACCTGTTTCAGACGATCGTGGAACACCGATCTGTTGGGCAGGCCCGTCAAGGCGTCGTGGCGGGCGAGATGGGCGATCCGCTGGTCGGCCTCCTTGCGCGCCGTGATGTCGATATAGGTTCCCACGAAACGGATCGGGGCACCGTCGGCGGCGCGGGTGACGACCTTGCCGCGGGCGAGGAGCCAGCTATGGCCGCCGACCTTGTTGCGAACCCGGACCTCGATTTCGAAAGCCGGTAGGCGGCCTTCGAAATGAGCGGTCGCGGCGACGTGGCAAGCCGCCATGTCGTCCGGGTGGATCAGGGACTGGACGTAGCTGAAAGACTTGCCGAATTCACCGGGCTCGTAGCCGAGCATGCTCTGGGAGCGGTCGGAGAACCAGACCGCGCCGGTCTGGAGATCGGCGTCCCACAACCCGTCCCTGCCGCTGTCGAGGGCGAGAGCGAGCCGTTCCTCGCTCACGCGCAGGCGGGCATCACTGGCCCGGAACGCCTCCTCGGTCTCCTTGCGGGCCGTAATATCGAGATTCATGCCGACGAAGCGGCAGACCTCGCCCGTCCGCGGATCGAGGACGGCGCGGCCGAACCCCTGGAACCAGCGGCATTCACCGGTCGACGGGTGGAGGGCGCGGAACTCCACCCTGTGATTTGTGCGCGTGGCGATGGCCCGGCGGGCCTCGTTCCGAACCCGGATCACGTCCTCGTCCGGTACGTTCCGCTCCCACTCCTCCATGGTCATCGAAAGGCCGGCGGCCGGATCGGCCTCGTCGAGCGGCAATCCCTGCATCCGCGCGCTTTCCTGGGATTGCCAGACCCGACCCGTGACCAAGTCCCACTCCCAGACCCCTGCCTCCGCCGCGTCCTGCGCCAGACGCAGCAGGTCGCCCGTCCGCTCCAGCGCGATCCTGGCGGTGATGATGTCGTCGATATCGAGGGCCGTGGCGAGCCATCCGGGCGCGCCGTCGAGGAGGCGGATCGGACGCTTGCTGACCTTGTGCCAGCGATAGACGCCGTCGGCGCGGCGGATGCGGATCTCGAAATCGTAGTCCTGCCACGCTTTGTGACGGTCGCACACGTCGCCATAGACGCGATCGCGATCGTCGGGGTGGTAGGATTCGACCCGCTCCAGCAGCGAAACGAGGGGCCGTCCGTAATAACGGTCGCAATGGCGGTTGCAGTAGGTGGTGTCGTCCCGATCGTTCGTGATCCAGACCATCTGAGGCAGGAAATCGGCGAGCAGGCGGTAGGACGCCTCGCTCTCGCGCAATGAGCGTTCGGCCATCTGGCGGGCGGTGACGTCGGCGAATGTGTAGACGGTGCTGCCGTCGGCCAGCGGCACACCGCAGAGTTCGAGGAGGGTCTCGTCCCGCTGCTGGTGCTCGCCGGTGGCGCCCGCTTCGCCGCGTTCGCGTCTCGCCTCGCGGACGCCCCTGTCCAGAACTGCGGGAAGCGTCCCGTCCCGCTCGGCGATGAAGTGGCGGACATCGTCGAACGGCGCGCCGTCGTGCAGCATTCCCGGCGGCAGGTCGAGCAGCAGGTTCAGCCGCTCGTTATGAACCCGGACCCGGTCATCCATATCGACCATGACGAGGCCCTCGTCGATGCTTTCCAGGGTGATGCGCAGAAGGTTCGTCGTTTCGCGCAAATGCTGGTCGGAACGGGCCAGTTCGGTGACGTCGAGGCAGATTCCGGAAATGGCACGGATGGCTCCGGTCGGGTCGCGCTCGACGATTCCCCGTTCGGTGACGACCCTGCATTCCCCGCCCGGGCGGATGATGCGCGACCGGTGCTCGTAATCGTCGCGGGCGAAGGCGCCCACCCCCGCCACGGCTTCGTCGAGATGCCAGCGCACACGCTCCCTGTCCTCCGGATGGTAGAAGGCCAGATGCTCGTCGAGGGGAATCCAGGCAGGGTCGACGGGCTCGCGACGGTGGATCCGCGCCATTCCCTCGGACCATTCGACCCGCCCTTCGGGGATGTGGATACGCCAATGTCCGAACCCTGCGATCTCCTCGGCCAAGCGCTGGGAGTCCAAGGCGGCCCGGAGAAGCGCTTCACGGCGCGTGAGGATGGATGTCACGCGCTGGCGCTCGCACAGCTCGGCCTCGCGCTCCACATTGGCGTCATGGAGACGCAGATGCCCGGTGACGATGAGGGCGAGGTCCCGCAACTGGAGCAGCTGCTCCTCGGTGAGATCCGGACGCGGCACGGTATCGATCAGGCAGAGCGTACCGGCCCGGTGCCCGGGACGATGCGCCAGAGGCATGCCGGCATAGAATCGGGCCCGGAACTCCCCCTTCGCTAGGGGATGATCGGCAAAACGAGGATCGGCGAGGAGATCGCGGATCACGACCGGCCTGTCGGCCTTGCCGGCGATGTGGTGTGAAGTGACCGCATCGTCTCGATCCTGCTCGGCCTCCCCGGTCCCCGGTCCGGCCTTCAGGGGAAGAAAGTCGGTATCGGCGAGGGGAACGAGGACGATCGGAACACGAAACAGAGTGGCCGCAATACGGCACACGGCGTCGAGATGAAACTCGGGGTCACGGTCGATCCATGATGTGGAATCCGGTCCGACAGCGTCCACGCCTTCTTCATCGCCTCGGTCCTGTGCCTGATCTTGCACGTCGCGCCATCCCGGGAAGCAATCCGAAGCTACCCATCCTGCCCGTGACCGTGATCGACCATGCATGACGGAGGCTTTCAGAGGCATGTTACGCAAATCAACGTTGCAACATTCCTACCGTTTCCTTCGCTCCGCATTCGTTATTCAGCCAGTTCAGGCGCGACATGCAACTCGGCCATCCCGCTGCCGCACGTGGCCGAATGGCAGCGCTTCCTTTCGCAAGGCACAATTTCATCGTAACCAGGGACGATCGTCCTCGGTCACCACCGTCCCCCGTCTCGAACCCCGTTCAGCCCCCTTGTTCCTTCCCGGTGAAAGCCATCTCTCCAGCGCGGGCTCCCGCGGCTTCTCGACCATCGACACCTGGGTGTTCGATCTCGACAACACGCTCTATCCGAGCGACGCGCGAGTCTGGCCGCAGGTCGACGAGCGGATCACGCTCTACGTCATGCAGCTCTATGGGCTCGACGGGATCTCTGCGCGGGCGCTGCAGAAGCATTTCTACCATC
Source organism: Methylobacterium sp. SD274 (assembly GCF_017355285.1). Lineage (NCBI taxonomy): Bacteria > Pseudomonadati > Pseudomonadota > Alphaproteobacteria > Hyphomicrobiales > Methylobacteriaceae > Methylobacterium > Methylobacterium sp. SD274. The sequence continues at coordinate 268,611 of NZ_JADIJP010000001.1, read as the reverse complement.
GCTACGGCACCACGCTGAAAGCCCTGATGGTGGAGGAGAAGGTCGACCCCTACCATTTCCTCGATTTCGCCCACGACATCGACCATTCGACGATCCGCCTCGACGCGGCCTTGGGCGACGCCATCGAGCAATTGCCGGGCCGCAAGCTGATCCTCACCAACGGCTCCCGGCGCCATGCCGAGAACGTGGCGGCGAAGCTCGGCATCCTCGACCATTTCGAGGACGTGTTCGACATCGCCGCAGCCGATTTCATCCCGAAGCCCGAGCGCTCCACCTATGAGCGGTTCCTCGACCGGCACGGGGTCGATCCGCACCGGTCGGCTTTGTTCGAGGACATCGCCCGCAACCTCGTCGTGCCGCACGATCTCGGGATGGCGACGGTCCTCGTCGTTCCCCGCACCATCGATCCGTTCCGCGAGGCGTTCGAGCAGGAGGCGGTGAAGGAGCCGCATATCGACCACATCACCAACGATCTCGCCGCCTTCCTGAACGAGCGGGTCCTCCCGGCGATCCGATGAGCGAAGCCGTTCAGGACTGGTCAGAGGTCAGGTCGCCCTCCCTCGACGATGTGGAGATCCTGGCGCGGGACGCCCTCGCCCGCCTGCCCGCGACGTTCCTCGCCCTTTGCGAGGGCGTGACGGTCCATGTCGAGGATTTCCCCGACGACGAGACCCTGAGCGAGATGCAGTGCGAGAGCGAATTCGACCTGCTCGGCCTGTTCCGGGGAATTGGCCTAGCCCAGAGCGGCGAGACGGTGACCGGGCAGATGCACAACCGGGTCTGGCTCTACCGCAGGCCGCTGCTCGATTACTGGGCCGAGCACGAGGAGACCCTCGGTCACCTCGTCACCCATGTCCTCGTCCACGAGATCGGGCACCATATGGGCCTGTCCGACGACGACATGGCCGCCATCGAGGCGGCGGCGGAAGACTGAGGCTCGAATGCTGCGGCCGCCCGCTCCGGTCAATCGTCGTTGGCGGGGCGCGGGCTCGCGGCGCGCGGCCTGAGCAGGCTGGCCTTGGGACGACGCGTGCGGAACTGCCCGCGCTCCACGGCGATAAAGACCAGCACCGTGATCGTCAGCGTCGTGATCCACCAGATCGCCGTCAGGCCGACGCCGATACAGGCGATGGTGAAGGCGCTGGCGAAGATGGCCATCGCACCCGGTGCGATGGCGCCGGGCGTGGTGGCGGTGGCCGAGCGCCCGCTATGCCGGATCGCCGCGTGGAGGGCGAAGGCGGCGGCGAAGGCGCCCACGATCCCGAGTTCGTACCACAACTCGAACAGCATCGTCGTCGGGGCATTGCTCGGAAGCAGGTTCACGAACCGGCCGCGCGAGGCGGTCTCGAACCCGTGCCCGGTCACGAGGCGGACCGGCTCGGTGGTCACGACCTTCTGCCACGCCTTAATGGTTAGGACGCCGGGGGCCGTCGGACCGAAGGCAACGATCCCGATGGGCCGGGCGATGAACGGCAGGAAAGGCGCGCTCACCAGCAGGCCACCGCAGATCAGGGCCACGGCCCGCACGCCGACGAGCGGACGGTAGGTGGTGAGCAGAAACGCCACCGCGCCGACGGCGAGGGCCAGGATCTGCGTGACATTGGAGGAGAACGAGAGGGCGACCGCCACGAGGATGGCCGTGCCGAGGGCTTCGAGGTCGCGCCCGCGTGAGCGCAGCCACGCCACGGAGGGCCAGACCAGCAGAGCGAGGAGCGTGAGGCCGCGATCCACCGAGCTCTGATCTTCGGGCATGTTGCGCAGGAGCGTATCCCCGAACAGGCCGAACAGGATGGAGACGATGGATGCGGCGATGACGCCCAGGGGCAGCAGATAGAGGTTGGCCGAGCGCATCCGGTCCGGCAGCGCGAGATAGGCGGCCAGGGTCATCAGGATGGTGGCGATGACATTGAGCAGGCGCTCCGTCGCCGGTCCGAGGAACGGCGTCCAGACGAGGGACAGGGCCGACCACAGGATGACCAGCCCACCGGCGAGGAACGTCGGGGATGTCAGCATCCGCGTCGCCGTCAGCCGGAGCGGCCGCTGTTTCCCGTCGATGGCGCTGGCGATGACGATGAGTGCGATGGCGATGGGTGCCAGGATCACGGTGGCGCGGCGGGCCACCTGCGCGGCCACCGGAAGCAGCACGAACAGGCCGAAGAAGCCGACCCGCCGCAGCAGGGCCGCGGCGTCGAGGGCCGGGTCGATCGGGGGTCGTGACGTGGTCGCGCGGGGAGGCATGGTGCGATTGCAGCCGTTCAACGGCGCCACGAGTCCATCCGTGCGCTACCGGTCGAGTCGTAGTCCACGGCGCGGACATTCGCTGTAGATGCCATGCAACACACGCGCATCCTCCGCCGCGTGTATTCAGGCGGTCCTGGGTTGTCGCCGCGCCGGACTGAGCCGCCGTCCGACATCCGTGAGCACGCGCCAGCCCGCCCAGGTCGCCAGGAATCCGAGGAGGCCGGCGATGATCCCGTCGGCGCTCGCCGGAACGGCGGGCACGTAATCCTGGTAGGTGGCGCGGGCCAGGGACATGTCGGGGTCGCGCAGCAGCGCCGCGAAGCGTCCCAGGGGCCCGCTTGCCTCCGTCAGGGCCCGCTTCTGCGCATCGAGATGCGCGAGGCGCTCGATATCCGCGCGGGCGGCTTCGCCGCGGCGGGCCACCAGGGTGTCGCCGTTGCCGCGCAGGCGGTCGACGGCGCCCTGCCGGTCGGTCCCGCTCGCCGCCGCGTCGGCGTCGAGCGCGGCGAGGGAGCGCCGTAACTCGTCGAGGGTACCACCGAGCCGCTGCGCGTATTGCTGGGCGAATTCCGGCCCCTGCGCGGCGACGATGCCGCCGAGGAGGCCGAGGGCGAGGCCGAGGGTCCGGATCACACGAAGCACGATTCATCCCTCATGACGTCGTTCAGACAAAAGGCCGAGCCGCGCGGCGGTTCCCGGACGATCAGAGCACACCCGCCAGGGCGGTCTCGACCTCGGCGCGCGTCACCTCGGCCAGGGGCTTCTCCACCTTCGCGGCCTGGGTCTTCCGCCCCGGCCGCATGACGAGGATGATCGTCTCCAGGCCGGGACAGGAGGGGTCCGGGCATAGGATCTCGTTCACCTTCACCACGCTCTCCGGCTCGACGAGGGCGCGGACCCACGATTCGACGTTGCGCCGGGCGGTATCGTCGGGCGGGTCACGCCGACGGCCGAAGCCGAGAAGTGCCATCGCCTCAACCCGGCAGCGTCAGGATGCCGGCCATGCCGTCCGCGCAGCCGAAAGCGAGCCGGCCGCCGCGCCCGTCCCAGGCCAAAGCCGAGATCGCCCCGCCCTTGGTGGCGGGCCGGACCAGGAGTTCGGAGGCATCGGCGAAGCGCACGAGCATGACGCAGCCATCCTCGTAGCCGATGGCCAGGACGAGGGCCTTGGGGTGGAACGCGACCCGCGTCACCCGGGCCGGGCGGATCCCGCATTCGCGCGGCGCCTTGCCGGTGGGGCCCTCCTTTGAGTCGAACGGCCAGATGATGGCCGCCTCCGCTCCGCTGGTGGCGAGCCAGTTGCCGTCCCCGGACCAGCTCACCGAGCGGACCTTGCCGGGATAACCCGACATCCGCATGTGGCCGCGATCGGGCTGGAGACGCCAGCCGTGGAGCGAGTTCTCCTGCATCGTGGTCACGACGAAACGGCCGTCGGGCGACCAGGTCACGTCGATATGGGAGCCCTTCCATTCCACGAAATCGGGTGTGGTTTCGAGGTTCGGGTACCAGAGCGTCGCGCCGTTGTAATGCGCCACGGCGAGGCGGTAGCCTTTGGGCGCGAAGGCGAGGCCGCGTGCGGTGGACGGCGCCGCGAAGATCTTCTCGCGGCCCTTGGCATCGCGGGCGACGACGTTGCGACCGGCCGCGTAGGCGATCGCCCCGTCGGGATGTAGCGCCAGGGCGTCGATCCAGGCGCCACCCTTGGCGACGGCGACTTGCGTCATGTCACCGTCCGCCGCCGTGGCCACGATGCGGCCATCGTCACCGCCCGTCACGATCCGGCGGCCATCGCCGGACGCCACGAGAATGCCGGCCTCGGGATGGGCCTCGACGCGCCGGGTCGTCTCTGGGCCGACCAGCAGCACGGCCCCGTCACCCAGCGCCAGCGCCAGCACATCCTTCAGCCAGACCGCTCCCGTGACATGGGCGCCGGCCTCCAGCGGGACGACATGATCGAAGAGTGTCGGAGCGCTCACGCTCATCGGTGAAAACCTCTCAGGTCGCGGATGCGGCGTCCGGCGCCGATCTCACGACGGTCATGACCGTCGCGACCAGGGCGAGACAACCGGCGATACCGGCGGGAATGGCGAGGGCATACAACGCGAAGCGGCCGTAGGCGACCGTTCCGGCCAGCGAACCGCAGAGCAGCGAGAGCCAGACGAGCCCGTCACCGACCCAGCCGAAGCGCGGGCCGCGCCCCGCCAGGGCGGTGGCGAGTTTCTGCCCGGTGCTGAACAGCGCCCCGGTGACGAAGGTGGTGCCGGCCCGGAACCCCTGGACATGGGCGAGAACCGCATTCTGCGCGCCCATGGCGAGGGCGAGAAGCAGCGAGGCGTGGCCGGGACCGGGATCCTCCACCGCCGTCAGATAGGCGCCGGACACGAGGACGGTCTCGAAGCCGAGGAGGACCGGCGTGCTCCACCGCGCCGGGGTCAACGCCGAGAGACCGCCGCCGCACAGGGCGCCGAGGACGAAGGCGGCGATCAGGAGACCCGGCAGGATCGCCAGAAACGGCGTGTCGCGCCCCAGCGCCACGGCGAACTGGGTCGTGTTGCCGCTCATGAACGACGTGTAGAAGCCGCCGAGCCGGATGAACCCGAGCGCGTCCACGTAGCCGGCCAGGGCCGTGAGGATGAGGCCGAAGCCGAGATGCCAGGAACGGCTCATGACAGGGACCGGCTCATTTCCGAGACCGGCTCATGGCAGCGCGCGCCTGCCCGGTGCCCCGTTCCGTCCCGGGACGACCGGTACCGGTCCGGTAGGGTTAAGGCATTGCTTACCAAGTCCGCGCAATTCGAATGAACGGGATCGAACATCGAAGCCGTGAGCCCCGTTGGTGTGACGATCCGGCGTCGGAATGGTCATTCCAAGCCGGGTGAGTTGGAGTTGCGTCATGATCCCTGTCGCTTACGCTGCCTTTGCGGTGCCGAACTTCGCCTCCGTGCGCGGAGCCGAAACCGTCCTCGTGGTGGAGGATGAAGCCATGGTGTGCGAACTGGCCGTCGAGGCCCTTATCGACGAAGGCTATCGCGTTCTGAGTGCCGCCGATGCCGAAGAGGCCGAGGACATCCTGGCGCGTGAACGCATCGACCTGCTCTTCACCGATATCGATTTGGCCCGCAACACAAACGGCCTCACCCTGGCCCGTCATGCGCGGCGCCTGCGCCCGAACCTTCCGGTCATCTACACCTCGGGTGGTCGCGGAAGCCTGTCGCAGGCGGATGCGGTAGCGGAATCAATCTTCGTGCCGAAACCCTATCGGCCGAGCCAACTCATTGCCCTCGCCAACGGCCTGCTGCGCCGTTTCCCCCATTACGCCTGAGCGCCCCCGCGCCCGACCATCCGGAGCCCCATTCCCCATGCGCACCCTTCTCGCCACCGCCCTCGTCCTCTTGGGCACGACGCTCAGCGCCTACACGACGGGGAACGCGAAGGCCGCGTGCGACGTGAAGGGAGCGAAGCTGGAAGAGGCCATCGCGGGCAAGACCGAACTCCGGGAGACGGCCAACAAACAGGCCGTACGCGACCTGCGCACCCTGCGCGACGCCGCGATCATCCTGGAAACGTACAAGTACGAGAGCGAATGCGATCGTCTCGTCACGATCATCAAGGCGCTGGCCGCCAATCCCGAGAAGGCGATCGAGCAGAGCGGCGATACAGACGAGGAGAAGGCGGAGGACCTGATGGAGGCCCGCCAGCCGAAGGCGCCGGCCGGTGAGGCCGCGCACACCAAGCCCAAATGACCGCCTTCCCTCGTAAGGGCCGTTCCCGCAGGTAGAACCTCTGTGCCAGGGCCCGCGAGGGAACGGACCTGCGACAAGAATGCTTGCATCGCTGGTCATTCCGCTTCGATGCGGCGGACCAGCGGTGGCCGGGTCTCCACGAGGGCGATCTCGAGCCCCCGCACGTTTCCTTCGTCTTTGGTGAAAAGGATCGATCGAGCATGGGCACCGATACGGCAACGCGCGGATCGAGCATCTCTCACGCGTCGAACGATCTGCCCTCGGTCGTCCTCGACGATTACAATATCGAACTGAAGAACGGAGAGGGTTTCGTCGGCGATCGCGTGTCGAAGGCGGCGTTCCGGGATCTCATCGAGGATTGGCGGGAAAAGCTGCGCAAGCTCGGCCCCGATCCGCTGGGGGCGAAAGCGAGCCGAGATTTCAGCAAGCGGCGTCTCGACGATCTGCTGATCGACGGCCCTCCGCTCGCCGCCGGAGTGGTCTTCGGCGCGGTCGAGGAATTCGCGCAGGAGCTCGCCACCGTGGTGCGGCGCTTCCTCCGCCAGAAGGGGTGGCGCGACACGCAGAGCATCGTCGTGGGTGGAGGTTTCAGCGACAGTCTCGCGGGACGTCTGGCAATCGACCGGGCGAGCGTGATCCTCCGGGCCGGCGGCCTCAACCTGAAGCTCGAACCGATCCGCCATCATCCCGACGAGGCGGGGCTGATCGGAGCCGTGCACCTCGCGCCATCCTGGATCTTCTCGGGCTACGACAGCCTCCTGGCCGTGGATATCGGCGGGAGCAACATCAGGGCCGGAGTCGTCTCCACGAACCTGAAGAAGGCCTCCGACCTGTCACGCGCCGAAATCTGGCGCTCGGAGCTCTGGCGTCACCGCGACGAGGATCCGGCTCCCAGCCGTGACGAGGCGGTGGACCGGCTGATCGCGATGCTGAACGACCTGATCTCACGGGCGGAGCGGTCGCGCCTGAAGCTCGCGCCGTTCATCGGCGTAGGGTGCCCCGGCGTCATCGCCGCCGACGGGACCATCGAACGCGGCGGTCAGAACCTTCCCGGAAATTGGGAGAGCAGCCGCTTCAACCTTACCGAGCGGCTCGTCGAGGCGATCCCCACCATCGGCGATCATGACACCATGGTGCTCATGCATAACGACGCCGTGGTGCAGGGCCTGTCGGCCATGTCGGACATGACCGACGTCGCACGGTGGGGCGTCCTCACCATCGGCACCGGCCTCGGCAATGCCCGCTTCACCAACCGCCGGCTTCCCGACACGGTGCATTGAGAAGAGACGGACCGTCCGGCCCCGATCAAAGATCGAAGGATGCCCCAGGGAGAAAGCGATGCCCTAGGGAGAAGAAGCTGGCGCGGCATCCTGGTCGGGCCGGTTCCGGGCGCGGGCGACCTTGCTGGCGATGCGGTTCCGCAGTTCGCTCGGTAGTTCGATCTCGACCAGCCGCCACGACCATCCACGCAAGCGAAGGCGCAGGCGGAATCGCTGCGCCCGTGGCGCTTCGGGGGGTACGGCGATGACCAGGGCACGAAACCCCCGCATGTCGGAGGCGAAGTAGTACGGGACCAGCCGGAAGATCGTCTCGATCTTCAACCCGGCGGCGCTGCTTGCGTGCTCGGCCTTCGACCACGCCCCATCCCCACCGAGGGGGCCGAGATCGAGGGATTGCGGAATGCCGTCATCGAGAAGGTCGATGACCGACTGTGCCGTGACCAGGGATTCGGTCAAGGGTTCGGCGAGGGCCGCAGCGGCCTCGATCAGTCGCTGCTTGTCCGAGGAGAGTGGGACCTCGGCACTGGCCTCGCCGCGCGGCTGAGCGGCCGCTGCCGAAACCTGCCGGATCATGGATTGGCGCAGGGTGCGGAAATTGACGTGCCGCTCGACATAGCCGACGTCCCGCGCCTGCACGGCCCGGGCGAGGTCGTAGAGCATCCAGAACGGCGTCAGCGTATAGACGAACCACGCCAGAACCAGGGAAACCGGGATCCACCACAATCGCGTCATTGCGACGGAGCGGCCCTCTGTGCCTGTTCGCTCCAACCGGCGTGGCCCGCGAATTCCGCGATCACGGCCTCGTAGACCGGGCGTTTGAACGGCACGATGAGATCGGGCAGCCCGGCCATGGGCTCCCAGCGCCAGGCATCGAATTCCGATTTGTGGAGACCGCCGCCAGGTGAAATCACGTCGATCTCGGTCTCCGGCCCAACGAGACCGAAGGCGAACCACTTCTGCGTCTGTCCGCGATAACGGCCCTTCCAGGCCTGTTTCAGCACGGCCGGCGGCAGGTCGTAGGCGAGCCAGCCCGACGATTCGCCCAGAAGCGTGACGGAACCGGGCGAGACGTTGGTCTCCTCGTGAAGCTCACGCAGCGCAGCCGCCAGTGGGGCCTCCCCCTCGTCGATCCCTCCCTGCGGCATCTGCCAGGCGAGGTCGCCGTCGACATGTTCCGGCCCCGCCTCCTTGCGACGACGGCCGACGAAGACGCCGCCTTTCGGGGCGATCAGCATGATCCCGACGCAGGGCCGGTACGGCAGGTCGAGCGCGAGGTCGGGGGTGGAGAGGTTCATGCGCGGGACCATAGGTCAGGGGATCGATGGGCCGCAATGCGCCACGCCGTCGTTCGACGCGTCAAAGCACGGAATGCTGTCATCCCGGAGGCGGATCGGGGGCCTCGACCTCTCCCTTCCGCTGGAGGATGAGCGCGACGAACCAGCAGAGCGAGGCCCATGCCGCGCCGATGCACCAGCCGGCGAGCACATCGCTCGGCCAGTGAACGCCGAGATAGATCCGGCTGGCGCCGACCAGGAGCGTCATCCCGACGCCGACGATGAGGACCAGCACCTTCACGGACCGGTTCGGATCGACGCGGGCGAGAAGCGACGCCAGGGTGAGGTAGGCGATCGCCGACATCATCGCGTGGCCGCTGGGGAAGCTCGCGGTGAACACGTCCATGCCGTGGGGGACGAGATCCGGCCGGGGCCGGTGATAGAACATCTTGAGCACGGTGGAGACGAGGAGCCCCCCGCCGATGGCGCCCAGAACGAAGACGGCGATGCGGTGCCGCCGGGTGGTGGCGAGATAGGCCACCGCGCTCAGCGTGACGAAGGTGATGGTGAAGACGCTTCCCAGGCCGGTGATGTCGCGCATGGTCTCCTCCAGCCATCGCGGTCCGATCGGGTCGGACAGGTCGGCCGGGTTGCGCAGGGCCAGGAGGATCTTGCGGTCGAGGGCGGCCGTGGATCCCTCCCCCACCTCGTCGGCGAGATAGAAGAAGCCGTAGCCGAGACAACTCACGCCGAGCAGGGCCACCAGGGGACCCACCTCGTTGAGGCGAAGACGCAGCCACAGGGCGGTGGCCCGGTCGAAGAGCGGATGGTTGAGATAGGTCGGAAGCGGAGCCTTCATGGTGCGGTCTTCATCATCCGTTCGTCCTTCGATCGATTTCCACGCCCGAAGGCGAACTTGCCCGCCCGAAGGCGAAGCGTCCCTGCTGTTGCCATGGTCCGCCAAGGTAACGCCAGAGCAGAAGCCCCGTCGCGGTGAAACGGAACGGCTCGAAATCCCGTTCCAGCGCCCGATGCAGCGCGCGCGCTGCCTCCGGCGAAACCTTGTTCTGGATGGTGACGTGGGGCCTCCAGCCCTGTCGATCCTGCGCGGTCAATGCATCGCCGTAGCGCCGGGCGATGCCGTCCCTGACCGAGGCGAGGACGTCGGAGGCAAGCGTGAAGGCGACGCCGCGCCCGAGGAAGCGCAGACCGGTCACCTCGACGACGACCGACGGCTCGGCGGCCGTCAGTTCGGCGAGCGTCCTCGAAATGCTCTTCTCCTCGGGTCCCGGCAGATGATGGAACAGGGTGGCATGGGCCGGGATATGGTTGAGCTTTTCCGGGAAATGCCGCCGCCTCAACCCGTCGAAATGCGCGAAGGCCGCCTTGTCCATCTCCAGCGTGAGGATAAGGGGATCGGATGTAGGGCCGCTGGGGGATTCGCTCATTCCCGCCAGATGGAGCGGAACGGCGCGCAATCCAGCCGTCCGGCCCTACTCGGCGAAGATGCGTGGCCCATCTGAATCGAGCCAAGCACGGGAGAGGGATCGGGCATGGGACTTCTGGTCGACGGCGTCTGGCAGGACAAGTGGTACGACACCAAGGAGACCGGCGGCCGCTTCAAGCGAACCGACGCGAAGTTCCGCAACTGGGTCACAACCGACGGCAAGCCGGGCCCGTCCGGCGACGGCGGCTTTCCGGGGGAGGCTGGGCGCTATCACCTCTACGTCTCGCTCGCCTGCCCTTGGGCCCATCGCACGCTGATCGTCCGCGCACTGAAAGGTCTCGAAGACGCCATCTCCGTTTCGGTGGTCGATCCGCTGATGGGGCCGGACGGCTGGGTCTTCGGAGACACGCCGGGGGCGACGCCCGATACGGTGAACGGCGCGAGCCGCCTCTATGAGGTCTACCTCGCGGCTGTGCCCGACTTCACCGGTCGGGTCACGGTGCCGATCCTATGGGACAAGCAGCGCCGTACCATCGTGTCCAACGAATCCTCCGAGATCATCCGGATGCTGAACGACGCCTTCGGCGGGACTGGACCCGATCTCTATCCGGAAGCGCTGCGCGGCGAGATCGATGCGATCAACGCACGCGTCTACGACGCTGTGAATAACGGCGTGTACAAGGCCGGCTTCGCGACGAAGCAGGAGGCCTACGAGGAAGCCTTCGACGCCCTCTTCGCGGAACTCGATTCCCTCGACGAGCGCCTGGGCCGGGCGCGCTACCTGTGCGGCTCGGCGCTCACCGAGGCCGATATCCGTCTGTTCACGACCCTGGTGCGGTTCGACCCGGTCTATGTGGGCCACTTCAAGTGCAACCTGCGCCGGATCGCAGACTACCCGAACCTGTCGCACTACCTGCGCGACCTCTACGCCCTGCCGGGCGTCGCCGGGACCGTCGATCTCGTCCACATCAAGCGCCACTATTACGAGAGCCATCCGACCATCAACCCGACCGGCATCGTGCCGAAAGGCCCCGAACTCGATCTCGACGCGCCCAATGATCGCGCCTCGCGCTTCGGAGCCTGAGATGACGCGGTTCGACGCGATCGGCCCTCGACAGATCGAATGGGGGACATACATCTGCGTGATGACGACACGATCCTCCTTTCTTCGGCCCGCGACCCGCTCGAGCCTACCCGGTCTCTGTCTGGCGCTTGCGATGTCGGCGGTAGCCGGTCCAGCATCGGCCCAGACGGCGATCAAGCTCGAAGGCTCCTGCGAAAAGCTGATCATCGCCGGGTTGGACATCACCCAGAACTGCAAGGACACGATGATGAACACCGTGTCCCGCAACCGGGCGAGCTTCGATTTCTCGGCATGGGATGGGCGCGGCCTGAGCTTCAGCGGCAGCGGCGCCCAACAGGAGCGCACCGAGGAGACCGACGCGCTTCAGCCGATCAACCTCGTCGTGCCGAGCGAGACGACCAGCGAAGGGGTGGTCCGTGGGCCGCTCGTCGCCGTCGGCTCCTGCAGCTTCAGCACGCCATCCGAGGGAAAGACCGCGATCACCTGCGAGGCGAATGCCGCCAAGGGTCGGTACGAGGCGCGGTTCGTCACCGATGCGAAGGCTCCGCCGACCGCACCCAAGCCCTGAGCCGGACGAGCCGTCCGGGTCTTGCATGGAGAAGCGGGATAGACGCGAAGGCGCTCTGGTCTCGCTGCGACATCGCGCCCATCTAGGGCTCGGTGATATGTGATCGGCGAGACCGGCCTCGTGCCGACGATCGGGCCGCTAGAGTTGAGGATGGCATGCTGAACGACGTTTCCACCGCCGGGGCGACCCCCGCCGGCGGCCCCCAGAACCTCATCAAGGATGTCACCTCCGCGACCTTCCGCGAAGAGGTGATCACCGCATCGATGACGCAGCCGGTGCTGGTGGATTTCTGGGCCACGTGGTGCGGCCCGTGCAAGCAGCTGACGCCGCTGCTCGAGAAGGCGGTGACCGCCGCCAAGGGCGGGGTCATCCTGGCCAAGGTGAACATCGACGAGAATCCGGCGATCTGGAGCCAGATCAGCCAGCAGCTCGGGCTGCAATCGATCCCCGCCGTCATCGCTATCGACAAGGGGCGTCCCGTCGACGGTTTCGTCGGCGCGCTGCCGGAGAGTGAGATCAAGGAATTCATCGGTCGCCTCGCCGGCCCCGCCGGCCCGACGCCGGTGGAGGCGATGATGGCCGAGGCGGAGGTCGCGCTCGGCGAAGGCGATTTCGCCGGTGCGTCCGAGCTCTATGCCGCAGTTTTGGGTGAGGAGCCGGGAAATCTGGTGGCCCTCGCGGCGCTCGCGAAGATCCAGCTCGATGCCGGCGAGATCGCCAACGCCCGTCAGATCCTCGACATGGCGCCGCCGGAGAAAACCGGTGACCCGGCCCTCGCCGGCATCCGCGCGGCGGTGGAGCTCGCCGAACAGGCGGCGTCCCTCGGCGATCTCGGCGTCTTCCAGAAGCGCATCGCCGCCGACCCGGCCGATTTCCAGGCCCGGTTCGACTTCGCCCTCGGGCTCAACGGGCTCGGCAAGCGCGACGAGGCTGTGGACGAACTGATCGAGATCGAGCGCCGCGACAAGACCTGGAACGATGGCGCGGCGCGCAAGCAGCTGCTGACCTTCTTCGAGGCCTGGGGCTTGATGGACAAGGCCTCGATCCGCGGCCGGCGACGACTTTCGACGCTGGTCTTCGCGTGACGCAGAAACGCCAGGGCGGAGACAGGCGATGAGCACCCATTCGGGCTATAAAGGACCGGGCGATTGCCCCGGCGTCATCCCCGTCTTTCCTCTGCCCGGCGCTTTGCTGCTGCCTCGCGGACAGATGCCGCTGAACATCTTCGAACCGCGCTACCTCGCCATGGTGGACGACGCGCTGAGGACAGATCGGGTCATCGGCATGATCCAGCCCGACGTGGAGAGCGGATCGTCGCCGATGACGCCGAAGTTGTTCCGCGTCGGCTGCCTCGGCCGGATCACCCAGTTCGCCGAGACCGGCGACGGGCGCTACCTGATCTCGCTCACCGGGATCAGCCGGTTTCGTGTGGAGAGCGAGCTCGCCACCACCACCCGCTACCGCCGCTGCCAGGTCTCCTACGACGATTTCCTCAGCGATTTCGAACCGAGGGCCGGCGAAGAGGCAGTGGACCGCGAGGGCGTGCTGAAGGCGCTTCGGGACTTCGTCGAGGTCAACGACCTCAAGGTCGATTGGGCCGGGATCGACGAGGCGCCGAACGAAGCCCTCGTCAACGCCCTCTGCATGATGAGCCCGTTCGGCTCGCGAGAAAAACAGGCGATGCTGGAGGCGGCCGACCTCAAGACCCGCGCCGAGGTCTTGATTGCGGTGACCGAGATGGAGTTGGTGCGCGGATCGGGGTCCGAACCGACCCTGCAGTGACTCCGTTGACCCGAGGATAGGACACGATGGCAGACGAGATCCCCAACGCCGTGGAAGCCACGCGCGTCGACCCCAAGCTCCTCGAACTCCTGGTCTGCCCCCTGACCAAGCAGTCGCTCGAGTACGATTCCGCGCGCCAGGAACTGATCAGCCGTTCGGCCAAGCTCGCCTATCCGATCCGTGACGGCATCCCGATCATGCTGCCCGAGGAAGCGCGGCCCCTGAACGACTGAGGCAAAAGGTGACGGACGTCGTTCTCCCCACCGTCGCCATCGTCGCCACAGGCGGCACCATCGCGATGAAAACCGACCCGGTGACCCATGCACCGGTGCCGGCTTTGTCCGGAGCCGACCTCGTCGCCGCCGCGCCGGGCCTGGAGAAGCTCGCGCGGATCACCGTGACGGAGTTCTCCAACATCCCGAGCGCGGAGATGGGCCCGGACCTGTGGCCCTCGCTGACACGGACCGTCGAGGGATTGCTTGCCGATCCCGAGATCGCCGGAGTCGTGGTCCTGCACGGGACCGACACCCTCGACACCACAGCCTATTTCCTCGATCTGACGCTGCGCAGCGACAAGCCGGTCGTCGTCATCGGCGCGCAGCGCAACGCCTCCGACCCCGACAGTGACGGGGCCCGCAACCTCCTCAATGCGGTGCGCCAGATCCTCACGCCCGCCGCCGCATCCCTTGGCGTGACGGTGACCCTCAACCACGCGATCAACGCCGCGCGTGAGGTGAGGAAGACCCACACCCACAATGTGGAGACCTTCCATTCGGGCGAGACCGGCTATCTCGGCACCATCGACGAGGATCGCGTGGTGATCCGCCGGACGCCCCTGCGACGGCAGACCCTGCCGCTGCCCGAACGGCTCGCCAGAATCGCCATCGTGGCGATGTATGCCGGTGCCGATGGCAGCCAGATCCGCCATGCGGTGGAGAGCGGCGCGGAAGGGATCGTGGTGGCCGCCCTCGGCATGGGCAACGTCAATGCCGCGCTCCTCGATGCGATCAGGAGCGCCATCGCCCAGGGTGTCGGCATCGTCATCGCCACCAAGCTGGAGAACGGCCGCGCCCTGCCCGTCTACGGCTTCCCCGGCGGCGGGAGCACCTTGAAGGCGGAGGGCGCCGTATTCGCCGACGACCTGTCGCCGGACAAGGCCCGCGTGCTGGCCCTCCTCGCGCTCCCGATCACTCGGGACCGTGACGCGTTGCAGGCCTATTTCGATCGTTGAAACGAGCGTTGATCTGAGGTGCCGTCGCTCGGCACCGAAGCATTGCCAACATCGAAGCGATCCCGACTTGGCTATAGTTTGCACGCCATGTCACGCCGCGCCCAATTTGCACGCTCCCGCTCGACATTTCGCTCGAGCATTCGCCACCGTCTGCATACGAGAACGGCGAAGCTTACCTTGGCCGATGCCATAAATTTGCCCTGAGCATCCTAGATCTATACAATCCAACAACTCACAGAACGCAGGATTCCTCTCAAGAGCGCCGAAAGGCTGCCCGTGGGAATCTGTGAACTATCTCAACTCAGGGGGAAACATGTCGAAACTCGTGGCTGTGCTGGCGCTCGGAGCCGGACTCTCATCCGCTCATCTTCAACCGGCCGTCAGCCGCGAGGGCGGCAATTTCAATGGCGCGTGGTCCGTCGAGCTCGTGACCGAGAGTGGCATCTGCGACAGCCGCTACAGCTACTCGGTCTCGGTCCAGGACGGTCAGGTTCGGCTCATCTCGTCGGCCGACCGCGCGACGATGACCGGCCGCGTCGGCACCGACGGAACGGTGGGGCTCAATGTCTCGAATGGCGGCGCAAGCGGGGCGGCTTCCGGCCGGCTCGACGCCCGTTCGGGCAGCGGCACCTGGAAGGTTTCCCCGCTCTGCTCGGGGCGCTGGACGGCGCGGCGTCAGACCACGCGCACCGCCCAGGCCGAGTAGGGTGCGTTAAGCGGCGGCGAGCCAGCTCCGTGCCTCGTCGATATGGGCGCGGTCGAAGGTCTTGATCTGCGCCGGGGACACCTTGCCGAACGTATCGGCGATCATCCGCAGCCAGGATGCGTCGGTGACGAGCGCGACGTGGCTGACGCCCTTCATCATGGCGAGACCGAAGCGGACGTCCTTGAAGAAGGCCGCGGGCTCCATGCCCTTGAACTCGCGCACATCCTCAAGAAGCTTGAGCTTGCCGCCCTTGTCGAGGTCGGCCTGCATGGCGGCGATCACGGTGTTCATGTCTTGGTCGGTGATCTGCCCATCCACGACGATTTCTGCGACGGTCGAATCCGGGTTCTTGGTGTAGGTCAGCACGTGCAGCACTCCTCGTGGGGTCGAAGATCTTCAGGGCGTTAGGTCTTCAGGTCGAACGCTACCCAAGCGAACGTCAGGCCAGGGTTATAGGAAACTCTGAGGGTCTACGTCGATGGCGACCTTCACGTTGCCGCGAACCTTCGGTCCCCGCTTCAGCCAATCGCGCAGATACGCCTGCAGATCGACGGCCCGCTCGGTCTTGACCAGCAGGCGAAACCGGTAGCGCCCCCGGATCAGCGCGAGCGGCGCTTCCGCTGGCCCCAGCACCATCACGCCGTCGGGCGGATCGGCGGCACGGGCCAGGGCCTGTCCATGCGCCTCGGCGGTCTCGCGCTCATTGGCCGAGACGATGAGGGCGGCGAGACGCCCGAAGGGCGGCAGTCCCGCCGCTTCCCGAGCGGCGATTTCCTCCTCGTAGAACTGCGTCGCGTCGCCTGACAGCAGGGCCGCGATGACCGGATGGTCGGGCTGGTAGGTCTGGACCAGGGCACGCCCCGGCTTCTCGCCGCGCCCGGCACGGCCCGTCACCTGCTGCAGCAACTGGAAGGTCCGCTCCGCCGCGCGCGGATCCCCCGAAGTCAGGCCGATATCGGCATCGAGCACGCCCACCAGGGTCAGGTGCGGAAAGTTATGGCCCTTGGCGACCAATTGCGTGCCGATGACGATGTCGCATTCCCCGTCCGCCACGCTCTGCAACTCGGCGCGCAGGCGCTCGGCGCCGCCGGGAAAGTCGGAGGAGAGCACGATGATGCGCTTGTCCGGGAACAGCTCCGTCACCTCCTCGGCGATGCGTTCGACCCCCGGCCCGCAGGGGGTGAGGTTGTCGAACGTGCCGCATTCGGTGCAGGCATCGGGCCGGCGCTCGGCATAGCCGCATTGGTGGCAGACCAGGGCCTTGCGGAAGCGGTGCTCCACCAGCCAGGTCGAGCAGTTGCGGCACTGGTAGCGGTGGCCGCAGGCACGGCACAGGGTGAGCGGCGCATAGCCCCGCCGGTTGAGGAACAGCAGCGCCTGATCGCCGGCCTCGATCGTGGCGCGGACGGCATTGACCAGGGGCGGGGCGATGAAGCGGCCCTTCTCCGGCTTGTCCAGTCGCATGTCGATGGCGTGGATATCCGGCAGCCGCCGCCCGCCGAAGCGTTCGGGCAGGACGATATGGGCGTAGCGCCCTTTCTCGGCATTGACCTTTGTCTCGATGGAGGGCGTCGCCGAGGCGAGGACCACCGGGCAGTTTTCCAGCCGGCCACGCACCACCGCCATGTCGCGGGCATGGTAATGCACGCCGTCTTCCTGCTTGTAGGCCGCTTCGTGCTCCTCATCGACGACGACGAGGCCGAGATCGGTGAAGGGCAGGAACAGGGCGGAGCGCGCACCGACCACCACCGAGACCTCGCCCGCCGCCACGCCGGCGCGCAGGCGCTCGCGGCGCTTCGAGCCGATGCCGGAATGCCAGGTCGCCGGGCGGACGCCGAACCGCTCGGCGAACCGGTCGAGGAACTGCGCCGTCAGGGCGATTTCCGGCATCAGGATGAGGGCCTGGTGCCCGCGCCGGACGGCTTCGGCCACGGTCTCGAAATAGACCTCCGTCTTACCCGAGCCGGTGACGCCTTCGAGGAGGATCGTCGGCGCCTTCGCATCCTCCGGCGCGGGAAAGGCCAGGCCGATGAGGTCACGGGCCGCCTGGTCTTGCGCCTCCGACAGGGGGACGCGCTCGTGGTCTGGATCGGGCGGGAGCGCCACCGGCTCCGGTGCCAGAGCCACGGCTTCGAGGGCGCCATCATCGATGAGGCCGTCGACCACGCTGAGCGAGACGCCCGCCTCCTTGGCGAGCGCGCTCTTGCCGCGCATCGCCCCATCGGCGGTGACTGCCAGCACCTTCATCCGCGCCGCGGTCGGCCGGGCGGGCGGCTTGCCCGAACCGCGCACGCCGATCCGCGAGGTCTCGCCGCGCGCCGCCTCGTCGGGCAGGCGCAGGGCCATGGCCAGAGCCGAGCCCTTCGGCGCCAGGGTGTAGCGGGCGAGCCAATCGACGAGTTCGCGCAACGGGTCGGACAGGGGCGGCGCTTCGATTCGCCCCGTTACCTGCCGCAGGTTGGAGCCGCCGGGGCTCTCCGCCACCTGCCAGACCACACCCACCGTCTCACGCGGCCCGAGCGGCACCTGCACGACATCGCCCGGCGACAGGACCAGCCCGGCGGGCACGGCGTAGCTATAGGCGTTGTCGAGCGCGAGCGGGATCAGGATATCGGCGACGCTGGGCATGGGCTCTTCTGCATGGGAACCATGTTCTATCTATGTACTCTCTCGCCCGATCGCGACCGCTCGCCGCGTGCCAGAAGAACCGCCACCGGAAGGGCCGCGAGACTGACCCCGCTCATGACCCAGAACCCCGACGCCCCGTAAGCGGCGAAGAGCGGACCGGCCGCAAGCGTGAACAGGGCAGAGGACAGGCCAAGGCCGAGGGGACCATAGAGGGTCAGGGCCGTGGCGGTGAGGTCCTGTGGCACGCAGCGGCCGATCTCCTTCAAGCAGGCGAGATGCAGGAGCGCGAAGGTGAGCCCGTGCAGGCACTGGATCGCCATGAGCGCGGTCAGCGACACAATCTCGGCACTGATCCCCCATCGCAGCGCCCCGACGAGGGCGGCGAGCCCGATCGCCCGACCCGGATCCAGCCGCGCCAGGATCCATGGGCCGGCGACGAGGAAGACCACGATTTCCGACGCCACCGCCTCCGCCCAGAGCAACCCGGCGACATCCGGCGTGATGCCATTGCGGCTCCACAGGATCATCGCGAAAGCGTCGTGCAAGGCATGGGCGCCGAGGATCAGGGAAGCGGCGAGGACGACGAGCCCGAACCGCCGGTTCGCCAGGACGATCATCAGGCCTCGCCCTGCGGCCGGTCTCGCGGGCTCAGCGATCGGCTGGGTCGGCAGCGTCCAGGCTGCGAAGCCGGCGGCGATGAAGAGCCCCGCCCCGAGGAGGATCGCGCCTCTGATTCCGACGGTCACCACCACCATGCCGGCGAGGCTGGTGGCCAGGATGAAGGCGGCCGAACCGGCCCCCCTCACCCAGCCATAGGCGAAGCGTCGCCCACCTTCCGAAGCCGAGAGGGCGAGGGCATCGGCGAACGGGGCCAGGGGCGCGGTGAAGACCGCATAGGCGAGAGCGACGATGAAGAGACCGGCGAAACCAGCACCCGCCAGATGGGCCGAGGCCGCCACCCCCGTCAGGGCGGCGGCAAGAGTGAAGACCGGGCCGACGATCCCCCATCGGTCGGCGATCCGTCCGGCCAGCGGCCCGGCACCCATCCGTACCAGCATCGCGATCGCCAGGAGCCAGGCGATCTCTTGCGCCGACAATCCGCGCTGTTCGAGGAACAGCGGCAGGAACGGCGACAGCGCGCCGTACCCGCCATAAAGCGCCGTGAACAGCGCGAGATGGCCGAACAGGCTTCGGCGATCCCTGGCGCTGGCGCTCACGCGAGTGTGGCCGGCATCGGACGTTTCCTCGCTTGCGTCATGGCCGTGGCGGGCTCTACCCCTTCGGCAGCCCGATGATCGGGCGATGCGCTGCGGGGAGACACCCGATGACGGCTTTGCCGCTCACCTTCCTTGGCCCGGACGATCGGCCAGGGGAAGCCCGCGCCCGGGAAGGCGTCGTACTGCTTCACGGCATCGCGCGCCGCTCGGCCTCCCTCGGGCGGATGGAGCGCGCCTTCAGGGCCGAGGGATTCCTCACCCTCAACCTGAATTATCCGGGGCGGAAGGCAGACCTCGCCAGCATCGTCGCCGAGGTGGCGCCACAGGTGGCGGGTTTCGCCGCCGGGGTCGCGCGGGTGCATTTCGTGACCCATTCCATGGGCGGCCTCGTCGCGCGCGGGCTCATCAACCGGCATCGCCCGGCCAATCTCGGCCGCGTGGTGATGCTGGGAACGCCGAATGGCGGCAGCGAAGTCGCCGATTTCCTCCACCGGATGCTGCCCTACCGCCTGTTCTTCGGCCCGGCGGGGGTGCAGCTCACCACCTTTCGCGACCGGGATCTCGTCGCGCTCCTCGGCGAGGTCGATTTTCCCCTCGGGATCATCGCGGCGGACCGCTCGATCTGGCTGATCGAATCCTTCCTGATCCTGCCTCGCCCCAATGACGGCCGTGTCAGCGTGGCGCGAACCCGCGTGGCCGGCATGACCGACCATCTGACGATCCATTCCACCCATGACCTGCTGATCCTGAACCGGGCTGCGATCGCGGCCTCCCTGCGCTTCATCCGGCAAGGACGCTTCCGCGAGAACCGAACCGGCGAGGAATCACGTGTGGCACTTCTCGACGGGTGAGGCCGATGCCCGGCCGCCTTCGAGACCCGCGCCACCGCACGAGAATACGCCGCCGTTGCCGCTCCGGCATCGACCCCCTATCTGTGTCGACGCATCGGCTCGCCGTTCCCTTCGACCGGCGCGTCCATCGGGAGACCTCATGCGGTTGCCAAGTTCCACCCTCGCCATCGCGTTCGGCGCACTCGCCGCCTTCACGGCCATCGCCGAGGCCGCGCCGATGCGACTGGCCGGCCACCGCGCAGTCTACGACCTGTCGCTGGCCGAGAGCCGGGGCGCGCGGGCGGTGGAGAGTGCGCGGGGTCGCATCGTCCTCGAGTTCAGCGGCGATGCCTGCAAGGGCTACACGATGCAGACCCGGCAGGTGACGGAGCTCGACAGCGGCGAGACCGGCAAGCGTCTTTCCGATTTGCGCAACACCACCTTTGAGGGCGGCGACGGACATCATTTCCGCTTCAAGACCAACACGGTGCTCAACGGTAGCGCATCCACGGCGGTGGATGGAACGGCCGAGAGCGGTGCCGAGGCGTTGAAGGTCAAGCTCAAGGAGCCCAAGCGCGATCAATACACCGAGACCGGCCCCGTATTGTTTCCGACCTTCCACATGCGCCGCATGATCGAAGCGGCACAGGCCGGCGAGACGACGATGTCGGCCAAGGTGTTCGACGGGTCGGACGACGGGCGCAAGATCTTCGACACGCTCGCGGTGATCGGCAAGCCGGTCACCACGGACGAGCCCGCGAAGAATGGCGCGGCCGACCGCGACAAGCCCCTGCGCGAGGGCGAGATGGCGGGGATGCGGCGCTGGCCTGTGACCCTCAGCTACTTCACCGCCGGACAGGGCGAGCGCACCCCGGTCTACGTCCTCTCCTTTCTCCTCTACGAGAATGGTGTGAGCGGCGGACTGAGCCTCAACTACGGTGATTTCACCATCGCGGGCGACCTCAGCCGTCTCGACCTGCACAAGGCCGAGGCCAAGACCGAGGCCGAGTGCAAGCCATGACGCCTGTCGCCCCGCCGCCTCGTCGAGGCGGGCGGGTTTAGGCTCAAGTCCACTCGTTTCGTGTCGCCCCCATACGGGAGTGGCGGCGCGCAGCCCTACGTTGCCGGCCGCCGGACCGGGGCGTCAGCCGAAATCGGCATCGGGATCGGGGGGGCCGAGACGGCGCCACGCGTCGGCAATGCGCTCCGGTTTCATATCGAGTGCCGTGGCACAGGCGATCAGCACGGCTTCGTCGCCCATGACATGGTCCAGGACCGCCGAGAGAAAGGCGGGATCGGCAGCACTCTCCCGCAACGTATCGGGTGTCAGGCCGGAGGAGGCCATGAACGGCAAGAGCCTGTCGCCGTCCTCCGCGATCCATCCGAGCACCGAGATGGCGACCTGCTCCGCGGATTGATCGGGGCGGTCGGATTTGCGTTTCGTCAACATGTATCCCTTAGGTTCTCATCGAGCGGGACGCCGGTCCTTCCAAAATGCGCCGCCAGCCTGCCGGGAACAATGAGCCATGCCGAAAACAGTGCTCATCGTCGAGGACAACGAGCTGAACATGAAGCTCTTCAACGATCTGTTGGAAGGGCATGGCTACGCGACTCTCAAGACGGCCAACGGGATCGAGGCGATCGAACTCGCCCGCGCCCACCGTCCCGACCTGATTCTGATGGACATCCAGCTTCCCGAGGTTTCCGGCCTCGAAGTCACGAAATGGCTGAAGGAAGACGACGACCTCAAGCATATCCCCGTCATCGCCATCACGGCCTTCGCCATGAAGGGCGATGAGGAGCGCATCCGCGAGGGGGGCTGCGAAGCCTATCTGTCGAAGCCGATCTCGGTTGCCAAGTTTCTTGCCACCGTCCGCCTCTACCTCGGCGACGGAGCCCGTTGAGGAGCACACCGTCGACAGGGTCGTCCCGTCGAGCCCGTTAACTTGAGCGAGGAACGATGTCGGCCCGCATCCTGATCGTCGATGATCTCTTTCCGAATGTGAAGCTGCTCGAGACCAAGCTGTCGCTCGAGTATTTCGACGTTCTGGCGGCCATGAACGGGCCGGATGCGATCTCGATCTGTGAGAAGGGCCTGTGCGATCTCGTCCTGCTCGACGTGATGATGCCGGGCATGGACGGGTTCGAAGTCTGCCGCCGCCTCAAGAGCAGTCCGACCACCGCCCACCTTCCGGTCGTGATGGTGACGGCCCTCGACCAACCGGCGGACAGGTTGCGCGGCCTCGATGCGGGGGCAGACGACTTCCTGACGAAGCCCATCGACGACACCGCCCTGTTCGCGCGGGTACGCAACCTCGTCCGCCTCAAGGCGGTCACCGACGAGCTGCGCCAAAGGGCGCTCGCCTCCCGGGAATTCGGCATGGGCGATCCCCTCGCCCTCGCCACCGCCGAGGACGGCCAGAATGCCTCGATCCTGCTGGTCGAAGATCGGGCGAGCTCGGCCGAGCGGCTATCGGCGGCCCTCAGCCAGCACCATCGGGTCACCGTGGTCGCCGATCCGCACGACGCCCTGGTCCTGGCCATCGAAGGGGATTTCGAGCTGGCTCTCGTGAGCCTCGACCTTCAGGGGTTCGACGGCCTGCGCCTCTGCAGCCAGATCCTGTCCCTCGACCGCATCCGCAACATGCCGGTGATGATGATCGCCGAGGAGAACGAAAGGGCGCGGGTCATCCGCGGCCTCGAATTCGGCGTACACGATTATCTGCTGCGCCCGGTCGACCGGAACGAGCTCGTCGCCCGCGTGCGCACCCAGCTGCGTCGCAGCCGCTTTTCGGAAACCCTGCGCGGCGCCGTGCAGGCATCCATGGAAATGGCCGTCACGGATGGCCTCACCGGGCTGCACAACAGGCGCTACCTCGACAGCCATCTCGCGGTGCTGTTCGCCGATGCCGCCCCGCGTCACCGCGCCGTCTCGATGCTGATGCTCGATATCGACCGGTTCAAAACGATCAACGACACCTATGGTCACGATGCCGGTGACGAGGTGCTCCGCTCCTTTGCCAACCGCATCCGCCTGCATACCCGCGAGATCGATATCGTCGCCCGCTATGGCGGCGAAGAGGTGGTCATCATCCTGCCCGATGCGGAGCCGGACGCCGCCCATCACATCGCCGAGCGCATCCGCGAACGCATCGAAGCGGTGCCGTTCCTGATCCAGCGGGAAACGCGGGACATCCACGTCACCGTCTCCATCGGGGTAGCGTGCCGCCATGCCGACGATTCGGGACCGGCCGATATGCTGAAGCGGGCGGACCTCGCGCTCTACCGCGCCAAATCCTCCGGCCGTAACCGCGTCGAGGCCGAGGCCGCCTGAAGCGGCCAGGACGGGCCGGGTTTCATGCCGGCTCCTTGCCAGCCTCGCGCGTCCAGGCGACGGCAGCACCGACAGCCGCGATCCACCAGCCCTGCCAGGCCCCGTGCTCCACGAAGGCGACGGCCGTGCACGACCCCACGAGGCCGAGGGCGATGACGCTTTCCCCGCGCGGCAGGCGTCCGATGAGCGCCACCATCATCATCAGGATTGCCCCGGCCAGGGTTGCGCCGACGATGCCGAGCTCAGCCCAGATCTGCAGGAAGATGTTGTGCGGGTGGCCCACCGCCAGCATCGGGCGCAGGCCGGGCTCGATCCGTGCGGCAACGGGCGTATCGATGAATCGCGCCGAGGTCCCGAACCCGGCGCCTTGCCAGGGATCGAGGGCTACGGCCGCGCCGAAGCTGCGAGCGATGGCGACCCGTGCGCGCGAACTGCTCTGGACCAGACGCTCGTGGATGGCATCGGGCATGACTTTCTGAAGAATATCCCCCTCGATCGGCGAGAGGACGAGGGCGAGAGCCAGGGCAGCGCCCACGATGGTGAGCCCGACCCGGCGAGGGGTCAGGACGGCGATGAGGGCCGTGATGGCACCGGCTGCGAGACCCATGGCGGCGGCGCCGCTGATCGATCGCAGGATGGCCCCGGTACTGATCACGATCACCAAAAGCGCCGCGATCCCATGCCCGCGCCGGTAGAGAAGATAAGCCAGGGGCCCCATTACGGGCGCGATCGTCAGGGCTGGGCGATTGAAGACGAACAGCGCCACCCGTGAGCCCATCGCCCGATGGAGGGGAAGGTGGTTGGCCAGGGCCACGACGATGTAGAGCCCGGCGATCGCGATGGACCAGGCGGCGAGCCGGGGCGTGAAGGCCGGCATGTTTCCGGGCGCGAGGCGCGCGAGGAGATAGGCCCCCACGACGGTCGGCAGGAATTCCTGCATGTTGCGCCAGGACAGATCCTTCACCGGGCTCCAGGAGATGCTCGCCAGCGACCAGACGACGAAGCCGAGGACTGCGAGACCGATCGGCGTGGCGAGCGGCCTCGCCACGAACCGCACCGTACCGCGCGCATCCTCGATCAGCCCGGCGATGAGGAAGAACGAGGCGGAGAGGCCGACGACGGTTGGGCTCGACCGATTGGCCAGCGCCATGGCCACCGGAAGGATGGCGAGTGTGATGGCACCGGTGGCACGTAGGCGCGCGACCGTCTCCGATCGGGGCGGGAAAGAGATCATTGGAGACGGGCGGACCGGACGGTTACTGGAGTTCGTGGCCGCGCTTGCCCATCTCGGCACGCACACGGACCATCATGTATTCGGACACGCCCTGGGTCCAGTTCTGCATGGCCTGGACGATCTCGTCGAGCACCTGCGGCTGGGTCTCGACGTAGCGCTTGCCCGCCGCCGAATGGAAGAAGGCGACGATCTCGGTGAGCTCCGCCTCGGACAGGCGGCTCGCGTAGATCTTGGCCGCCGTCTCGATCATCATCTGCTTTTGCAGTTCCATCTCGGGCGCCAGGGAGGTGAGAACCTCATCGAGATCCTTGGTCAGGTCCGGGCGGGTGATGGCCGCCTGTTTGATCTGCTGGCCAAAGGCCGGAAGAATCGAGTCGAACGACCGGGCGATGCCGGAGCTGAGGGTGACTTCGCGGGCCAGGGCCAGATGGTTCGGCGTGTAGGTCGGCTGCTGGGCCGCGGGCGTGGCGGGCGCAGGTGCGGCGGGCTTGGCCCCGGGCTTGGCCGGCGCGGCAGGCTTCTGCGCCTGAGCCAGGCCGGCGGTCGGAGCCGAGACGGAGAGGATTCCGGCGAGGACCGAGGCGGTCAGGACGAAAAAGAGGGGGCGGCGGGACATGCGAGCGCTCCGGAAAGACGTGTCGAGAAATCAAGCGGATGGGGAAGCGCGTCAGACCGCGCCGAGACAGGTGACATGCGCCTGCCCGTCACGGGCCTCCGCCAGGATTGCGCCCGTGGCGAGCCCGATGAACAGACCGTGCTCGACCACGCCGGGCACCGCCCAGAGCGCGGCGGACAGGCGATCGGAATCGGCGATGACCTTCAGATGGGCATCGAGGATGAGATGGCCGCCATCTGTCACGAAGGGCGAGCCGCCGGGTCCGGAGCGCAGCACGAGATCGCCCGCGCAGCCAGCACTCTCGATGGCCTTTCCCACGGCGATGCGGGTCGCGCCGAGGCCGAACGAATTGACCTCCACCGGCAGCGGAAACGCGCCGAGGGTGGTCACGGATTTCGCCGCGTCGGCGATCACCACCATACGGCGGCTCGCGAAAGCCACGATCTTTTCGCGCAGGAGTGCGCCGCCGCCGCCCTTCACCAGACGCATCGCGGCATCGATCTCATCAGCGCCATCGATGGTGAGGTCGAGTTCGGGCAGGTCTTCTAGGGTGGCCAGGGGAATGCCGACGCGCTCGGCGGCGATTCGCGTCGCCTCCGAGGTCGGTACACCCGTCACCTTGAGTCCCTCGCGCACCCTGGCGCCGAGAAGCTCCACGAACACGTTGGCGGTGCTGCCGGTACCGATGCCGAGTCGCATCCCATCCTCGACGAGGTCGAGGGCGCGGGCAGCGGCGGCACGACGCAGATCGGGTCCGCTCACGAGGGAGACCGGTTCGTCGGGAGGGCGGGGACCAGATGCATGGATGGGCTCTCGGGCTACGGGCTGGGCCGCTGAAAGTCCCGAGGCCCTAGCACGGCTGGCAACGGCGTCCAACGGAGCACTTGCCGAACGCGGCACTTGCCGAGAACACGCAGCGATTGTCGTCAGGGCCGGGTGTTCTGGGGCGGTGTGGCACTCGGCCCCGCTCGGCCGGGCGCCTGCCCCGTGGCCACGGCCTCTTCGGGACCGCTGGTGGCCGGGTTCGCCTGGGCCGTGCACACCACCGCTTCCTTCTGGAGCTGGACGTAGCAGATGCTCATCTCACCCGTGCGGTAGTTGACGCGGAACACCCCGGCCTCCCGGGTGTGGCGGGAGGCGACGAGGCCATATTCGGACGGGGCCTGGGCGCTGGCGCCCTCCCCTGAGCCGTAGCACACGGTGAGGCCGACGCTGCCCACCGCACCCTCGCGCAGGCCGTACTGGCAGGACGTGACCTCGCCGGTGACCTTGTCCACGCGATAGACCCTGTTGAGGTCGATCTGCGGCGCGGGCACGAACTCGAAGGAGGCGGCGGACGCGGCGCCGACAGTGCCGGCGAGAACGCTGAGGGTGATCGCTACCCGGCATCCAAAATTGCTCCAGCGCCGCCCCCGCGAACGGGCGGAAGCGGCCGGAACCATGAGTTTGAACGCGGGATCGGTCGGCAGGGTCGAACGCATGGTCGCCTTCGTGTCCAGATGAAGACAAGGGAATCTCACGGCCGCTCCCCTATAGCGGCCTTGCGGCGCAACCGTGACCCGCTCGCGAATGCCTTGATCGCACCACGTCACGATTCTAGAGGGTGGAATCGGATACCGGATCCGGGTCGATCGCGTAAGTCCTTGTCCCCTAACCGGCTTTTCCCAATGGGCCATGCCGCTTGATCGGGCGGGGACCGCCGCGCAAACCGGTTCTTCACCATCGCGCCCTTTACCGACCCACAGAACCCAGCGAGCCACCATGCCAAGCCTGCCGCCCATCGTCGTGTTCGACCTCGACGGAACCCTTGCCGAGACCGCGGGTGACCTCGTCGGCACCCTCAACGCGATCCTCACCCGCGAAGGCCTGCCGACACTGCCCCTGGATCAAGCCCGCGACATGATCGGCGCCGGCGCGAAGGCGCTGATCCAGCGTGGCTTCGAGGCGGCGGGGGAAACGCTCGACGACACAAGGCTGCAGACCCTGTTCGTCGATTTCCTCGACCATTACGGCCGCCATCTCAGCGAGCATTCCTACCTGTTCCCCGGCGTCGAGACGGCGCTCGAGATGCTGAGCGCCCGCGGCTTCCTGCTGGCGGTCTGCACCAACAAGGTCGAGGCCCATGCCAAGCAACTGCTTGAGGAGCTCGGTGTTGCCGGCCGCTTCGCCGCCATCTGCGGTCGCGACACGTTCCCGGTCTACAAGCCCAATCCGGCCCATATCACCCTCACGGTGGAGCAGGCGAAGGGCGACGTCTCGCGCGCGGTGATGGTGGGTGATTCCCGCGCCGATATCGATGCCGCGAAGGCTGCCGGCATTCCGGTGATCGCGGTGCCGTTCGGCTATACCGACCTGCCGGTGGAGCAACTCGGCCCCACGCGGGTGATCCAGCATTTCGATGACTTGGTGGATGCGGTCGAGACCCTCGTGCCGGCTATCGCTGCGGCTTGAGGGGAATGGTGGGCGCGACAGGGATCGAACCTGTGACCCTTCGCGTGTGAAGCGAATGCTCTCCCGCTGAGCTACGCACCCGGACCGAGGGCCTTCTAGGGCGAGGCCCACGCGCCCGTCAAGGGCCTCTGTCGCGTTGGTCGGCAGCGACTATGCCGAGCCGGCATACGATAAGGTTCGGAAGCCCGGCGAACGGCCTCGATCCCGAACCTCAACCGCCCCTCGGGGTCCGCTCCGGCGAGCCGAAGCGGAGGAGCAAAGCCACCGGGATCAGGCCGACGACGACGATGAGGAGGGCCGCCACCGCGCCGTCCTCGTAAGTACCGCGCACCGCCTCCCCATAGAGATGGGTCGCGAGGGTCTCGACGTTGAGCGGGCGCAGGAGCAGGGTCGCGGGCAGTTCCTTGACGCAGTCGACGAAGACGAGGAGCGCTCCGCTCAGCAAAGCCGGCCACGTCATCGGCAGGTGGACGCGCATCAGCGTGCCGACAGCCCCCCGGCCGAGCATGCGCCCGGCTTCCCCGAGGGAGGCCGGCACTTTCGACAGGCCGGCCTCGCAGGCGCCGACACCGACCGCGAGGAAGCGCACCAGATAGGCGACGACGAGGGCGCCACCCGCTCCGACTCCGATGATGGCCGGGGCGACGCCGAAGAGCGCCGTCGTGACACGGGACAGGGAAGCATCGGCGAGAGCCAGCGGGCCGAGGAGCCCGATCGCCAGGATCGCGCCGGGAAGCGCGTAGCCGAGGGCGGCGATGCGGATCAGCCCCTGCCCGAAACGTCGCGCGACGAGGCGCGGGCCGGCGGCGACGAGGAAGCCGCATATCGCCGCCAGCAGGGTGGCGAGGCCGGCATAGAGCAGGGTGTTTCCCGCCTCGGCGATGACTCCCCGGGGAAATCCCAGCCGGGTCACGCGGGCGATGGCGGAATGGACGAGATGGGCCGCCGGAATCAGGAAACCGATGGCGATGGGAAGAGTGCCGAGACACAAGGCGGCCAGGACCGACGCGCCGGACAGGCGATGGCGGGCCATGCCGCGCTGGCGCTGTGCCGTGCCGGAATAGCCGCGCCCCCGCCGGCCCCAGCGTTCGGCCGCCAGCAGCAGGAGCACCATCGCCAGCATGACCAGCGCGATCTGCGCGGCGCCGGGCAGATCGGAGCGGTTGATCCAGGTGGCGTAGACCTGAACCGTAAGCGTCCTTACGCCAAGAAATTCGGCGGCGCCGATATCGTTGAGTGTCTCCATCAGGGCGAGGCTGGTGCCGAGGGCGATGGCGGGGCGCGCCAGCGGCAAGGCGACGTGGAAGAAGACCGCCATCGGCGACCGTCCGAGAATGCGCGCCGCCTCGATGAGCGTGCCTGCCTGCATCAGGAACAGCGCCCGCGTCGGCAGGTAGACGTATGGATAGAGCACGAAGCCGAGAAGCAGGATGCAGCCCGGCAGGGACCTGATCTCGGGCAGCAGCAGATCCTTCGGCCGCGCGACGCCGAGAGCATCGCGAAGCGCGGTCTGGACCGGGCCTATCGGATGAAGCAGGTCGAGATAGGCGAAGGCGACGATGTAGGTCGGCACCGCCAAGGGCAGCAGCAACCCGATTTCCAGGAGGCGTCGGCCCCGGAACTCGTAGGCTGAGACGAGCCAGGCGGAGCCGACCCCGAGCATGACGACGAGGAGGCCGACGCCGCCGAGGAGCAACGCAGTGGTGAGCGTCGCCTGCGGCAGGACATGCACCAGGAGATGCGGCCAGACCTCGCTCGATCCCCCCGCCGCCGTCAGCGACAGGGATACGACCGGGCTCAGGATCAGGGCGGCGAGCGCCAGCGCTCCCGCCGCCCAGGCGAGAGGCCCGGCGCGCAGGCGCGACGCCGGGCGCGGAACGACGTCCGTGCCGAGCGCGGCCTCCGATCCGGCCAGTTCGGCAGCCACCCGCATCGGCCTGGGCTTCAGTTGTCGAAGCCGACCGTATCCACCAGCAGGCTCGCGGCCTTCCGGTTACGGGCGATCTCGGCCAGGGGCACGGTATCGATGGTCAGCGGGCCCAGCGCGGTGAGCTGGGGGTCGATCGGCGCGCCCACCTTCACCGGATACTCGAAATTGGCCTTCGCATAGAGGCCCTGGCCCTCGTCCGAGACGAGGTATTCGAGAAGCTTGACCGCTTCGTCGCGGTTCGGCGCGCCTTTCGCGACGACGGCGCCGGAGACGTTCACGTGGGTGCCACCGCTCGTGAAGACCGGCAGTACGACCTTGATCCCGTCGCCCCATTTCTGCTGGTCCGGGCCACCCTTGCCCGAGCGCATCAGCCCGACATAGTACGAGTTGCCGAGACCGACGGTGCAGGTTCCGGCCAGGATATCGCGGGCTACGTCACGGTCGCCACCGGCCGGCTTGCGCGCGAGATTGGCCTTGACGCCGGTCAGCCATTCCTTCGCCTTATCCGGCCCGTGCTTGACGATGTAATGGGCGATGAGCGCCGTGTTGTAAGGGTGCTGGCCCGCGCGCAGGCAGAGCTTGCCCTTCCATTTCGGGTCGGCGAGATCCTCGTAGGTCAGGGCCTTCTCCGCGAGGTCCTTGTCGGCATAGGCGACGCGGGCGCGCATGGAGAGGGCGTACCAGAGACCACCGGCATCGCGCAGGGGAGCCGGGACAGCGGCTTCCAAGGTCTCCGTACGGACCGGCTGCGCCA
Source organism: Methylobacterium sp. SD274 (assembly GCF_017355285.1). Lineage (NCBI taxonomy): Bacteria > Pseudomonadati > Pseudomonadota > Alphaproteobacteria > Hyphomicrobiales > Methylobacteriaceae > Methylobacterium > Methylobacterium sp. SD274. The sequence goes on along the minus strand of NZ_JADIJP010000001.1, from coordinate 238,261 downwards.
AGCCGCGATCCACGAGTTCGATGAGATTGCCGATATCGACGGTCATGAGCACGTCTGCCTTAGACCGCTCGCCCTCGGAGGCCACGCGCTCGGCGAGGCCCTTTTCGACGAAAACGGTGTTGACGGTGACGCCGCTCTTGGCCGTGTAGGCATCGAGCAAGGGCTTGATCAGGCCGGGCTCGCGCGTGGTGTAGATATTGACCTCGGCGGCCGTCGCTCCGGAGATCCAGGCGAAAGCCGTCGCGCCGCCGACCAGACATTTCGAGACCCAACCGACCATGACGTCCATTCCTCTTCCCGTGGCGAACGGTTCTGGGCCGCATCTTCACGAGAAAAGCAAGACTTATGTCTTCAGTTTATTATCGTTAAAAACTATACTTCTGGATATTGCCAAGCACGAGCAACCAAGCGGAATTAATCCGTCTCGAGCGGAAAAACCAACCCCGCGCCGTTAGCGAGCCTGAGGCCGACGCAATCGCCCTCCCCCGCCGATGTCTCTTCCGCGACGGTAAGGCGGAACGTGTCGGAGAACCCCTCCGCCGCCAGGGTCAATTCCGCGACGGGTCCGAGGAAGCGCCGGCGGATGACCCGCGCCGGATGACCAATTTCCGCGCCGGATAGCAGAATCGCCTCGGGCCTGACGCAGGCGGCCACCCTTGCGCCGCTGGCGATTCCCGGCGCCGGAAACTTGCCGAGCGGCGTCGTTGCCGCGCCGTCGATGCAGCGCGTGGGGAAAGCGATGAGATCACCGAAGAAGCTCGCGGCGAAATGCGAGACGGGACGCCGGTAGAGATCCGCACCGGTGCCGATCTGGACGATGCGTCCGCTCCGCATCAGGACGATCCGGTCACTCACCAGCAAGGCCTCCTCCGGGTCGTGCGTCACCAGGAGCGCCGTCGCGCCCGTGGCGCGCAGCACCGAGATCGTGTCGGCCCGGACCCGGTCGCGGTTGCGCCGGTCGAGATTGGAGAAGGGCTCGTCGAGGAGCAGCACGCGTGGCCCCGGCGCCAACGCGCGGGCGAGCGCCACGCGCTGGCTCTCGCCGCCGGACAGGTCGCCGGGATAACTCGCGGCCCGGTCGGCGAGGCCGACCTGTTCCAGCCGCGCCCTCGCCACGGCATCGGCCTCATCGGCGCGCAGCCGGTGAAGGCCGAAGCGAACGTTCTGCATGACGGTGAGGTGGGGGAACAGGGCGTAGTCCTGGAACATCAATCCGACGCCCCGCTCCTCCGGCGGCACCCTCGGGCCCATGATCTGCCCATCGAGAAGGACGAGGCCGCCGCTTGGCTGTTCGAGCCCCGCCACCGCACGTAGCAGGGTGCTCTTGCCGCAGCCGGAATCACCCAGAAGGGCGATGATCTCGCCCGCGCGAACGGCGAGGGAGACGTCGTCGAGAGCGAGCTTGCGACCGAAATCGACACGCAGGCCGCGTGTTTCGAGGCGTGGCGGCACCTCGCCGGAGCGGCGTCCCTCGGTCGGATCGGGCGCGACCATGACCTGTCCTTCACTTCTCGGCTCTTGGTGAAACACGCGCTTCTCGCCCGATCCCGCGTCAGGTCAAGGGAAAGCTGAGCCGGCGGGCGATACTGTCGGATACGGCGGAGGATTATGCCGTCGCACTCATGGCGGAGCCGCATCGCCGCCGCCCCTTCAGAATACAGCCGAGACGCCCCCGACGGTTTGCCGGTGGAAAGTCCGTCCCGGCTTTCGGGCGCCCTTGCATCGGCATCGAAGCGTCCTGTACGGTTCCGATCGTCGTCGTAAGGGTGCCCTGGGCGACCACCATCTGTATGGTATTGGACGGTCAGGCCATGCGGGTTTTCGCAGGGTTCGTTCGGTGCCGGTCGGGGGAATCGAGCGGATGTCGGAGGGGGCGATGACGGATACCGGTGCTGGCTGGACGGACGAGCGTGTCGAGCTACTGCGGCGTCTCTGGGACGAGGGCCTGAGCGCGAGCCAGATCGCGGCCCAGCTCGGCGGCGTCACCCGCAATGCGGTCATCGGCAAAGTCCACAGGCTCGGCCTTTCGGGCCGCGTGAAGGCAGCGGATTCGCCGGGTAATGGCCGGAAGAAGCCCGCGGCACGGGCACCCGAGACCGAGGCCGACACGGTCGTGGAATTCGCCCCCGTGGCCGATCCCGTCGCGACGCCGAGCCTGGCATTTCCCGAGACAACCGCCTTGGTCATGCCTCAGGCCACGCCGCTGGCCGTGTCCAAGCGCGTGACGATCATGGATCTACGCGAATCCATGTGCCGCTGGCCGCTGGGCGATCCGACCTCGCCGGATTTCCACTATTGCGGCGACCGCTCGATCACCGGCCTGCCCTATTGCACTCACCACGCTCAGATCGCGTATCAACCGGCCGCCGAGCGTAAGCGGGATCGTCGCGTCGGCGGATTCCGCTGAACGACTAGGTTCGGCCGCATCACCGTCGCCCCCGGGGGCGACGCCGTACTTGGTCTCGCCTATCGCGTTTCACGCTCACATGCCGGCCAGCCGATCACGCGCCGGTCGCTTATCGAGCGATGCCGGGTCCGCCCACCTTCCCCATCACGGGCAAAGAGAGCGGTAGGGATCCGTCCATATCCTGTGCCTCATCGTCGGCCGCCATCGCCCCCCCCCCTCTCGCCGAGGCAGGGCTATCGCATATGCCGATTTGCTTATCAGAAACCCGCCGGTACCACCCCGTCATCCCGGGTCCGCGCAGCGGAGCCCGGGATCCAGAAACTCAAGTGGTGCAGGACTTTACACTGTCAGCGGCTCTGGATTCCGGGCTCGCCTGTGGCGACCCGGAATGACGGTGTGGTGTCATATGCGATCGCCCTGCGCCGAGGGGAGCGAATAGCGGCCGACGCTGGTCAGGCCGCCTGCTGTGTCTCCAGTCCGGCGAGGAGGATGCAGAGCGCGATCCCCTCCGCCGCCGCCTTCACGTCCGACAGTGAAGGGAAGGTAGGGGCGAGGCGCAGGGTGCGGTCATGCGGGTCGCGTCCATAGGGCGAGGTCGCGCCGGCGGGCGTCAGGGCGATGCCGGCTTCCTTGGCGAGGGCAACGGTCCGCTGCGCCGCGCCGTCCACCGTATCGACGGTGATGAAGTAGCCGCCTTCGGGCTTCGTCCAGGTGGCTGCGCCGGTTCCGCCGAGCCGGGCCTCCAGCGCGTCGAGAACGGCCTGGAACTTCGGCGCGATGAGCGCGCGCTGCTTCTCCATATGCCCCTCGATGCCAGCCATGTCCTTGAGGAAGCGGACGTGGCGCAGCTGGTTGAGCTTGTCCGGCCCGATGGTGCGGAAGAACGAGCGGCCGAGGAACCAGCGCACGTTTTCCGGCGAGGAGGCGAACACGGCGATGCCTGCTCCCGCCAGGGTGATCTTGGAGGTCGAGGCGAAGATGAAGGGCCGGTCGGGATGGCCGGCTTCCTCGCAGAGGGTGAGGATGTCGGCGAGGGGGTGGCGCGTCGCGGTGAGGTGATGGACCGTGTACGCGTTGTCCCAGAAAAGGCGGAAGTCGGGAGCGCCGGTCTTCATGGAAGCGAGGCGCCGGACTGTTTCGTCGGAATAGGTCTCGCCGCTCGGATTGGCGTATTTCGGCACGCACCACATGCCTTTGACCGCGGGATCGGCGGCAAGCTTCTCGACCACGTCCATGTCCGGCCCTTCGCCGGTCATGGGGACGGGCAGCATGCGGATGCCCAGGGCCTCGCAGATGGCGAAGTGGCGGTCATAGCCCGGGACGGGACAAAGGAAGACCGGCTCCTCTTCCTTCGACCAGGGCTTCTCCGAGCCGGGCACGCCCTTCAGCAGAGCCCAGGCGATGCAATCGTGCATGAGCGCGAGGCTGGAATTGTCACCGATGACAATCTGGGCGGCCGGCGCCTGCACCATCGGCGCGAACAGGGCGCGCGCCTCTGGCAGGCCTTGGAGGCCGCCGTAATTGCGCGCATCGTCGCCGGCCTCGGCGAAGTGGTCGCCGTTCCCCGGAAGGGACATCATCGCGCTGGACAGGTCGAGCTGCTCGGGCGACGGCTTGCCGCGGGTCATGTCGAGCTTCAGGCCACGGGCCTTGAAGGCCTCGTAGGCGTCGCGGGCCTCTGCGTGAAGTGCGTCGCGGGCGGCGGGATCGAGGGAAGCCAGACTCGTCATGGGAATACGCTCACGTCGTTATGCGATGCCCCGTCCATACCGGCTGCGGGGAACGATGGGGAGAGGTTCAGGCGTGGAGGCCCCATAACCAGGCTGCACCCCGCACGCCGGAAGCGTCGCCGTGGCGGCTCACCCGGATCGGCGTCTCGCATTCTCCCGAGAAGACATGCGGACGGATCAGTCCGGTCAGGTCGGCGGTCAGTTCCGGCACGGTCGACAGCCCACCACCGAGAACCACCACATCGGGGTCGAGGACGTTGATCACGCCGGCCATCGCGCGGGCGAGCCTTTCCCGATAGCGAGCGACGCTTTCGCATGCGGCTGCATCGCCCGCCCGCGCGGCGGCAATGACGGATTCGCCCATCGGGGCGGCCGCTCCGGTCCGCCTGCCATGGTCGGCGGCGAACCCCGGCCCGGAGAGCCACGTCTCGATACAGCCCTGCCGGCCGCAATAGCAGGCGGGACCGGGCCGTTCGTCGTCGCGAGGCGCGGGGAGTGGATTGTGCCCCCATTCGCCCGCGATGCGGTTGGCGCCCGACAGGGCCACACCATCGATGGCGATGCCGGAACCGACGCCGGTCCCTAGGATGATCGCCCAGACGACCCGCGCCCCGGCACCCGCGCCATCCACCGCCTCGGAGACCGCGAGGCAATTGGCATCGTTCTCCGCTCGGACCGGCCGACCGAGCCGCGCCTCGAGATCGATGACGAAGGGCCTGCCGTTCAGCCAGACCGAGTTGGCGTTCTTCACGAGGCCGCTGCGTGGCGAGACCGCGCCAGGCATACCAATGCCGACACTGCCGATGCCGCCTGCCTCGCGCTCCATCCGCAGGACGAGCGACACGATCGCGTCGAGGGTCGCGTCGTAATCGTCCCTCGGGGTCGGGATCCGGCCCTCGGCGCGAACGGCTCCGCCGGCATCGAGAACGATGCCGGCGATCTTGGTGCCGCCGAGGTCGATCCCGATGCGGAGATGCGCCGGGTCCATGTCCTCGCCCTATTGCGCGGCGACCGCCGGACGGGGAGCAGGCTCCTGGTCCATGTTCGGCGCGTGGTCGGAAATGTCGGTGCCGATGGAGAAGGGATGCGCCATCACTTGGTTCAGCTTCTCCTGATCGAGTTCACCCTCCCAGCGGCTGACCACCACCGTGGCGACGCCGTTGCCGATCAGGTTGGTGATGGCCCGGCACTCCGACATGAACTTGTCGACACCCAGGATCAGGGTCATGGCGGCAACCGGCACCGGATTGTTCGGGATGGCGCTGAGCGTGGCCGCAAGAGTGATGAAGCCCGCGCCCGTGACGCCGGAGGCTCCCTTCGAGGTCAGCATCGCGACCAGGATGATGGTGGCGTACTGGCCGAACGACAGGTCCGCACCCACGGCCTGGGCCAGGAACAGCGACGCCAGCGTCATGTAGATGTTGGTGCCGTCGAGGTTGAACGAATAGCCCGTGGGGATCACCAGGCCCACGACGGAATCCGAGGCGCCCAGGCGGCGCATCTTCGTCATCATGTGCGGCAGCACCGTCTCGGAGGACGAGGTGCCGAGCACGATGAGGAGTTCGTCCTTGATGTAGGCCAGGAACTTGAAGATCGAGAAGCCGGCCACCCGGGCGATGCCGCCCAGAACCAGAACCACGAACAGGAAGGCGGTGACGTAGAAGGTACCGACGAGCCAGGCGAGATCGATCACCTTGCCTATGCCGTACTGGCCGATGGTGAAGGCCATGGCGCCGAAGGCACCGATGGGGGCGAGCTTCACCACGAGGCCGATGATGCGGAAAAAGATCTGGCCGGCCGTGTCGATGGCGTGCGTGATCGCCTCGCCGCGCTTGCCCATGCCGGTCACCACGACGCCGGTGAGGATCGAGATGAGAAGAACCTGGAGCAGGTCACCGGTGGCGAAAGCGTCGAAGAAGCTCTTCGGGATCAGAGCCATGATATGGCCGGTGACGGAATCGTCGGCAGCGATCTTGGCGTATTTCTCAACCGATTTACCGTCGAGCTTGCTCACATCGGCATTGAAACCGGCGCCGGGCTTTACCACCTCACCCACAAGCACGCCGATGAGGAGCGCAATGGTCGAGACCACCTCGAAATAGACCAGCGCCTTCAAGCCTACGCGGCCGACCTTCTTCAGGTCGCCGATGGAGGCGATGCCGTGGACGATGGTACAGAAGATGATCGGCGCGATCATCATCTTGATCAGGGCGATGAAGGCGTCGCCCAACCACTTGACGGACTTGCCCCATTCGGGGTGCAGATATCCCAGCAGGATGCCGAGCGCGATGGCGATCAGCACCTGGATGTAGAGGACCTTGTACCAAGGTTCGTGAGGTGTCGGTGCTGCCGGCGCGCTGCCTCCGGCATGGACGGTGGTCTGAACCATGTTCCCTCACAGGCGCCTCGTTGGGCGCACGCTCGTCTGTCTTGGCGAGACGCTAGCGAGTTTAATCCCTCGCCTCAACGCGGCTATGAGAGATAATCTTTGTTTCTCGCCGAAACCGTGAGGATGGGCTGCTTCTGTAACGCGCCGAGCTTCTGTCGCGCTACTGCATACAATCGTTGGTCATCCACTTTGCCGGATCTGCCCGGTGCTGCCGGGTCCTCGCGAGGAGCCCGGAGATGGGCATGACCCACCTCCGGTCCCAACGGTTCAGGTCTGCGGAGTACGGCGGGGACGCACGGTCCAGCGCTCGAATTCGGCTGCCGGATCGTCGTCGCGTGCAGGAGCGCGGGACGGTTGAGACGCGCCCAGAGCCTGCGACAGGCTTTCGATGACGTCGTCGATGCGGGCATCGGTGCGGATCGGAGTGTCCGTCGCGGTCTCCTCCGCCGCCGCGGGCTCTTCCCGACGCTCCTCGCTCCGTTCCTCAACGACGGGTTGCGGTGCGGCCTCTTCCACCGGGATGGCCGCAGGAGCGGCCGCCTTGGCAGCCAGGGCTGCAGCGCGGCGGTTCGCCCGAAGGGTCGCCTCGTCCTCACCGGCCTTCGGCGGCGGGGCATTGAAGCGGCCGAAGCCGAAGCGCGGTTCGAGCAGATCGAGGATCGCTTCGAGGGCGGCGTTGTTCAGGGGAACCTCGCCGGTTTGCGGCACACCCTGGATCGCCACGGAATGGCGGTCATAGGCGGAATTCTCGGTGACGTCGTCGCCGAACCAGGCCGGGGGTACGAAAGCGGCGGCCTGGGCGGGGTCGTCGAACACGACGCTGAGCAGGTCGAGGGCGCCCGGTGTCGCGTAGCGGTCGACGAGCGCCTCGCGGCCGTTACCGAGCGCGAGCACGGCGCGGTCGTAGATCGCCTTGCCGGAGCAGACATCCAGAAGGGCATCGCCGTGGGCGCGGGGAACGTCGGTCCGCTCCTCGCTCGACGTTCCGTCCGGCGCCGTCGTGACGAGGACGAGATGGCAGTTCTGGCCATCGACACGGACATAGGAGGTGCGACCGGCCTGGGGAGCGAAATAGCCCTCGGTGATCTTCGAACCGCCGCGCTCCTTGCGGATCAGGCGGACAAGCGAAGGCGCGACCAGAAACCGACGAACGACACTCATGTATTCTCTCCCCCCGGATCGGCTCATCATGGCAAGCACTCCTCCGGAGCGCCGCGCCACGGGCGCAACGTCAGCGCCGTTCGAAGCCATACCCTGTTTCGGCAGCGACGGAATGCCCGGCCTGTGGAAACCGGCCGGCACGAACCGTCCGAATTCGATCGTTTTCCCGCCTCGGACCGCCGACGGCACACAAAGGGGAAGACCACTTCCCTTCGACTAAGAAAAATTGGGACTAAATCAAGGCCGCTCTCGTAAGCCCGGCCCCGATTTTTATCCTTTTATACCAATGAGCTCACGCATTCGGCTCGAAACGCAGTGAAATGCCGTTCATGCAATAACGCAGCCCCGTCGGCGCTGGGCCATCATCGAAGACGTGGCCGAGATGACCTTTGCAGCGGGCGCAGTGCACTTCGGTCCTCACCATCCAGTGGCTCCGGTCGGTCGTCGTCTCCACCGCGCCGTCGATGGGATCGAAGAAGCTCGGCCAACCGGTGCCGGATTCGAATTTCGTGCTGTTCTCGAATAACGGGGCATCACAGCCGGCGCAGTGGAACGTGCCGGGACGCTTCTCGGCATTGAGGCAGCTCGTGCCCGCCCGCTCCGTGCCGTGCTCGCGCAGGACACGGTACTGGTCCGGCGTCAGGATCTCGCGCCACTCGGCCTCGCTGCGCTGGACGGTGCCTGACTGGGTCTCGCTCATGATGGCCTCCGGTTCCTCGGGATAGGCTGGAGAAATAGGACTCCCGAGGCCGTCACGCACCCTGTCACGCAGCCGCGCCGACCGTGTCCGCCATCCGTGCCTCGCGGTCGCCCATGGGCTTTTCCGGGCCCGTCGTCGTGTCCCGAGCGGTCTGATGCTCCATTTCGGCATTGATCTCGGCACCCAGGAGCACGATCGTCGTCGAGATCCAGATCCAGGTCATGAAGCCGATGGCGGCGCCGAGCGAACCGTAAGTCTCGTTGTAATTGCCGAAGCTGCCGACATACCACGAGAACAGGATGGAGGCGGCGAGCCAGAGGATGCCTGCCACAGCGCCACCGGTGCCGACCCATCGCCAACGCGGCCGCTCGCGGCTCGGGCCATAGCGGTATAGCAGCGAGAGGCCGCCGAGGAGGACGACGAGCAGGAAGGGCCAGCGCAGCAGGGCGATGAGCCTCGCCCCCTGCCCGAACCCGAAGAAGTTGAAGATCACCGGCAGCACGACGATGCTGGTGAGCGCGAGGATAGTGAACAGGAGCGCCCCGACGGTGAAGGTCAGGGAGCGCAGGTTCAGCATCACGAAGGAGCGCTTCTCGTCTTCCTCGTAGACCACGTTCAAGGCATCGAACATCGCCTTCATGGCGGCGTTCGCGCTCCAGAGCGACAGGACGAGGCTGGAGAAGAACGTCAGTCCCAGCGTGCCGTTATCCTTGGCGGCGATCCGCTTCACCTGCTCGCCGATGATATCGATGGCGCTGGAGGGCAGCACGCCCTGCATGCTAGAGAGGTGCTCGTTGATGGCGCCGACATCGGCCACGAGGCCGTAGCAGGAGACCAGGGCGGCGATGGCCGGGAACAGCGACAGCAGGGTGAAGAACGTGACCCCGGCGGCGACCGCGAGCACGCGGTCTTTGTTGAATTCCAGATAGACGCGGACGGCGATGTCCTTCCAGCCGGCGCGGGTGATCTCGGTCGGACTGTCTGCGGCACGACCGCGATGGACCTGTGTCGCCGCCACCCATTCGGCGCTGCGCCCGCTATGTGAACGGGCGCCTTCGTCGCGGCGCGGCTCGGGTGGTTCGCCCTCACGCCTGGCGCCGCGCGACCGCGGTGCCAGCGACAGGGCGACGAGCGCCGCTCCCATCGCCAGAGTCCAGACCATCGAATGGGTGGAGCCCGGCTCCGTAGGCTCGGGACGGTGAGGCTGAGACGAAGACATGACGGCAACCGGTACGGAGACGGCGCGAGCTTGGCCGTTCGATGACGAGAACCGCCGGCCCGCCAAAGCGTTCCGCCGTCTTGCCCCTCAGCGGCGGTAGAGTTCCGCATGCGCTTCGCGCAGCAGGTTCTTCTGCACCTTGCCCATGGCATTGCGCGGCAATTCGTCGGCGAAGAGCACACGCTTGGGGCATTTGAACCGGGCGAGGCGCCCTTCGAGGATGCGGAGGATCTCCTGCTCCCCCGGCGCGTCCGGGCGGGCGACCACGATCGCCGTCACTCCCTCGCCGAAATCCGCATGGGCGAGGCCGATCACGGCGGATTCGACGACGCCCGGAAGCGCATCGATCTCGTTTTCGACTTCCTTCGGATAGACGTTGTAGCCACCGGTGATGATGAGATCCTTGCCGCGCCCGACGATGTGGACGTAGCCGCGCGCGTCGACCTTGCCGAGATCGCCGGTGATGAAGAACCCGTCCGCCTTGAATTCGGAGGCCGTCTTCTCGGGCATGCGCCAATAGCCCTGGAACACGTTCGGGCCCTTCACCTCGATCATCCCCACCGTATCGGCGGGCAAGGCCCGTCCCGTCTCGGGATCGACCACCCTGAGCGAAACGCCCGGCAGGGGCAGGCCCACCGTGCCGGCGATGCGTTCGCCCTCGTAGGGGTTCGAGGTGTTCATGTTGGTCTCGGTCATGCCGTAGCGTTCGAGGATGGCGTGGCCGGTGCGGGCCTGCCAGTCCCGGTGCGTCTCGGCGAGAAGCGGGGCCGAGCCGGAGACGAACAGGCGGATTGTCGCCGCCGCCTCGGGGGTCAGACCCGGCTCCTTGAGGAGGCGCGTATAGAAAGTCGGTACGCCCATCATCGAGGTCGCCCGGCCCATCAAGGCGAGCACCTGCTTCGGGTCGAATTTCGGCAGGAAGATCGCCGTGGCCCCAGCCAGCAGCACGATGTTGGTGGCTACGAACAGGCCGTGGGTGTGGAACACCGGCAGGGCGTGGATCAGCACATCGTCGGCGGTGAAACGCCAAGCCTCCACCAGGGTGACGGCGTTGGAGGCGAGGTTGTCGTGGCTGAGCATGGCGCCTTTCGAGCGCCCGGTCGTGCCCGACGTGTAGAGGATCGCCACGAGATCGTCGGGGCCGCGCGCCACATCCGCGAAGTCGGTGCCGGCCGCGTCCGCCGCCTCCGCCATGGTACCGCGTCCCGCCCCGTCGAGGGTACGCAGCGCTGAGACCTTCGCCTCGGCGGCGACGGGTTCCAGGGCAGCGAGCCGGGCGGGATCGCAGACGAACAGGGACGCTTCGGCATCCGACAGGAAATACGCGATCTCGGGGGCCGTGTAGGCAGTGTTGAGCGGCAGGAAGACGGCGCCCGCCCGAACCGCGCCGAGATAGAGGAACACCACTTCGGCGCTCTTCTCGACCTGCACGGCGACCCGGTCGCCCGTCTTCACCCCGAGTGCCTTGAGGGCCGAAGCATAGGCGGCCGAACGCTCGAGCATGTCCGCATAGGTGATCCGCGCGCCGTCGCCGGTCTCGATGAAGGTCCGGGAGGCGGGATCGGCGGGCAGGCTCGCCCGGATGAGGTCGAAGAGATGGTTACGCATGACGTCGTCCAACCGTGATCGAACCGACAGCCGTGGCCGGACGACGCCCCGAAATCAAGCCTCGGCCAGGGCGACGGCGCGAATCGGCGGTAGGTTGGACCTCAGTTCGCGGCTCACGGTGCTCGATGCCGCCACCGTGCCGAGATTGGCATAGGTTTCGTGGTTCTTCTCGATGGCCGAGAGATCGTAGAGGTAATTGACCATCAGCCCGCGCGACTGGCTCAGCCCCTTGGGCGAAACGTCGCCGAGGAAGTTCAGCCGCTCCAGCCGCGCGCCATTGCCGAGATGGAAGCGCGCCACCGGGTCGAGGGGCTTGCCGCGCTCGTTCTTGGCCCGCAGGAAATAGGCGGCGGCGGCGGGGATCAGGGCCTTCTTCACCGCATCGGCCCTGGCCTTGTCGGCGTGCCACCCCGGCTCGTCGATGGCCCGCAACGCCTCGATATCGTCGCGCGTCAGCCCCTGCGGCGAATCCGAGCGGCGCTCGCGGTCGAGCCAGGCGGAGAAGCCAGGCACCGGCGATAGGGTCACGAAGGTCTTGAGGCTCGGGATCTCGCGGGCGAGATCCTCAACCACCTGCTTGATCAGGAAATTGCCGAAGGTGATTCCAGCCAACCCCTTTTGACAGTTCGAGATCGAGTAGAAGATGGCCGTGGTGGCGGCACGCGTCGGAAGCAGCTCGCGCTCATGCGCCAGGATCGGCGCGATGGCCGGGGCAATGCCGCCGGTAAGCGCCACTTCGACGAAGATCAGCGGCTCGTCCTGCAGGGCCGGATGGAAGAAAGCGAAGCAGCGTCTGTCCGACGGCTCGATGCGCCGGCGCAGCTCGTCCCAGCCGGCGATCTCGTGCACCGCCTCGTAACGGATGATCTTCTCCAGGATATGGGCCGGCGTAGTCCAGTCGATATGGCGCAGAACCAGGAAGCCCCGGTTGAACCATGAGGCGAAGAGATGCTCGAAATCGCTGTCGAGACTGTCGACGGCGTCGATGAGGTCGTGATCCGCCTCGCTGCCCCGCAACTCCTTGCGCAGGGCGAACAGGTCCTCACGCATCCGCACCAGAGCGAGGGTGCCGTTGCGGGCGAGGTTGAGGCGGCGAATGAGTTCCTGGCTGCGCGGCTCGGCCGCCACGTGCAGGACGCCGAGCGCGGCGCGGGTCGGGTCACGGCGATAGGCGGCGATGGCATCGTCCACCGCTTCATGGTCGGCCCCGAACACGGTGGCGACACCCTGGAGGAAGACGAGACGCTCGGGCTTTGCCAAGCTCGAATAGCGCTCCAGGATCAGGCGGGCGAGCGCCACGCCGGAGGCTTCGCCGCGCCTGGAGATCAGTTCTTCGCAGAGCTTGATCAGTTCCTGCGCGTTGGCCCTCGCGGCGAGGTCGCCGCGACCGATGCCGATGAGATCGCGACCACGGTCGCTGATGGTCTGAAGCAGGTCGCCGAAAAACGAAATCGCCGCCATGGCTCGCCGCCTGCCCCAAAAACCCTGTCACCCGGCTAGGGTGATGCCGGCCCCGCGGAACGCAGCCGTGCATGGCCGTCAGTCTATGATGTGGGGCGACCGAGGACCAGGGTCTTGAAGGCGGGACCATGCCGCAGCCGCAGGCCGACCTGTGATCGAGACCATAGCTGTGGCATCGTCCTGCTCGAGACTATGCAAAGACGGATCAAGACGACATTCCGTGTGTCAGGCTTGTGCGGCCTCGATGGCGACACGATCCGCCCGCTCGCGCCAATCCTCGACACCGTGCTGGCGCGCGAAACGAAGTTCCGCCGCACGCTGAGCACGACGCGGATCGCGCGCGCGCGAGATCTCGACCGATCCGATGGTGAACGGCACGCCGAGGATTTGCTTTGCGAAACTGACGCGGTAATTCGGCATTCCAAACTCCGTTGTCGACACGCGATGCTTATCACCGGGACTTGGGACCGACTCGTCTCGACAGTCGAGACTGTGGCAGAACGACTTGGCTCCTGCCAAGTGGGACTCCACCGGAACGACGCACCAAGTCATTGTCCGGTAACAATTCGTATATGGGGATCGGTGCATCCGATGGAAGGTCGGGGCCCGCGTCGGCCGTCCGACGCGGCTGGGACCATTTCGCGCGGCCGCGGGTTGCCCCCGCGCGCCGCCACCCCTAACCGAGGGCACGGCTCTCCCGTCGCTCACGGACCCGCCCACCGAATGACGTACAATCCATCGCTTTTTCATCGACTTGGCGCGACGGGCGGCACCGTTCCGGTGCACGCCTGACCATGCAACCCGAGACCGCTTCCGGCCACGGCTTCACCGCCAAGGCGCGCTTCGGCCTGACCCTGATCGCCGGGGGCGCCGTCGCCAACATCTACTACAACCAGCCTCTCCTCGCGGTTCTGGTGAGCGAGTTCGGCGAGCGCGCCGCCCTCCTCGTTCCCACCGCTTGCCTCGTGGGCTACGGCCTCGGCATTCTCGGCCTCGTCCCGCTGGGCGATGCCTGGCCGAGGCGGACTCTGATCGTGGCGCAGTTGCTCGGCCTGAGCGTGGCGCTCCTCGGCGCCGCCCTGGCAACGAACCTCGCCTTCCTGACGCTTGCCTGCCTCCTCATCGGATTCCTCTCCTCGGCAGCACAGCAGGCGGTGCCCTTCGCCGCCGAACTCGCCCCGGATGAGAGTCGCGGCCGGATGGTAGGGCAGGTGATGACGGGCCTCCTCACCGGCATTCTCCTCGCCCGGACGGTGAGCGGCTTCGTCGGCGCGCATTTCGGCTGGCGCGCGGTGTTCTTCGCCGCCGCTGTCGTTGCCCTGGCCATCGCATTCGTGGCGGCGACGACCCTCCCGAAGGTCAAGCAGACGAAGCCTCTGCGCTACCGCGCGCTGATGCTGTCGATCCTGCATCTGGTGAAGACGCAGCCGATCCTGCGCAACGCCAGCCTCTCGCAGGGATTGTTGTTCGCCAGTTTCAACGCGTTCTGGGCGACCCTGGCCCTGCTGGTGGAAGCTCCGCCCTTTGATCTCACCGCTGCCGGCGCCGGGCTGTTCGGGGTGATCGGGGTCTGCGGCGCCTTCGTCGCCCCGCTCTCCGGACGCTACACGGACCGGAAGGGCGCCCGGCCGGTGGTCGTCACCGGTGGTGCGCTCGTCCTCGCGTCGTTCCTGGTTCTGTGGCTGGGAGGAGAGGTTTCGCTGGTAGCAGTCGCCATCGGCGTGCTCCTCATCGATATCGGCATCAACGGCGCGCTCATTGCCAACCAGACCCGGGCCTATGCCCTCGTCCCAGGCGCCAGGGGCCGGATCAACACCGTGCTGTTCACGGTGATGTTCGTGTTCGGGGCGCTGGGCGCCTTCGCCGGCTCGCAGGCCTTCCTCATGGCGGGGTGGCCCGGTGTCTGCGCGGTGGGCGCCCTCCTCTCGGGGGCGGGCCTTCTCGTGTCGATCGGCGACCGGTCGCGGTCGAAGCCCGCCTGATCAGGCGGGTTTGAGCACGCGGGACAGGCGGCACCATTCGCCCTTGTCCGCCGGCAGGCCGAAACGCAGCCATCGCGGGTTGGCCTCGAACCGGCGGACATAGATGCCCGCCTCGCCGAGACGTCGGAACAGGCCCGGCGCATCGTCGAACTCGGCCGTGCGGAAAAGGCAGGTGCCGCCGACGACACGCCCTCCCCGACAGGCCAGAAGCCGGTCGAGACGCAATGAATCGGCATGGCGGGCAAGGGCGGCCTCGCGCAGCCAGGGCGTATCGGCCAAGGCCGTGCGGCCGATGGCGAGCGCCGGCCCCGGCACCGCCCAGGGTCCCAGCGCCTGCGCGATCCGCCGGGCGAGCAAAGATTCGGTGAGGGCGAAGCCGAGACGGATGCCGGCGAGGCCATAGGTCTTACCGAAGGAGCGCAGCACGATCAGCCCCGGCCCCACACGGGGCGCAACGGATTCGACCTCTTCGAGATCGATGAAGGCCTCGTCCACGACGAGCCACCCGCCGCGCCGTGCGAGGCGTCCCGCAAGATCGAGGAGGGCGGAGGCCTCCCAGGTCCGACCATCGGGATTGTTGGGGTTGACCACGACGACGACGTCCGCCTCCTCGGCCTGCGCCGGATCGGTCACCGTCGCGACTGCGTGGCCGCCCCGGAGCCAGGCAGCCTCGTGCTCGGCATAGGTCGGGCCGATGACGGCCACGCGCGAAGGGGGCCTCAGTCGAGGCAGCGTCTCGATGAGGATCTGCGTGCCGGGCGCCGCGACCAGATGGTCCGGATCGACGATGCCATAGGCGCGGGCGGCGGCGGCGAGCAGAGCGTGGAGGTCGGCACGGGAAGGAAGCCGCCGGAACGTGCTGGCGTCCAACGGCGGACAAGGATACGGGACCGGATTGATCCCGGTGGAGAGGTCGATCCAGGGTTGTTCGGCGTGCGGGAACAGCGCCCCGGCGGCATCGAGATCGCCGCCATGGGCGATGGGCAGAATCCCCTCGCCCGCCTCCTCGCTTCCGCTCATCGGGCCTCCGTCGCGCTCCCGCCCACCAGCCTGGATTCCCTCCGCGAACCGATGACCTGGACCGCTCTCTTCCATCCGCCGGATACGCTCGTGGTGTTGGGCCTTGCCCTCGCCATCGAGGCGGCGGCCGGCTATCCGGACCGGCTCTACAGGGCGCTGGGCCATCCTGTCACCTGGATCGGCTGGGTGATCGCCCGGCTCGACCGGTCCCTCAATACGGGCAGCGAGGCGAGACGGCGCGCGGCCGGGATAGTCGGCCTTCTCGCCCTCCTGGCGGTCGTCGGGGCGGTATCGATCGGGGCGACGACTCTGGCCGCCGCGGCCGGTCACCTGCCTGCCCTGATCCTGCTCGGCCTCGTCTGCGCGTCCCTGCCGGCGCAGCGCAGCCTCCACGATCATGTCGGCCGTGTCTCTTCGGCGCTCCGCTCCGAGGGGCTGGCCGGCGGGCGGCGCGAAGTCGCGATGATCGTGGGGCGCAACCCGGAGAGCCTCGACGAAGCCGGCATCTGCCGCGCCGCCATCGAGAGCCTATCGGAAAACTTCTCTGATGGCATCGTGGCGCCCGCGTTCTGGATCGGGACCGGGGGCCTGCCGGGAGGCGCGCTCTACAAGGCGATCAACACCGCCGACAGCATGGTCGGCCATCGCACGCCCCGCCATGAATCCTTTGGCTGGGCCTCGGCCCGCCTCGACGACCTCGTCAACCTCCCGGCCTCTCGGCTCTCGGCGGGGCTGATCGCGGCGGCCGCCCTCCTCCATCCCGGCGCCTCCGCGGCGGGTGCGTACCGGGCCGTCCGGCGCGATGCGGGCAAGCACCGCTCGCCCAATGCCGGCTGGCCCGAGGCCGCAATGGCGGGCGCGCTCGGCCTGAGGCTGGCGGGGCCGCGCATGTACGGCTCCGAGATCGTCGACGATTCCTGGATGGGCGACGGACGGGCGAAGGCGGGCCCTCATGATGTGGAGCGAGCGCTGGCCCTGTATCGCATCGCCTGCGCGCTGCTTTTCGGATGTGTCGTCCTTGGCGCATCGATACTCAAAGTTATTTTTCCGTAATTCCGATCACCGACATTCGAAGGGGCACGCGGCAATGACACGGACTGGTCTTCTGGCGATGCTTCTCCTTCACGGAGCCGCCGCGCCGGCTTTCGCAGCGGGGGGTGGCCAGCACGACCTCGTGCCCGTCGATCCGCCCTACACGATGACGTCCGGCCTGAAGGGCAAGGACGGCAAGCCTGCAAAGGACATCAGCGGCATCGCCTGCATGCCCCCACGGGAGGGCAAACGCCGGTGCCTCGTTGTCAACGACGAGAATACCGGCGCGCAATTCATCACCATCGACGGGCACACGATCACGCCCGGTGCCGATATCGACCTCGTCGGCGGCGGACCGAGCCCGAACACGCTGGGAACCCCGCCCTCGAAGAACGGATGCTCGGGCGGCGAGGGCAAGTTCGACGATCTCGACGGCGAAGGCGTCGCCTATGCCGCCCCGTATTTCTACGTGGTCGGTTCGCATGGCTGCTCGCGCGGCAAGGCGAAGTTCAAGCTCTCCACCTTCGTGCTGGCGCGCATCAGGGTCGACGCGGCCGGCGAGCCGGTGGGACCGAGTGCGGTGGAGACCACCTACCGCCTCGGTGACGCCCTCGGCCTGGCAGAGACCGTCAGCGCCTACTACACGCAGGATCTCCAGACCGATGACGGCGACGCGACGCCCAACGGCCTCAATATCGAGGGCGTCGCCGTCGATGGATCACGCCTGTTCGCCGGGCTGCGCGCACCGTCCCATGACGGCAAGACCTTCATCGTCGAGGCGGATGTCGGGGCTCTCTTCGCGCAGGGGCACGAGCCGCTCAAGGCCGCCCCTCAGGTGATCCCCCTCACAGTCGGGCGTGGGGCCGGGATCCGCGATCTCGCCATCCTGCCCGACGGGCGGCTCCTCGTCCTCACCGGGCCGGCTCAGGGGCAGACCGACGTGCCCTACAGCCTGTTCGCGGCCGGGGCCTCCACCAACGCGAAGCTCGAGCCGATCGGCCGTCTCACCGGGGCAGAAAAGGGCGCCAAGGCGGAGGGCGTCGCGGTGCTGGGCGACAAACGAATCCTGGTGATGTTCGACAGCGTCAAGGATGGCGGACCACTCGAATACAAGCTCCCCTGACAGCCTCTGTCGTTCAGGCGGCGCGTGGGGCGACGACCGGCGCGGCGACGCTGCGGCGGACGGCGTCCCGGCGCAGTGCGGACACAACCGCGACTATCGAGCTCGCCCCACAGGCGAGTTTGAGCGCGGGCCCAGGCAGCACCACGGTGGGCAGCCAGGAGCTCAGCCCGGTCTCACGAGTGAGGCGCGTCGACCTCCGGCGGCGACGGCGTCTCGGGCTACTTCCTCATGGCTCGTGCCTTGCGCGGGAGCCCGATCGGTCGAGCCTATGTTGGGGAACTGCTAGCGCGCCAAGGCGAACAGTTGGTCGCAATCGACATGCGCCTCGACATGTCGCGCGAGGGCATCGAGGACGCGTTCGACCTCGCCCTCGTAGGAATGACCGTCGGAGGCCGCTCCCAGGCGCGCGAGCCAGGCGGCCCGCTGCCGGTCGTCGGCGAAGAGGCCGTGAACGTAGGTGCCGCAGACCCGCCCGTCGCCAGAGACCGCACCGTCCACCCGTCCGTCGGCGAAGCGTAGCAGCGGTGTCACCGTGTCCGCACCGGCCGTGTCGCCCACATGCATCTCGTAGCCGCTGAACGGCAGGTCGTCGGCAAGGCTCCGCCCGCTCACCGCCTCGAGGCGCTTCAACGGGGTCATCACCGTATCGACCTCCAGCAGGCCGAGCCCGGCGACGCTGCGCGGCTCGCCCTCGATCCCGTGCGGATCGCTCAAGGTGCGGCCGAGCATCTGGTAGCCGCCGCAGAGCCCGAGCACGTGGCCGCCCCGGCGCAGATGCGCGCGGATGTCGATGTCCCATCCCTCGCGACGGAGGGCGTCGAGATCGTCGATCGTGGTCTTTGAGCCCGGCAGCAGGACGAGGGCGACGTCGCCCGGAATCGCCTCGCCGGGCCGGACCAGCACGACCTCCACCTCCGGCTCCGCCCGTAGCGGATCGAGGTCGTCGAAATTGGCGATGCGCGGCAGGACCGGCACGGCGACGCGGATGCGCGTCCGGCCGGATGAGGCGGAACCGGCGAGGCCGAGCGCATCCTCGGCGGGCAGGCGCGCGGCCTCGGGGAAATGCGGCACGAGGCCGAGGGCGGGCCAGCCGGTCGCCGTGGCGACGATCTCCATGCCGTCGGCGAACAGGCTCGGGTCGCCGCGAAACCGGTTGACGAGGAAGCCCACGATCATCGCCGCATCCTCGGGCGCGATCACCGCCTTGGTGCCGACGAGACTGGCGATGACGCCACCCCGGTCGATGTCGCCGAGCAGGATCACGGGCGTGTCGGTGGCCCGCGCAAAGCCCATATTGGCGATGTCGCCCCGCCGCAGGTTGACCTCGGAGGCCGAGCCGGCCCCCTCGACGATGACGAGGTCGGCCTGGCCCTTCAGATGATCGAAACTTTCGAGCACGGAGGCCAGGAGACGCGGCTTCCAGGCCTGGTAATCTCGCGCCTTCGCGGTGCCGACCATCCGGCCCTGCACCACCACCTGCGAGCCGGTCTCGCTCTGGGGCTTCAGCAGGACCGGGTTCATGTGGATGGAAGGCGCCACCCCGCAGGCCCGCGCCTGCAGCGCCTGGGCCCGGCCGATCTCGCCGCCATCGGCGGTAACGGCCGCGTTGTTGGACATGTTCTGCGGCTTGAACGGTCGCACGGCGAGGCCGCGCCGCGTGAAGGCGCGGCACAGGCCGGCCACGATCAGCGACTTACCGACATCCGAGCCGGTGCCCTGGATCATGAAGGCGCGGGCAGTCATGCGATCGGGTCTCGTCCGGTGTGCCGAGGGGCGTTGGCGTGCCCTAGCACGGCCGCGTCAGGGCCGCGACGGCGCGCCGGCGACGCAGACGGGATCGGGCGGCCGCGCGGCCCGGCGGAAATCGAGGATGGCGGAGGCGTAGGTCTCGACGACCTCCGAGAACGGCACCCGCTCGGCCGTGAACAGCACGGCGCGATGACTGAACAGGCGGTCCGGAATCGCGAGCGGCGCGCAGGCGGGATGGGGCGGGGCCGCCTGGTCCCAACCGGGCGGCAGAGGCTGCCAGAGACGGTCCGCCCCAATGGTCTGGCGGGTGGTGCCCAGCGCCTGGACCGCCTTGCCAAAGGGCGTGTCGGTCGTCTCCAGCAGGCGGTTCATCTCCGGGTTCAGCCGCTCCGGCACATACCAATTGTCCGCTTCCGACAGGACGTGATCGCCGCAGGCGAGCCGGACACGGCGATACTTCAAAGGTGTATCCGGCACGGCCTGGAGCCGTCGGCGCGTCTCTTCCGAGGCGGGCTTGTCCACATCGCGCAGGAGGGTCGCCGTGAGCCGCGGGTCCGTCGCCATGCCGTGCTCGGAGCACCAGCCTTCGAGGGTCGCGGTGGCGCTGCGGCTCGCCAGGAGCCGCGCGTTCAGCCCCTCCATCACCGCCAGCGCCTCGACGCGGGCG
The DNA here is from genome assembly GCF_017355285.1 of Methylobacterium sp. SD274. Classification (NCBI taxonomy): domain Bacteria; kingdom Pseudomonadati; phylum Pseudomonadota; class Alphaproteobacteria; order Hyphomicrobiales; family Methylobacteriaceae; genus Methylobacterium; species Methylobacterium sp. SD274. The sequence goes on along the minus strand of NZ_JADIJP010000001.1, from coordinate 218,013 downwards.
AGATAGGTGTCCGGCCAGGATGTGATGGACTCCGCGGAGGCCGCCGCCGACATGGTGGCGAGAAGACCGAGCGAGAGGAAGGCCGTCCGCATCAGAATTCGATCCCCTCCTGCGCCTTCACGCCGGCCGAGAAATGGTGCTTCACGCTGCCCATCTCGGTGACGAGGTCGGCGGCCTGGATGAGGGCCGGCTTGGCGTTGCGGCCGGTGACGATGACGTGGAGGTCGGGCCGGCGCGCCCGGAAAGCCGCCACCACGGCGTCGATGGTCAGGTAATCGTAGCGCAGGGCGATGTTGAGTTCGTCGAGGAGGACGAGACGGATGGTCGGGTCGGCCATCAGTTCCTCGGCTTTGGCCCAGGCATGCTCGGCGGCGGCGATGTCGCGGGCCTTGTCTTGCGTCTCCCAGGTGAAGCCCTCGCCGAGCGTATGCCATTCGATCCGGTCGCCGAAGGCCTTCAGCGCGTGCTTCTCGCCCGTATCCCAGGCTCCCTTGATGAACTGGACCACGCCGACCCGCCAGCCATGGCCGAGCGCCCGCAGGACGAGGCCGAGCCCGGCCGTGGTCTTGCCCTTGCCGGGACCGGTATTGACGATGAGCAGGCCCTTCTCGATCGTCTTGCCCGCGACTTCGGCGTCCTGGACGGCCTTGCGCTTCTCCATCTTCTCGCGGTGACGGTCGGCCTCCGCGTCATTTATCTCCAGATCGTTCATGCGCTCGCTCCGGGTTGGGGTTTCACGATCATCGGCAGTCCCGCCACCATGAACACCACATGGTCGGCCCGCGCGGCGAGGCGCTGGTGCAGTCGCCCGGCCGCGTCGCGGAAGCGGCGGGCGAGCGCGTTGTCCGGCACGATGCCGAGACCGACCTCGTTGCCGACGAGCACCACCGGCCCCGGCGCGCGGCCGCAGGCCTCGATCAGGGCAGCGCTCGCCGCCTCGATATCGGCCTCGGACAGGATCAGGTTGGTCAGCCACAGGGTCAGGCAATCGACGAGCACCGGCCCTGTCGCCGCAGCGACGGCCTCGGCCAGGTCGATCGGCACGTCCCGGGTGATCCAATCCGCCGAGCGGCGCGACCGGTGAAGGGCGACGCGCTCCCGCATCTCGTCGTCCCAGGCCTGCGCGGTGGCGAGGTAGAGCCAAGGCGCCGGGTGGGCTTCGACGAGGCGTTCCCCATGCAGGCTCTTGCCCGAGCGCGCGCCGCCGAGAACCAGTGTCATTCTTGGAGAAGGCTGCCGCATGGCTCCCTTTAGCGCGAAACCGCCCTGCCCCGTCAAAGCCGGTAAAACGCTTTGGCGGCGCGTTGTCAGCGGTCGCGCGAGCGCGTAGAAGCGAAGTTCGGACGGTGCCCCGGCGACGGGGTGAAAAGGGAATGCGGTGAGGGCTCGCGCCTGAAACCGCAGCTGCCCCCGCAACTGTGAGCGGAGACGGGCCTGCCATCGGCCACCGGAGCGATCCGGGAAGGCGGCAGGACCGGATGACCCGCGAGCCAGGAGACCTGCCTTCCGAAGGGGACCAAATCGTCCTCCCGCTCTATCCTCGAACGCCGCCGGCGGGGCGGCCGGAGACCTGACACGATGACCACGAACACCCTCGCCCTCACCGGCACCCGCAGCAACGAGCGTCTCGGCGCAGTGCTCATGGCCGCTTTCCTCGGCCTCGGGCTCGTCTTCATGGCCGGCTTCGCCCCGGCGATGGCGCTGCACAACGCGGCCCACGATTTCCGGCACGCCCAGAATTTCCCCTGCCACTGACCGCCTCGCGCTCAGCCAGGACCTGATTTCATGATGATCCGACTCGTGTCGGCGGCCCTGGTCGCCGGCTTCCTGGCGGCTGTCGTCGCCACGGGCTTGCAGCTCGCCCTCACCTCGCCGCTGATCATCGCGGCCGAGCGTTACGAGAGCGGCGAAGCCACGGCGCCAGCCGCGCTATGGATGCCGCGCGGCGCCTCCCCGGCCTCCCTCCTCGTGCCCGTCCATTCGGGCCACGACCATGGTGGCAAGACGGACGGTGTCGAAGGCGGCGAGGTCGCTCCGGCCTGGCAGCCCGGCCCCGGCCTGCCCCGGATGGTCTTCACCGCCCTCGCGACCCTGGTCGGCGGCGTCGGCTACGCCCTGTTACTGGGCGCGGCTCTCATTGCCTGTGGGCGCGAGCCGAGCCCGGAAACCGGCCTGCGATTCGCGATCGCGGGGTTCCTCGCCGTGGCCCTCGCCCCTTCCCTCGGCCTCCCGCCGGAACTACCCGGCATGGAGGCGGCTCCGCTCGCCGAACGCCAGTTCTGGTGGATCATGACCGCGGCCGCCACCGCCATGGGGCTCTACCTCATCGCGATCCGCCGCTCCTCCATCGCCATCGCTGGAGGGATCGTGCTCCTCGTCGCGCCGCATCTGGCCGGAGCGCCGGAGACGAGCCACACCGCCTCCGCCCTGCCCCCGGGCTACGCGGCCCAATTCGCCGCTCGGTCGCTCGGCATCGCCTTCGTGTTCTGGGCGGTGATCGGCCTCGCCTTCGGCTGGGCCTGGAACAGCGTCGGGCGCAAGAGCCCGGCGACGTCACATGCCTGACGAGGACATCCAGGCCGGCAGCCCGGTCGTACTCTATGTCTGCGCCACCTGCCGCACGGCCGGCGACACATCCGAGCCCCGCGCCGGGGCCCGCCTCGTCTCGGCGCTGCGCGATGCGGTGAAGGAAGCCGCCATCGAGGGCATCGCGGTCGAGAGCGTCGAGTGCCTGTCGGTCTGCAAGCGCCCCTGCACGGTCGCCGTGGCTTCCGAAGGCCGCTGGACCTACGTTTACGGCGATCTCGACCCGGTCGAATCCGCCAGAACCATCCTCGCGGGCATCGGCCTGTACGCGGAGACGCCCGACGGCATCGTGCCCTGGAAGGCGCGGCCGGAGGCGTTCCGCAAAGGCGTCGTCGCCCGCATTCCCCCGTTTCCTCCGCCCCGCGCGGACAGAATTCCGGACGCCGCCGAATGAGCATCGTCGAGAAGATCCCCTGCACCATCGTCACCGGCTTCCTCGGAGCCGGGAAGACGACCCTCGTCCGTCACCTCGTGGAGAATGCCGGCGGTCGTCGGCTCGCCATCATCGTCAACGAGTTCGGCGATATCGGCTTCGACGGATCGTTCCTGGCCGCCTGCGGCATCGAGGGTTGCCAGGATGAGGACATCGTGGAACTCGCCAATGGCTGCATCTGCTGCACCGTGGCGGACGATTTCGTGCCGGCCCTGAACAAGCTCCTCGACCGCGCTGACCCGCCGGAGCACATCCTCATCGAGACGTCCGGCCTCGCTCTGCCGAAGCCCCTGGTCCAGGCTTTCCACTGGCCGGCCATCCGCTCGCGGGTGACCGTGGACGGGGTGATCGCGGTCATCGACGGCCCCGCCGTCGCTGCCGGCTTCTTCGCCGACGATCCGGCGGCCCTCGCCGCCCAGCGCGCCGACGATGCCAGCGTCGATCACGACAACCCGCTGGAAGAGGTGTTCGAGGACCAGCTCCTCTGCGCCGACCTCGTGGTGATGAACAAGGCCGACCTCCTCGACGAAGCCGGCAAGGCCAAGGTCCGCGCCGAGGTGGAGCGCCAGCTGCCGCGCGCGGTGAAGATGGTCGAGGCCGAGCATGGCCGCCTCGATCCGCGCGTGATCCTCGGTCTCGGCGCCGCCGCCGAGGACGATCTCGACGCCCGCCCCTCCCATCACGGCGAGGGCGAGGACCACGATCACGACGATTTCGACTCCGTGGCCATTGCGGTGCCTGCCACGGCGAGCGCCGAGGATCTGGCCTCCCGCGTCGCCCGCGCCGCCGAGACCAGCGGCGTCCTGCGGATCAAGGGCTTCGCCGAGGTCACCGGCAAGCCGATGCGCCTCGTGGTCCAGGGCGTCGGTGCCCGTATCGCCCATCATTACGACCGCCCCTGGCGGGCGAGCGAGAACCGCGACGGCCGGCTCGTGGTCATCGGGCTGAAGGGTTTCGACCAGGGGGCGGTGGCAGCCGCCCTGGCGGGGTGAGCGCGTTGACCGCCCGACGGATCCTGGCTCACGGGTGCCGCGGCCTCGTGGCCGCGTCCGGCCTGGCGGCTCTCGCGGCGATAGCTGGCTGCTCGGATTCACGCCCACCCAAACCGGAGTTTCAGGCCTCGGACAGCCGGGCGACGGCACGCCTCGCTCCGGTGGCCCGCCCGCTCGCCCAGACGAGCGATGCGAAGCTCGCCTATACCCACGACCTGACCATCGGATTACCGCCCCAGCGGGTGAACGCGCATTTCGAGGCGGCGCGCGACCGCTGCCTGAACGAGGCGGCCCTGAAATGTGTCCTCGTCGCTGCGTCCATCGACGATGGCCGCAGGCCTGCGGGCCGTCCGCAGGCGCAGGTCCAGGTCCGACTGCCGCATGAGTCCGTCGCGCCCTTCATGGCCTTCGTCACGGCGCCCCTCCCCGGCGAGGCGGCGGGTGACGTCGTACTCCGGAGCCAGTCGACACGTGCCGACGATCTGACGGACGCCATCGAGGATGGCGGCCGGCGCTTGGCCCAACTCACCGCCTATCGCGCCCGGCTCGACGCGATCGCTGCACGGCCCGACCCGCGCGTGGAGGATCTGATCCGCATCGCGCAGGAATTGGCGCAGGTTCAGTCGCAGATCGAGGAAGCCGATGCCAAGCAGCGCGGCCTGAACCAGCGCGTGGACACCGAGCTCGTCTCCATCGCCCTAAGCTCCGACGAGGCGCGTGCCGGGCCCCTCGCCCCCGTGGAGGAAGCCTGGGCCCAGGCGGGCCAGACCTTCGGCATGAGCGCGGGATCGGCCTTGCGCTTCGTCGTCGCCGGCCTGCCATGGTTACCGCTGGTGCTGATCGGCGTGCTTCTCCTTCGCGCGCTGTGGCGTCGGCGCGGCCGCCGAAGCGCCATGACCGAGCGGACGTCCTCCAGGGCACAGCCATGACGGCGCGCCGCCCATGCATCTGATCCGAATCGACACGGTCTCCCTCGACGAGGGCGAAGCCGCCATCGATCTGGGCCAGGCGCCCGGCGACATCGTGTTCCTGTCCTTCACCGATTCCGACCTCTCCGGCATGGCCGGCGCGCATGCGGCCGAGCGGGAGGCGGCGGCACGGGACCCGTCGGCAGTCGACGTCCCGACGCTCCGCCTCGCCAAGCTGGCGCGGCTGCGCCATCCGATGTCCGTCGATCTCTACGTGGACAACGTGATCGCGCGGTCGAAATTCGTGGTCATCCGCTGCCTCGGTGGCCTCGATTACTGGCGCTACGGCGTCGAGCGCGCCGCCGCCGCGGCTCGCGCGAACGGCGTGAAGCTCGCCGTCATTCCGGGCTGCGACAAGCCCGATCCCCGCCTCACCGCCTTCTCGACGGTGGCTCCCGAACTGGTGGAGACACTCGAGGGCTATTGCCGCGCGGGCGGGTCCGACAACCTGCGCCGGATGATCCGGCGCCTCTCCCGCGAGATCGGGAACGCGGTCGAAGCGCTGCCGCCGGTCGCCCTGCCGCGCGGCTTCGCCTGGTGTCCGGGTTGCGGACCGGTCGCACACGAGACCGCCCTGGCCGCAGCCGGGCAGAACCGCCCCCTCGCGCTGATCCTGGTCTATCGCTCGGCCGTGCTCGGCGGCGACACCCGGCCGGTGGCCGAACTCATCAGCGCGTTGGGTGAGCGCGGCATCGGAGCCGCCACCCTCGCGGTCGCAAGCCTCAAGGACGCGCTCGCCCTCGATGCCGTGCGGGAGGCTCTGGCCGCGCGCAGCCCGGACATCGTCATCGCGGCGACGGCCTTCTCCGCGCGGGAGGATGCCGGCTTCGTCCTCGATGGCGCCGACACGCCCATCCTCCAGGCCTACACGATCGGGGCCTCAGGGGAGGCCTGGGAAGCCTCGGCACGGGGGATGAACGCCGCCGACCTCGCCATGCAGGTGGCGCTTCCCGAATTCGACGGACGGCTCTCCGGTTTCCCGATTTCGTTCAAGGAGGACGGGCCGGAACTCGATGGGTTCAGCGAGCGCCGCGCCGTGTCCTTCCCGGCTGGAATCGCGGCCTTGGCCGACCGCGCCTCCGCCTGGGTGGCGCTGAAGCATCGGCCGCGTGCAGCGCGTCGCCTCGCCCTGGTCCTGTCCGACTACCCTGCCAGAGGCGGCCGGGCCGGCTTCGCCGTGGGGCTCGACACGCCAGCGAGCGCAGGAATCATCGCGGAAACGCTGCGGCGTGTCGGCTATTCGGTGGGCGACCTGCCGGAGCCGGACGCTCTGATGCGCGCGCTCACGAAGGAGGCTCCGACCTTCGCGGTGCCGTTCGCGGCCTATCGCGACTGGCTCTCCACGCTGTCACCGGACGAGAGGGACACGCTCAATCGACGGTGGGGCAAGCCGGAAGCCGACCCGGTCTGCATCGACGGGGCGTTCCGCTTCCCGATGGTCGTGGCCACTACTGCTTCCCCCCCACGACCTCATCCTGAGGTGCCGGAGCGCAGCGCCGGCCTCGAAGGAGGCTTCCAGCTGCCTCAGAGAGATCTGGAAGCCTCCTTCGAGGCCGCTGATGCGGCACCTCAGGATGAGGTCATTGGTTGGACGAGAGGACGCCTCACCGTCTTCCTTCAGCCCGATCGTGGCCGGGCGGCGGATCGCAAGGCCGGCTATCACGACCCCGACGAGCCGCCGACCCATGCCTATCTCGCCTTCCATCTCGGATTGCGGGAGGGGTTCGATGCCCTGATCCATCTCGGCACCCACGGCACCACCGAATGGTTGCCGGGCAAGGCGGTGGCCTTGTCGCCGGCCTGCTGGCCGGCGCGGGCGATCGGGCATCTGCCCGTGATCTACCCCTTCATCGTCGACGATCCCGGCGAGGCGGCCCCCGTGAAACGCCGGCTCGGCGGCATCGCCCTTGGCCACCTCACGCCCCAGACCGAATGCGCCGGCCTGACCCCGGAGGCCGCACGGCTGCGTGAACTCGTGGAGGAATATTCCTCGGCCAGTGTGCTCGATCCGCGGAGGGCCGAGATCATCGCCCGCGCGATCCTCGACGATGCGGCCGATGCCGGCCTTCTCTCGGGCGCCGGGATCGACGCCGACACTCCCATGGCCGACGCGCTCACCGCCCTCGACGCGCATCTGTGCGACCTCGGTGAGGTCACTACCCGCGACGGGCTCCACGTGTTCGGATCGGCACCGGACGACGCGCCGGACCCTGTGAAAGCCTGCGCGGCCGCCGAGCGCGAGGGACTGCTCGCGGCCCTCGACGGACGCTTCGTTCCCCCAGGCCCCGCCGGTTCGCCCTCTCGCGGGCGGACCGACGTGATGCCCACGGGGCGCAACCTCACCACGCTGGATCCGCGCAGCCTGCCGACGCGGGCCGCCACGCTGCTCGGCTCGAAAGCCGCCGATGCGGTGGTCCGGCGCTACCTGCAGGACGAGGGCGACTACCCGGCCCGCATCGTCATGGATCTCTGGGCCTCTCCGACCCTTCGCACCGGCGGCGAGGACGTGGCGCATGCTCTCGCGCTCATGGGCGTGCGCCCGACCTGGGACCATGCCTCGACCCGCGTCACCGGATTCGAGGTGATGCCGCTCGCCCTCCTCGACCGGCCGCGCATCGACGTGACTCTGCGTGTCTCGGGCGCGTTCCGCGACACCTTTCCCGAGACCCTCTCCCTCCTCGCCCGCGCGGCATCTGCCGTCGCCGAGCGCGACGAGGAAGACGACGAGAACCCGCTCGCCGCCGCGCGCCGCCGGGGCGAGGCTCCCGCCCGGGTCTACGGCGCAGCACCCGGCCGCTACGGCGCCGGTGCCGGCGAACTCGCCCTCGACGGACAATGGCAGAGCCGCGACGATCTCGGCCAAGCCTATCTCGACGCCACCTCGCACGCCTATGGCGGGACCGAGGACATGGCCGATGCGGGCTTCGCCACCCGCGTCGCGCAGGCCGACGCCTATGTCCACGCCTTCGATGTCGCCGAACGGGACCTCCTCGACGGCGACGCCGCGGCCGATGCCATGGGAGGGTTCTCGGCCGCCGCCGCGCTCGGCGGGCGCGCTCCCGCACTCTACAGCCTCGACGTGGCCGACCCGGAAAAGCCCAAGGCGCGCACCGCCCGCGAGGATGCGGCGCGCCTCATCCGCGCCAAGCTCGCGAACCCGCACTGGATCGCGGCGCAGCTGCGCCACGGCTATCGCGGTGCCCAGGAACTGGCACAAGGGATCGACGCGGTCTTCGTCCTCGCCGCCGCCACGGACGCCATCTCGGACGCCGATTTCGACCGGCTCTACGGCGCGATGATCGCCGATCTCGATACGTTCGATGCCCTGCGCGCGGCCAATCCCGATGCCGCCCGCGCCATCCTCGAACGGTTCGACGAAGCGCGCCGGCGCGGCCTCTGGACCACCCGCCGCAACGCCATGGCGGCCGACGAGCTGATGCCGGAGGCGGCCGAATGAGCGCGCCGCGCCGCGTCTCTCCGGAGCCCGCGCGCCGGGGCTGGTGCCCGAGCCTCGCCCGGCCGATGCCGACGGGGGACGGGCTGCTTGCCCGCGTGCATCCACCACTGGGCATCCTCACGCCGGCGCAGGCGCGGGCGGTGGCGGAAGGTGCGCGCCGCTTCGGCAACGGCCATATCGACGTGACGGCGCGGGCTAATTTGCAGGTCCGGGGCGTCACCGAGGCTACCCGCTGCGGCCTCGCGGAGGCCCTCGGCGCGGCCGCGCTCGACGATGTACGTAGCGACGGTGGGCCACAGCGGCTCACCCTGACCGCGCCGCTCGCCGGCCTCGAAGCGACGGCCATCGACATTCCGACCCTGGCCGGGGCGATCGAGGCCATCGGGTTGGCGATCCCGGGCCTGCCGCCCAAGGCGCTGGTCGCCGTCGAAGCGGCGGAGTGCGGCGCCTGCCTCGGCGGGGCCCAGCCGGATTGCCATCTCGTCGCCACGGCGGAGGGCTTGGCGTTGCAACTCGGAGGCGACGCGGCTTGGTGGCATGTCCCGGCCGACGGCGTGCATTCTATCCTCGACGCCGCCTTGCGCCGGCTCGCCGGGAGCGGTCAGCGCCGGATGCGGGATCTATCCTCTTTTGACAGGAGCGGCCTGGCGCTCGGCTTAGGCTTGCTCTCCGCAACGCCTCCTCCTGGCGCATCGCTACCGCGTCCTGGCCTACTTGCCCTGAACTCACATCTTCCCACCGCTCGCGGGCAGCACGAGTCCCGCCCTAGCGAAGCTTCGCCCGTCGGCATCCTGCTCGACGCGCCCTTCGGCCGCTGCACGGCGGACGCCCTCGATTCCCTCGCCGATGCGACCGAAATTCTCGGGACGGAGCCCCTGCGGCTCTCGCCGACGAGGGGGTTTCTGCTCGTTGCCCCCAACGCGGCGGCGGCGGAGGCGGTGCGACCCATCCTCGCGGCGGCAGGCTTCTTGACGGAGCCGGACGATCCGAGACGGGCGGTTGCCGCCTGTCCGGGAGCGCCGGCCTGCGCTTCCGGCTCGACGACGACGCTTATCGACGCGGCACGGCTGGCCGACGCCTTCGAGGCCTTCTCGGCGCAAGGCCTGTCGGCCCATGTCTCCGGCTGCGCCAAGGGCTGTGCCCATCCTGCCGCCGCCTCGCTCACCCTGGTCGGGCGCGATGGCCTCTATGGCATCGTCCTCGACGGCCGGCCCGATGCATTGCCGGCGACCCTCCTCACTTTCGACGCGGCGCTGGAGCGCGTAAGGAGGGCCGATCCAGCCTATCCCGACACCCTAGCCCACGCTTTCAGGACACCGACATGAGTTCGCGCCTCGACTATCTGCGCGACGGACAGGCGATCTACGCCCGATCCTTCGCCATGATCCGCGCCGAGGCCGACCTCGCCCGCTTCTCCGGCACCGCCGAACGCGTCGTCGTGCGGATGATTCATGCCTGCGGCATGACCGACCTGCCCAAGGACGTGGAAGCCTCCGAGGATTTCGCCGCCAGCGGCGAGGCCGCGCTCAAAGCCGGAGCACCGATCCTGTGCGATGTGCGCATGGTCGCCGACGGTGTCACCCGCTCGCGCCTTCCCGCCGACAACCGGGTGATCTGCACCCTGACCGACCCGCGCGTGCCCGGCCTCGCCGCCGAGATGAACACGACCCGCACGGCCGCCGCCATGGAACTGTGGCGCGAGCATCTTCCCGGCAGCATCGTCGCCGTCGGCAACGCGCCGACCGCCTTGTTCCGGCTGCTCGAACTGCTCGATGAAGGCGTCGCCCCGCCGGCGGCGGTCATCGGCATCCCCGTCGGCTTCGTGGGGGCCGCCGAATCGAAGGAGGCCCTTGCCCGCGACGGCCGGGTGCCCTTCATCGTCGTTCATGGAAGGCGCGGCGGCAGCGCCATGACCGCCTCCGCGATCAACGCTCTCGCCAACGAGATCGAGTGATGGATTCGAGCGAGCGGCTTCCCCCCGCCGAGCCGGCGGACGTTACCGAGATCCCGCGACAGGTCACCACCGGCACGCTCTACGGCGTCGGGATGGGACCGGGCGACCCGGATTATCTCACCGTGCGCGCCATGAAGCTCCTGGCCGAGGCGCCGGTGCTGGTGCATTTCTGCAAGAAGGGCCGGCGCGGGAATTCCCGCACCATCGCCGATGCTGTGATGCGGGACCCGGCCCGCGAGATGCCGCTGGTCTATCCCTACACCACCGAGCTTCCGCCCGAGCATGGCGAGTACGTCTCCGCACTCGCGTCTTTCTACGACGATGCGGCGACGCGGATCGCCGACCATCTCGGGGCCGGGCGCGACGTCGCGATCCTGTCGGAGGGCGACCCGTTCTTCTACGGCTCGTTCATGCATCTGTGGCGCCGCCTGAAGGACCGTTTCCCGGTGGAGGTGGTGCCCGGCGTCACCGGCATGTCGGGCTGTTGGACCAGGGCCGGAACCCCGATCACCTGGGGCGACGACGTACTGACCATTCTGCCGGCGACGCTGGGCCATGACGCCCTGGTGGAGCGCCTGCGCATCACCGACGCCGCCGTCATCATGAAGCTCGGCCGCCACCTGCCGAAGGTGCGCAAGGCGCTGGCCGAGACCGGGCTCCTCGACCGTGCGGTCTACGTGGAACGCGGCACCATGGCCGGCGAGAAGGTGATCGCGCTGGCCGAGAAGCCGGACGACGACGCCCCCTATTTCTCGATGGTCCTGGTCCCCGGCGAGGGGCGCCGCCCGTGAGCGGCTCCGTCACGGTCGTCGGCCTCGGGCCGGGCGATCCACGTCTCCTCACCCAGGCGGCGAGCGAGGCCCTGGCGCAGGCGCAGGACCTCATCGGCTACATCCCCTACGTCGCCCGCGTGCCCGATCGTCCGGGGCTGACGAAACACGCCACCGATAACCGCGTCGAGATCGACCGGGCCGGCCATGCGCTCCGGCTCGCCGCTTCCGGCCGCCGGGTCGCGGTGGTGTCCGGCGGCGATCCGGGGGTCTTCGCCATGGCGGCGGCGATCTTCGAAGCGGTGGAGACCGGCGACCCGGCCTGGCGCCACCTCGCCATCACGGTCGAGCCAGGCATCACGGCGATGTTGGCGGCCGCCGCCCGCCTCGGCGCGCCCCTCGGCGGAGATTTCTGCGCGATGTCGCTGTCCGACAACCTCAAGCCCTGGGAGGTCATCACCGCGCGGCTCGAGGCGGTGCTGCGGGCCGATTTCGTGATCTCGCTCTACAACCCGATCTCGTCGGCCCGACCCTGGCAGCTCGGGGCCGCGCTCGGTCTGGCGGCCGAGCACCGCGCACCGGAGACGCCGGTCATCTTCGCCCGCGCGGTCTCCCGCCCGGACGAGGCGATCCGGATCCTCACCCTGGCGCAGGCGCGGGAGACGAAGGCGGATATGGCGACGATGGTCATCATCGGCGCTTCCGGCACCCGGCTGATCCCGCGCGGTGACGCGACGCCCTTCGTCTACACCCCGCGCAGCGTGCCGGCGTGAGGGCGGGACGCAGCAGCGTGGCTCCCCCAACTCCCCAACCAATCCACCTCATCCTGAGGTGCCGCAGCGAAGCGAAGGCCTCGAAGGAGCCCTCCAGTCAGAACTGCGAGAACTGGAGGCCTCCTTCGAGGCCCGCTTCGCGGGCACCTCAGGATGAGGGTCAGGGTTGGGCTTCAGTGGTTCAGGCGCTCCCGCAGCCACGCCAACGCGCCCTCGGCATCCGGGACGCTGTCGACATCCGGCTTATCGGGCGGGCGTACGATCACCACTGGCACGTCGAGCGCGCGGGCGGCGGCAATCTTGCCGTAGGTGGCGGGGCCGCCGGAATTCTTGGTGACCAGAATGTCGATCCGACCCTCGGCGAGGAACGTCATCTCGGCGGCCTCGTCGAAGGGACCGCGCGCGGCGATCTCGGTGAGGCGCGGCACCGGCAGGGCATCGCCGATCGGCTCGATGGCGCGGACCACGTAATCGTGCTGCGGGGCAGTCGCGAAGGCACTGACTTCGAGGCGGCCGATCGTCAGGAACACCCGTCGGGGCGTCTCGCCGAGGGCGAGGGCGGCCTCCGCCATGGTCTCGACCTCGGTCCAGCGATCCCCCGGAATGCGCTCCCAGGCCGGGCGGCGGATGGCGAGGAGCGCCACACCGGTCCGCTCGCAGGCGAGCGCCGCGTTGCGGCCGATCCGCGCCGCGAACGGATGCGTGGCGTCGATTACCGCCTCTATCCGGTTCTCAGCGATCCACGCGGCCAGGCCCTCGGGGCCGCCGAAGCCGCCGATGCGGGTGGGGACCGGTTCGCGCTTCGGCGCGCTGGTACGGCCGGCGAGCGACAGGGTCGCATCGATCCTCGGATCGAGTCCCTTCACCAGGGCGCTCGCCTCGGTGGTGCCGCCGAGGATCAGAACTCGCATCGTCGCCCTCTCCCTATCCGGCAACCTTGTCCATGAGCGCCGCCCCCGTGTCGAGTACCGCACCCTGGCTCACCATCATCGGGATCGGCGAGGATGGGCGGGCGGGCCTGAGCCCCGCCGCCGCAGCCGCCCTCGACGGGGCGGAGGTGGTTTATGGCGGAGCCCGCCATTTCGTCCTCGGGGCACCGTTGAGGGCCGAGACGCGGGTCTGGCCGCGCCCGATCTCCGACGCTTATCCCGGCCTCCTCGCCCGGCGCGGACGGCCCACCTGCATCCTCGCCACCGGCGACCCGTTCCATTTCGGCATCGGCGCAGAGATCGCGCGGCTGTTGCCGGCGGCCGAGATGTGCGTGTTCCCCCACCCCTCGGCATTCAGCCTCGCGGCGGCGCGCCTCGGCTGGCCGCTCGCCGAGACCACCTGCATCACCCTGCACGGGCGAGCATTGGAGCGGATCGTACCTCATCTCCAGCCCGGCGCCCGCATCCTCACCCTGACCTGGGACGAGACGACGCCGGAGGCCGTCGCAGATCTGCTGACGGAGCGCGGCTTCGGTGGCTCGCGCCTCGTCGTCCTCGAAGCCATGGGCGGCCCGCGCGAGCGCAGGCTGGAAGCGCAGGCCAACGCCTTCACCCTCACCGGGATCGATCCGCTCAACACCCTGGCGGTGGAGGTCGTGGCCGATGCCGATGCGCGCGTCGTCAGCCTGAGCCCCGGCCTCGACGATGCCTGGTTCGAGAATGACGGCCAGCTCACCAAGGCCGATATTCGCGCCGTGACCCTCGCCGCCCTACGCCCCCGCGCCGGCCAACGCCTCTGGGACATCGGTGCGGGAGCCGGCTCCATCTCCATCGAGTGGATGCTGCGCGGTTCCAGCCTGCGCTCGCTGGCCATCGAGGCGAACCCGGCCCGTGCGGCGCGGATCGCCCGCAACGCCGCCCGCCTCGGAGTACCGGATCTGCGCGTCGTCGAGGGCGAGGCGCCGGCCGCCATGGAAGGCCTCGAGCGGCCGGACGCGATCTTCATCGGCGGCGGGGTCGCGCGTCCTGGCGTGCTCGACCACGCCGTCGACGCCCTCGGGCCTTGGGGCCGACTGGTCGCCAACGTCGTCACCCTCGAGGGCGAGGCGGTCCTGCTTGGCGCCTTCGCCCGTCTCGGCGGACAGCTGAAGCGGCTATCGGTGGCCCATGCCGACCCGGTCGGCCATCTCCACGGCTGGCGCGCCGCAATGCCGGTGACGCAATGGGTGTGGACGAAGCGGTGACGGGCGGCTGGGCGGTGCCTGACGCGCTTCCCCTCCCCCTTGTGGGGAGGAGGGGCCCGCGACTTGTCTGACGATGATCCGGCCCTTCGAGATACGTCGGCAACCCGTCTCATCGTAGCCGGCATCGGCTTCCGGCACGGGACCATGCCCGACGAGATCGTCGCCCTGATCCACCGCGCGCTTGCCGAAAGCGGCCATGAGCCGGACCGGCTCGGCGCGATCGCCACCGCTGAAGACCGCGCGAATGAACCGTCGATCGTCGAGGCCGCCGCTGTGTTCGGCCTCGTGCCCGTCGGAAGGTCACCCGCCGAGATGATCGCCGTCGATGCGCGTGTACCGACCCGCTCGGGCCGGATCGAGGCGAGCCGGGGGGTCGGATCGGTGGCGGAAGCCGCCGCGCTGGCCGTGGCCGGCGAGGGCGGAACCCTCATTCTTCCGCGCATCGCGTCACCAGCGGTGACATGCGCCCTTGCGCTTCCCGCGTATTTCGCCACTCAGGCGGAATGACCGTACATTTCATCGGCGCCGGCCCCGGTGCGGCCGACCTCATCACGATCCGCGGGCGCGATCTCATCGCGCGCTGCCCCGTCTGCCTCTATGCCGGTTCGCTGGTGGCGCCGGAGATCCTGTCCTGGTGCCCGTCCGACGCCCGCATCGTCGACACCGCTCCCCTCGACCTCGACGCGATCGTGGCCGAGATCACCGCCGCGCACGAGGCCGGGAAGGATGTGGCGCGGCTGCATTCGGGCGACCTCTCGATCTGGAGCGCCCTGGCCGAACAGACCCGCCGCCTCGACCGGATCGGCATTCCCTACACGGTGACGCCGGGCGTGCCCTCCTTCGCCGCCGCCGCCGCCCTGCTCCGGCGCGAACTCACCGTGCCGGGCCTAGCCCAGTCGGTGGTCCTCACCCGGACGTCCGGCCGGGCCAGCGCCATGCCTGAGCGCGAAACGCTCCAAGCCTTCGCCGCCACCGGCGCGACCCTGGCCCTGCACCTCTCCATTCACGTGATCGAGACCGTGGTGACCGAGCTCGTGCCGTTCTACGGGGCGGATTGCGCCGCTGCCGTGGTGTTCCGCGCCACCTGGCCGGACGAGCGCGTTATCTCAGGCACCCTCGCCACCATCGCGGAGGATGTACGCGCCGCCGGTCTCGAGCGGACGGCGCTGATCCTCGTCGGCCCGGCCCTCGCGGCCAGCGAGTTCCGCGAGAGCGCGCTCTACTCCACAGATTACGACCGCCGATTCCGTCCCACGGGGCAGCCGGCCCCCGGAGTCGAGTCATGACGAAGACGGACCGATCGCATCCGCCCGGCCTTCTCGTTGCCGCCCCACGGTCGAGCTCGGGCAAGACCACCGTGACGCTGGCATTGATGCGGGCGCTCGCCCGGCGCGGCCTCGCCGTGCGCGGCGCCAAATGCGGGCCGGACTATATCGACCCGGCCTTTCACCAGGCCGCCACGGGCTATCCCAGCGTCAATCTCGACAGCTTCGCCATGCCGGATGCCATGCTCGATTCGGTGGCGGCGATGGCGGGCCATGGCGCCGATATCGTCATCGCCGAAGGCTCCATGGGCCTGTTCGACGGCATCGTCGCCAGCGAAGGCCGAACCGGAGCCAATGCCGACATCGCCGCCCGCTACGGCTGGCCGGTGCTCCTCGTCGTGGACGTCTCGGGGGCCGCCCAATCGGCCGCCGCCGTGGCACTCGGCTGCGCCCGCTACGATCCCCGCATCCGCATCGCCGGCGTCGTGCTGAACAAGGTCGCCAGCGACCGCCATCGGCGTCTGGTCGAGGCCGGACTCGCGCGGGTCGGCATCCCGGTCCTCGGAGTGCTCATGCGCGACGCGACCCTCGCCCTGCCCGAGCGTCATCTCGGCCTTGTGCAGGCCCGCGAAACGGGAGACCTCGCCGCGCGGCTCGACCGCCTCGCCGATCTGGCGGAGGCGAGCCTCGATCTCGACGCCATCTTCGCAGCCGCGTCGGGACGCCTGCCGGACGTGTCGGATGCCGCCTTGCCCCCTCCTCCGGGACAGCGCATCGCCATCGCATTGGATGAGGCCTTCTCGTTTCTCTATCCGCATATGGAGGCGGGCTGGCGCGCGGCGGGCGCCGAACTGGTCGCCTTCTCACCCCTCGCCGACGAGGCACCCCCGGAGGGCTGCGACGCCTGCTGGCTACCGGGCGGATATCCTGAGCTTCATGCCGGGAAACTGGCAGCGGCGGGCCGGTTCCTGAACGGCCTCCGGAGCTTTGCCAAACGCAATCCCGTCCATGGCGAGTGCGGCGGCTACATGGTCCTCGGACGCAGCCTGGAAGACGCGGCCGGCGTCACGCATGCGATGGCGGATCTGCTTCCGGTCGCGACCTCCTACAAGGTGCGGCGACTGCATCTGGGCTACCGCGTGGCGACGCTCGTCGGCGACGGCGCCCTCGGAAGGGCGGGTTCACGCCTCGTCGGCCACGAGTTTCACTATGCCAGCGAGCTCACACCTCCACCGGGCGAAGACATCGCCTTAGCGGAGGTGACCGACGCGGAGGGCGTTTCGCAAGGGATGGCCGGACACCGATGCGGTCACGTGTCCGGAAGTTTCTTCCATCTCATTGGATGATGGAAAAACGTTCAAACAGCGACGGGGAGCTCTGAACGTTTTCCCATCTTTGCTGCGGTCCGGACGAGTGCCAGAACATCACGCCGAAGCTGGTCGTCCTCAATGGACGCGTAGGCTTGAAGAAGCTCGATCGCCCCATGAGCGCTCAGGAAGCCGAACACTTCGGATTGCGTTCCGCCCGCATCGTCTTCCTCGAAGAACGCCGAGACCGGAACCTCCAGAAGGCGGGAAATCTCGCGGAGACGCCCGGCACCGACCCGGTTCTGCCCCTTTTCGTACTTCTGGACCTGTTGGAACGTTACGCCAACGGCGGTTCCGAGCGCGGTCTGGCTCAGGCCGCGGGCCTTACGCAAGGCGGTGATTCGCAACCCAACTAGGCGGTCGACGTCGGTGGTTTGCTTGGGCATCATCACTCGTTTCAGTGCTCAATACGGTCTTGGCCGGCTGTTTCGATCCCCAACCAAGTCGCCATCTGCCACGCGACTCATTCGGAAGGGTTAAGGGTCACACGAATGTGAGACTATCATCTTCACGGTCCGCCCCGGGAGGGCCGGCAATGTCCTGGAACATCCAAAGAACACCATCGGTACGATAGGATCAAGCATGCGCGAAAACAGCTTGACCACAAATGAGGCAAGGATGGCAAGAGTGACCGCAAATTTGCCCATGCAAACGACGGTCGCCCAGTGAAGCCCCGACGCAAACGAAATGAATCCGCTCTTCTAACTCATGATGCGAATGACGCAAAAAGCACTATTTAGATGAAAATTAATCGTTTTCATATTATTTTTTAATCCCCCTCTTAAGGCCTAGGATAGCACCCCAGGCGGCCGGTCGACCCTCGGACTGGCCTGACGAAGAAGGTTCTCGATGTTCATCGCTATGAATCGATTCAAGGTCGTCCCCGACGCAACGGAAGAGTTCGAACAGGTCTGGCTCGGTCGTGATAGCCAACTTGGCGAAATGGAAGGCTTCGTAGAGTTCCAGCTGCTTCGCGGCCCAGCCTATGAAGACCATGTCCTTTATGCATCCCATACCGTTTGGGCCTCCAAATCGGCTTTTGAAGCCTGGACCCGGTCAGAGCAGTTTCGAAAGGCGCATAGCCGGGCACCCTCGACGAAACCTCTCTATCTCGGCCATCCCCAATTCGAGGGCTTCGAGCCCATCCAGACCTTGGCCAAGACGGAGGACGGATCCTCGTCCCGGACATATCCCGAAACCGTCGCCTGATCGCCCTCCCACGCTGCTGCATCCTCCGGCTCACGCGGTCTGAGGTATATGGTGCACCAGCACGCGACGGGTAGGTCCGCCAGACCTTGCATGCACCTCCTTCGCTTGGCCAAGGTAAAGCTGCACCGCGCGGCAGGCGCTGCAATCGCCTGCCGGCCCATCTGTATCGGCGGCAATCCGCTTTCGGGGCTGCGCGAGTTGGTCCTGCCGTCGACAAAGCGGTCTTCCGGCTTCGCAGGATGAGTTTTTTACTTGGAAGCCGCCGTTCAGGTCGATGAGACCACCCAAGTGCCGGATCGGCGCGAGGGAAATATCGAGGCCGAGCGAGCCTTGGTCGCACGACAATTCCTCAGGTGACCGCCCCTCCGGGCGAGGCGGCAGTTCCGGCACGGCGCCACCGGGTCCGAGCTTTGCGGACCTGGCAGAGATAAGGTTGGCCGGACGGGATACTGACCCGTTCTGGCACGATCCTGGTCTCCCTTCGGTACACGGCGTCCCAGATGTTCCAGCAACGTCTTCCCGAAATCTACGAGAGCCTGCCCTCGGCTCAGAGCGCCCGGCGTGATGCCTGGGCGGCGGTCCTTCCGCGACGGTGGGGAGGTACGCTCCGGTTCGGCCTGTCCATGGCGTTAGCCGCCTCCGACCTCGCGGCGATCATCGTCACCGCCTATCTGGTGGAGGCGATCTACTACGAGTTCGCGTTCGACCAGCAGATCACCACGGGAATGACCGGGAGCTTCCAGCTGGGGGCCCTGGTGGCTGTCTTCGTACTTCTGACCAATCTCGTTCGTGACGAGTACAGGATCGAGACCCAGCTCACCCAAGGCCCTCATCGCCGCCGCATGGCGAGCCTCTGGCTGGCCGCCTGGGCGATCGTTCTCGTCGTCGGCTTCGCGACCAAGACCACGACCGAGTTCTCGCGCGCCACGGCCATCGGTTTCTTCCTGGCTGGTCTGCCGGCCCTCTACCTGTCCCGTCTCGTCGTCGTGGGCCTGATCCGGCAGACCACGAGCCCGAGCTCACCGTCGATCAATCGCATCCATCTCGTCGGCTTCGAAGATGACATCGCCAGCTTCCACGCCAATAACGACGCAGAAGCCCTGAACCTGCGCGTGGTCGGAACCAGCTACCTGCGGCGGGTCGATCCACGCGAGGACGCCTCGGTGCGCCAGAGCCAGATGGCGGAGGATCTCGACCTCGCGGTGTCGGTGGTGCGCTTCCTGCGGCCCGACGACGTCTTCATTCTGGTTCCCTGGACGGATGCGGCGGATATCGAGCGTTGCACCGAGGCGTTCCTGCGCGTGCCGGCCGCCCTCCACCTACGTCCCGGCTCGGTGATGGACCGTTTCCCTGATCTCAAGCTCGCGCGGGTCGGGCGGCTGTCGGGCATCAATATCGGGCGCCGGCCGCTCAGCTTCACCGAGATCGCTTTGAAGCGCGGCCTCGACATGGTCCTCGCCGCCATCGCGCTGCTCCTGCTCGCACCGCTGCTGGCGTCCATTGCCCTGCTGATCAAGCTCGACAGCCCCGGGCCGGTCTTCTTCCGCCAGCGCCGTTACGGCTTCAACCAGCAGGCGTTCGGCGTGTTCAAGTTCCGCAGCATGAAGACGGAGCAGAACGCCGTCTTCCGACAGGCGACCCGCCACGATTCACGGATCACCCGGATCGGCGCCATCCTGCGCCGGACGAACCTCGATGAATTGCCCCAGCTCATCAATGTCCTGATGGGGGAGATGTCCCTGGTGGGTCCGCGTCCTCACGCCCTCGCCCACGATCGCAGCTTCGAGCGGCGGATCGCCCAATATGCCCGTCGCCACAACGTGATGCCCGGCATCACCGGCTGGGCACAGGTGAACGGTCTGCGCGGCGAGACCCTGACCGATCTCGACATGGAGCGGCGTGTGAACCACGACCTGCATTACATCGACAATTGGTCGGTCTGGCTCGACATCCAGATCATGATCCAGACGGTCGTCTCGCGCAGGGCCTATCGCAACGCCCGCTGAGCCCCATGCATCGGGTCGCTATGGGCTCGGCTCACGACCGGAGCAGGAACCGCATTCGCCCTCGACTTCGAGAATCCGGCTCGAGGGCTTGAAGCCGGCTTTCGCCAAAGTCCTGTCGAGCTGGTCGTCCACTTCCGGCGAGGTCGTCTCGTCGATGCTGCCGCAGGTCCGGCAGATCAGGAAGACGAGCCCGGCACCGTCCCCGTGCTGGTGGCCGCAGGAGACGAAAGCGTTGCGGCTGGCGATGCGGTGGACGAGGCCGTTCTCGGTGAGAAAATCGAGGGCACGGTACACCGAGACCGCGGCGACCCGGCGCCCCTGCCCGCTGAGACGCTCCGCGATGTCATAGGCGCCGAGCGGCTTCGCCTCGGACGCCACCGCCTCGAGGACGTCCCGCCGCAGCCGCGTGAATTGCAGGTCGCGCTCGGCGCAGAGACGCTCCGCCCGTGCGAGCGTGTCTGTGGCATTGCCGCAGCAGGCGGCATGCTCGTGGACGGCACTATGGTCGTGCACGCCATCCTCCCCTGATCGCCGGTCGATATGGTCCGGCACGTTGAACTGATGCGATGTTACAGTGTATCAGCACCAGAGATAGTTCGCCGCCCCCGTTCGGACAAATCTGGCCCTTTCCTGGTACCCGAACCGCTGTGACGCGTCCTCCCCAGATCAAACCCTCCCCCCGTCGTTCCCTGTTCCAGGCCGGGGCCGCCTCGCGACTGGTCCTCGCCGCGATCCTGTCCGGGCTGGTCTGGGGGGCGATCGTCTGGGCCATGGGATAACGATGACACACGCCCCCGCTCCGCCCGGCGCCATCGCCTTGCGTGGTTTGACGCTCGGCTACGATCGCCATCCCGCCGTGCATCATCTGGATGGGATCATTCCCGCCGGAGCCCTCCTCGCGCTTGTCGGTCCCAACGGCGCGGGAAAATCGACCCTGCTCAAGGGGATCGTCGGTGAAATCCGCTGCCTCGACGGACGGATCGACCGGCCCGGTGGTGCCGATGCCATCGCCTACCTGCCTCAGGCCGGCGAGATCGACCGCAGCTTTCCGTTGAGCGTCCTCGATCTGGTGGCGATGGGACGCTGGCGGCGCCTCGGCTTCTGGCGCAGCGCGCTCCCTGACCGCCGGACGCTGGTCAGCGCCCTCTCGGCCGTGGGCCTCCTCGGCTTCGAGGACCGGCTGATCGGCACCCTGTCCGGCGGTCAGTTCCAGCGCGCCCTGTTCGCGCGGCTCATCGTCCAAGACGCTCGCATCATCCTCCTCGACGAGCCGTTCACCGGGATCGACGGGCGCACCACGGCCGATCTAATCGCCCTGATCCGCGGATGGCATGGGGAGGGCCGCACCATCGTCGCGGCCCTGCACGACTTGCATCAGGTCAAGGCACATTTTCCGACGACGCTGCTACTGGCCCGCGAGCCGGTGGCCTGGGGCGAGACCGGAACGGTGCTGACCCGGGAGAACCTCGCGCGCGCGCAGGCCCTGTCCGAGGCCTGGGACGAGGACGCCGCCATATGCGGGCGCGGCGACGGGCATCACCACGCACCACCCCCTTCCGAAGGCGGGGACCTGCATGATCACTCTCACGATCATCCCCATGGTCACGCGCACGATCATCGTCACGACCACGGACACGCCGCGTGATCGATCTCCTGTTCGGTCCCTTCATCGAGTTCGGCTTCATGCGCCGGGCGCTGGCCGGCTGCTTCGCCCTCTCTCTGTCGGCCCCACCGGTGGGGGTCTTCCTCATGCTGCGGCGCATGAGCCTGATGAGCGACGCCATGAGCCACGCGATCCTGCCGGGGGCGGCGGTGGGCTTCCTCGTTGCCGGCCTGTCCCTGCCGGCCATGACCATCGGGGGCCTCGCCGCCGGTCTGTTCGTGGCGCTGCTCGCCGGCATCGTCACCCGGACGACCTCGATCAAGGAAGATGCGAGTCTCGCCGCCTTCTACCTGATCTCCCTGGCGGCCGGCGTATTGCTCGTCTCCCTGCGCGGCTCTCAGATCGATCTCCTGCACATCCTGTTCGGGACGGTGCTGGCCCTCGACGACCCGGCGCTGCTGCTTCTGGGCGGGATCGCCACGGTGACGCTGTTCGCCCTCGCTGCGCTCTACCGCCCCCTCGTCATGGAATGTGTCGACCCGCTGTTCCTGCGCACCGTGAGCCGTGCCGGGGGCCCGGTGCATTACGCCTTCCTCGGCCTCGTGGTGATGAACCTCGTGGGGGGCTTCCAGGCCCTCGGGACATTGCTCGCGGTGGGACTGATGCTGCTGCCGGCGATCACCGCGCGGTTCTGGGCCGCCGACCTGTCGGGCCTGATCCCCATGGCGATGGTGGTGGCGATGGTGTCGAGCTTTGCCGGACTCACCGCCTCGTATCGCGCCGACCTGCCCACAGGGCCTGCGATCGTGCTGGCGGCGGGAAGTCTCTACCTCGTCTCGCTCCTGTTCGGACCGAGGGGCGGCCTCGTCTGGCGCCTGTTCAAGCCGCGCCACCTCGAAGGCTAGCACCGGACCTCCCTGATCCCAACCGTGGGTCGGGGTCAGGGATACCTGGTCAAAGTCTACACGCTGAAGAGGCTCATGAGGCCCGAGACGATAGCGTAGACGAAGCCGGCGTTCAGAAGCACGCCGACGGCACCGACGCCGAGACCCATGAAGACCAGCAGGCCATCCCGCTCGACGAGGCCGAGGCCGACGAGGCAAATGGCCAGACCGAGGGGGATCTGTCCCACAAGAGGCGCCGCCACCACGAGGGCGAGCGACAGGGTGAGGAGGATCAGCCCTACCGTCCGCATGCCGAGGCCGGTCTCGAACAGGCTCATGCGCGGACGCGACCAGCGTTCCAGGCGCCGGAGCAGCGGCACCGCGCGCTTGGCGGCCCGCTCAACGTCGCTCCGGGCGATCGAGCGGCTTAGGAGGGCGCGGGGCAGCCAAGGCGACGACATCCCCGCCGTGATCTGAACGGCCACGAGCAACAGCAGCAGGCCGCAGACCAGGGGGATCGGAGGCGGCATCGGCAGGCAATTTGGCAGGCCGAGGATGACGATGAGCAGAGCGAAGGCACGGTCCTTCAGCACCGCGACGATGTCGCCGATGGTCAAGCGATCCGTCTCCTGTGCCGCGAGCACCGTGAGAACTTCGGACGTTCGAGCAGCTGGTGACAAGAAACTCGGCCTTTGGCGACGGTCCTGCCGCGGGCTCTATCCTAGTCCCCGCCCGACGCCAACCGAATCAGCTTTGACCTCCATGCGGCATCGCGGGTCCACCATTGCCGAGGCGGACCGAACATACCGGCAGGTCGACCACGGACACCCCGCAACCTAAAATCAAGAAAATACATCCTGAAGTTTTATCAAATAGAACAAAAGCAAAACGGCGCTTGTTCGCAAATCGGCTTGGGTGGCCTACGCGCACGACCCACAGTCCAATATCCACCAACCAGTACAACTTCTCATAGGATGTCGTACATTTGCCCTCCGGTAATACGGAGCGAGAAGGGACGTGGGACGACCGGCCAGATCGACGAGACGATCACTGCATTCGGCTCATCCGATGCTCATGTGCTGCGCCGCACTCTGCTGTGGCCTTGTCTCGAACCCGGCTCAAGCGGAAGAGGGCTCGATCTCGGCACTGATCTTCGGCAGCCTCGATGCCGGAGCATCCCCCTTCATCACGGCGGGCGCGAAGATCACGTTCGACGGGCGCGATCGGGACGGCTTCGCTATCCTCGCGAGCGGCGGCGCAGGGGCGAGGGCCGAACGCGGCCCGACGATACGGGGCATTTCCACGGATCAGACCCGCCTTACGGCGCTCGGAGCTGTGCTTGCCGGATACCAATGGTTCCGCGATTGGGGCGTGGTCGCCGCTTTCGCTGGTCCGGAGGGAAGCATCGAAGTGGAGCGGAACGTCGTCGGCACGCTGGTTCTGCCCGACCGCTACGGCATCAGGCTGCACGGGGAGGTCTGGGCGCGGCCGACGCAAACCACTCTTCTCACCGCCACTGCGATCCTCGGCTCGACGCGCCAGAGCGCCTGGGGCCGGCTCGCCTGGGGGCATGGCCTATGGGGGACCTATCTCGGCCCGGAGGCTGCCTTCTATCTGGATGGAAGCGGCTACTCGAAGTTCGGGATCGGTGTCCACACCACCGACTTTCGCATCGGCGACGTGAGTTTCCGCGCCTCGCTCGGCTACCAGACCGAAACCGATGGCGGGGGAAGCCCCTATATCACCCTGGCCGTCTGGCAGCCCTGGTGAGATTCAGGGCGGGGCGGGACGCATCTCCGGGCCGGCCAGGAAGCGGGCCGCGTCAGTCGCGATCTCCTCCCGTCGCTGCTCGCCCAATCCGTCGAGGGTACGGTAGGGCATCGCCATCCTCGGGTTTCCCGCTAGGCGATCCGCATTCTGGATGAGGAAGTTCCAGTAGAGGTAGTTGAACGGGCAGGCACTTTCGCCGGACTTGGCAGCGACGTCGTAGGTGCAGCCCCGGCAGTAATCCGACATCCGGTTGATGTAGGCGCCCGAGGCCGCATACGGTTTCGAGCCCATGACGCCGCCATCCGCCCACAGGACCATGCCGTGGACGTTGGGCAATTCCACCCATTCGTAGGCATCGGCATAGACCACGAGATACCATTCCTCCACCTGCGCCGGTTCGATTCCGGCCAGCAGGGCGAAATTGCCAGTCACCATCAGCCGCTGGATGTGATGGGCGTAGGCATGGGCCCGCGTATCGGCGACGCATTGCGCGAGGCAGTTCATGCGCGTCTCGCCCGACCAGTAGAACCAGGGCAGATCACGCTTGGCGCCGAGGGTGTTGGTCTCGGCATAGGCCGGCATCCTGGCCCAGTAGAGCCCCCGAATGTATTCGCGCCATCCCAGGATCTGGCGGATGAAGCCCTCGACGCAGTTGAGCGGCGCTGCCCCCTCGTCATAGGCGCGGGCCGCTTCCCGGCAGACCTCCCCCGCCGTGAGCAGGCCCGCATTCAATGCCGGCGAGATCAGCGCATGGTAGAGAAACGGCGCGCCCGACTTCATCGCATCCTGGTAATCGCCGAAACGCGGAAGACACTCGGCCAGGAAGTGCTTCAGAGCGACGATGGCGTCGGCGCGGGTGACGGGCCAGCGGAAGGCATCGAGATCGCCGAAATGCCCGGCGAACCTGTCCGCGACCAGGGCGATGACCTCGGACGTGATCGCATCGGGCGCGAAGCCCAGGCGTTCCGGGGGGCGGTGCCCGCGTGGCAATTTCTTCCGGTTGTCGTGGTCGAAGTTCCACTGGCCGCCGATCGGCTCGCCGTCATTCATCAGGAGGCCGGTGCGCTTTCTCATGCCGCGATAGAACGTCTCCATCCGCAAAGCGTGCCGTCCCTCGGCCCAGCGCGCGAAATCCGAGCGCGGGCAGAGGAAACGGTTGTCCTCGCGAAGCTCCACGGGCAGTGGCAGGTCATCACGCCAGCCCTGCATCATCTCCCAGACGCGCCACTCGCCGGGCTCGGTGGCGACGATCCTGTCGGGTTCGTGCCGCGCGACCGCTCGCTGGAGTTCTCCGGTGAACGAGCCGGTATTGCCCGGCGCATCGAGGCGCACATAGTCGACGGTGATGCCCTCGGCCTCCAGATCGGCCGCGAAATGGCGCATCGCCGAGAACAGGAAAGCGATCTTCTGCTTGTGGTGGCGGACATAGGTCGCCTCCTCCCACACCTCGACCATGAGAACGATGTCGGAGTGCGGGTCGAGATCGGTGAGCGAGGAAACGCGGCGGTGAAGCTGATCGCCGAGGACGAAGCGGAGCGTGCGTTGGCGGGTCACCCCTTCGTACGCAGGGACGAGCGGCCGCCATCCGCGCCGATGATCTGGCCGGTGATCCACCCGGCTTCCGCCGAGACGAGGAAAGCGGCGAGCGCGCCGATATCGTCCGGCGTGCCCAGGCGCTGGAGGGCGTGCATGGATGCGATCCCGGCGGCCAGCGTCTCGTTGCCGGTGATCGCGGCGGCGAGCGGCGTGCGCGTCAGCGAGGGGGCGACGACGTTGATCCGGATCTGAGGGCTGAGTTCGGCGGCGAGGGACAGCGCGAGCCCCTCGACCGCTCCCTTCGCCATGGCGACCGAGGCATGGGCCGGAAAGCCCTGTGCCACCGCCACGGTGGAGAACAGGACGACGCCCGCCCCTGCCTCGCCTCCACCAGCTTTCAGCGCCGGCGCCGCGGCCTGGAGAGCGAGAAGTGCGCCGAGGGCGTTGAGCTTGAAATCCGTCACCGCATCGTCGGCGGTCAGCTTCGCCAGCGGCTTCAGGTTGATCGTCCCGACCGCGTAGACGAGGCCTGCGAGCGAACCGCCCGCTTCCTGCGTCACCGTGGTGAAATGGGCGGGGTCAGTGACGTCGCCGGCCGTGAAGGTCGTGTCTCCCAGACGGGCGGCGGCGTCTTCGAGGCGCTGGGGATCCCGTGCCGCGAGATGCAGCGGGATACCGCGCTTACGCAGGGCCTGCGCCGTGGCCATGCCGATGCCGCCGGTTCCGCCGTAGATCACAACCCGGTTCATGACCGCTCCCATTCCCTGCCGGATCGGTTAGGTAAGGCGGATCATGCTGCCGTGGAGCCTGTGAGGCCCCATCCGTAGAGTCGCACGTCTCGCAACCACGCCCCGGGGATGTTCATGAAGTTTGCCTTCGCCGGCATCGATTTCCTCGGAGGCGTTTTCGAAGCGCTGGTGGAAGCCGGATGGACTCCGATCAAGCTGTTCACCCGGCCCTGCGACGGGCTCTACGATCACAACGAGGCGGTCGTGGCCCAGAGCCGCCGACATCGCATCCCAATGCAGCTTTCCCGGATCAAGCTCGCGGATCTCGATGCCCTGACGCAGACCCACGGGACGGACTGGGCCTTGGTGGTGGCCGGTTACCCCTGGCTTATCAAGGGCTGGCGCAACCGGGCCGCCTACGCCCTGAACTTCCATCCCTCGCCCCTGCCGGTGGGGCGCGGCCCCTATCCCCTGTTCAAGGCGATCACCGATGCACGCGACAGCTGGGGCGTGACGGCGCATGTGCTGGCCGAGGAGGGGTTCGATACCGGCGACATCCTCGCGCAGGAGACCTTCGCGATGGCGCCGCAGGAGACCCACGAGACCCTGTTGGCCCGATGCCAGATCGCCGCCCGGCGGCTCGCCTCGGGACCGATTGCGCGTGACCTGCCGGCGCGCTGGCAGGCGGCCCAGCCCCAGGGCGAAGGCTCCTACTGGGCCCGTGCCACCGATGCGGACAGGACCCTCGATTTCCGTACCGACGTCGAGGCGATCCTGCGGCGGATGCGGGCCTTCGGCACCATCGAGACCATTGCGCGGCTGGGCGACAACTCCATCTTCGTGGCGGCAGCGGAGGGCTGGCGCGAGCCGCACCGCCATGCGCCGGGAACGATCGTCCACCGCTACCGCCGCCACGTGGTGATCGCCGCGCGCGACGGCTTCATCCAGATCACCCGCTGGAGCCCGGTCGCCGTCGCGGATGTCGGGCAGCTCGGGCGATAGGACAAAACTCCCATGTCGCGCATGCGCAAGAAGGCGGATCTGCCCACCAAGGTCTGCGTCGCCTGCGGCAAGCCCTTCGCTTGGCGCAAGAAATGGGAACGTGTCTGGGATGAGGTCCGCTACTGTTCCGACCGGTGCCGGAACGAGGCGAAGCGGTCGGGCAAGGCCTCCTGATCAGGCGTGGGCGGCAGCGATCAGGGCGGCCTTCGTATCGATGTCGAAGGTGACGGCGGCATCCATCTCCCATTCGACGACGTCCGTCCGCGCCGCGAGGAGACGGCCGGCACCATGGTCACCGGTGAGCGAGGCCAGGTCGGGTGCGAGGAGCGCGCGATTCAACAGAACCGGGTTTCCGCGCACGCCGCGATGGACGGGGACGATGGCGGCGGGCACCGGATCGGCAGCCAGGAAGGCGGCGGCCAGGGTGGCGAGGTGGGACGGCCGGACACGCGGCATGTCCCCCAGCATCACGATGATTCCATCGGGCTCCGGCAGGGCGTCGAGCCCGCACCGCAGGGAGGTCGACAGCCCGTCCGCATAGGCCGGGTTGTCGATGAACCGCAGGTCGAGGCCGGCGAGCGCCTGCCGGATTGCTGCGCCATGCGCGCCAATTACGACCGCCACGGGCCCGAGTTTCGCCGCGACCGCTGACTCGGCCGCGTGGCGCACGAGTGGCTTGCCGTCGAGGGTGCCGAGCATCTTCGACGCTTGGCCGAAACGCGTCCCCCGCCCGGCGGCGAGGAGGAGGATGCCGATCCGATCAGACATCGTCCGCCATGCCCTCGTCCAGCGCGCTTTCCTCGCCTGATCTAGGCTGCGGACGGGACACGATCTCCATGAGCAGGCCTCCGACACCGAGCCCGACGATATCGGCCCGGCTGACGACGAGGCCGGCGAGAAGGCGGTGGAGAATCCAGTCGAACCCGTTCTCTGCGGGCGAGCGCGCGCATCCCGGCGCACCGATGACCGGGACGTCGTCGATACGGCCGACCAGAAGCAGGTTGCCGGGATCGACGGGCATGCCGAAATGCTCCACCTCACCGCCCGCCGCCTCGATACCGGCGGGGATGACGTCGCGCCGGTCGGCGATGGCCGAAGCGCCGAACACAACGACGAGATCGGCCTCGTCGCGGGCGATGGTCTGGCGAAGGGCGGCGGCCATGGCGCCAGCCTCGTGCGACACCCGGATATCCGCGACGATCCCGGCCCCGGTCGGCGCCAGCCGGCGCTCGAGGTTGCGCAGGGTCTTGGCGATGGTGGTCTCCTTCAGCCCCGGCAACAGGGTCGAGACGACGCCGACCCGGCGACGGCGATAGGGGATGACCGTCAGTGCCTCGGGCGTCGCGATCCCACACGCGCGCTCAAGGGCGGAAGCCGAGACGGCGTAGGGGATGATCTTGACCGTCGCCACCATCTCGCCGGGGATGACAGGCCGGAAAGGCGGCAGGGTCGCCAGCGTGATCGCCTCGTCCACCCCGTTCACGGCGTCGATGACGGCGCGGTCGATCATCAGAAGGCCCGGCACCTCCGCGTGGAGATTGCAGCGTCCCGTGAAAGCGGGACTTGCCGAAAGGCCAGCCCCCGCCACCCGGCCGGCGAGGCGGGCGGCGGCCTCGTCCTCGCCGACATCGCCCACCTCAAGGGTCACCGCCACCACACTGTCGAGGCCGGCCTCACCGAGACGGCGCGCATCCTCACTCCCGATCGGCCGCCCCTTGCGGACGATCACATCGTCGGCCCGCAGAGTATGGGCCGCGATGAGCCCCGCGGCTCGCGAGATCGCGACCGAACCGAACTTCACGCG
This sequence comes from Methylobacterium sp. SD274, assembly GCF_017355285.1. Classification (NCBI taxonomy): domain Bacteria; kingdom Pseudomonadati; phylum Pseudomonadota; class Alphaproteobacteria; order Hyphomicrobiales; family Methylobacteriaceae; genus Methylobacterium; species Methylobacterium sp. SD274. Next base: position 188,733 of record NZ_JADIJP010000001.1, on the reverse strand, counting down.
GGAACTCCGGGTTTGGTAGCGCGCGGATCGGCGCCGCGCAGGGTGGAGACGACCTGCGCCAGGATCGAGACGGCGATCTCGGCCGGGCTCACGGCACCGATATCGAGGCCGATCGGCGCCTCGATCCGCCCGATCTGTTCCGACGAGAACCCCGCCTGCGACAAGCGTTCGACCCGCGCGGCATGGGTCTTCCGCGAGCCGAGGGCGCCCACATAGAAGCACTCGGCCTTCAGGGCCGCGATCAGCGCGGGATCATCGATCTTCGGATCGTGGGTCAGGGCGGCGACGGCACAATAGCGGTCGAGGGGCGGAACGGGGCCTGCGAGGGCTTCGTCCGGCCATAGTGGCACGAGGGAAACCTCCGGAAAGCGCTCGGGGGTGGCGAAGGCCGTTCGCGGGTCGATGACGCTCACCGAAAGGTCGATCGCCGCCGCCATCGGGCACAAAGCCTGACTGATATGCACTGCCCCGATGAGGACGAGCCGGACCTTGGGAGCCTGGACGGTGAGGAAGAGCTGCCGCCCCTCCACCTCGATAAGGCCGCTCTTTCCCGAGGCGAGGCGCCGCGCCAGGATGTCGGCGAGGGGATCGGCCGGGATCTCGGCCTCGCGGACCACACGCTGGCTGCCGTCATCGAGGTCGGTGACGAGCAGCGCGGCGCGGCGCGCGGCGCGCTCGACATTGAGGGCACGGAGAGAATCGAGTTGCATGGCGCCGCTTCAGTCGATGCGTTCGACGAAGACGCGGATGCGCCCGCCGCAGGACAATCCCACCCGCCAGGCGGTCTCGTCGGCAACGCCGAACTCGATCACCCGTGGCCGTCCATCGGAGATAGCATCCAGTGCCTCGGTGATGACGGCCCCCTCGACGCAGCCGCCAGAGACCGAGCCGAGGAAGTTTCCGCCCTCGTCGACGACGAGGTGGCTGCCGACCGGGCGAGGCGCGGAGCCCCAGGTCTCGACGACGGTGGCAAGCGCCACGCCGCGCCCGCTCCGGCGCCACGACTCGGCCGCGTTGAGGATATCGGTTTCGGTGGAGAGCATGGGACACTCCGCGCGCTGCGCGTCTTCGAGCATGACGGCACTCACGCAACGCCGCCTCGGGGAGATAAGCTCCGGCGCGGATGGCACAATGCGGAGGCGAAGCCCATGCCATGCCTGCTCGACGTCCCATCTCCGAAACGTGCGGACAAGCACGGAAGAGGCGTCTCGTCGCCGGGGCGCACGCGCGCTTCAAGCCGCGCCAAATCCGCTGGCGCGCGCTATGAAGATCGGGCCCTCTACTCGCCAATCCTCCGGGCCCCGTTCCATGAGACCCTCTCTCCCCTCGGCCGCCGTAGCGATCCTCGCTGTGCTTGTCCTCCCACCCTCCGGCGCCGGGGCGCAGAACGCCGCGCAGGCGCCGATCCGGATCGGGCTCTCGCTTCCCCTGACCGGGCCTGACGCCGCCTTCGGGCAGGGCCTCCGGGCCGGGGCCGAACAAGCGGTGGCGGATCTCAACCGCGCGACGGGAGCCTCGGGCCGGAAACTTGCTCTCGTCGTTGCCGACGATGCCGGCGACGGCAAGCAGGGGCTGGCCGTCGCGCGGAAATTCGCCGCCGATCGCGTGCCCCTCGTTATCGGGCCGCTGAATGCCGCCGTGGCCGCATCGGCGCTGCCGGTCTACGAGGAAGCGGGGATCGTCGCCGTGACGGTCGGCATCGCCTGGCCCGCCTTGACCACGCGTGGGGCCTGGAACGTCTTCCGCCTCGGTGGCAGCGATGCGGAGCAGGGGCCGATCGCGGCGGGCTATCTTCTCGAGCGTTTCAGAGGGCGGCGTATCGGCCTCGTCCATGACAGGAGCACGTTCGGTCGGGGTCTCGTCGACGACGTCGCTCGCAGTCTCAAAACGAATGGACAGGCGGAGAGCGCTTTCGAAAGCCTCGGCCGCGGCGACAAGGATCTCTCCGCCCTCGTCGCCCGCCTGAAGCGAGCCCGGATCGAGGTCGTTTATTTCGGCGGCCTTGCGCCGGAAGCGGGGCTGCTGATCCGTTCCCTGCGCGAAGCGAGCCTCGCCATTCCCCTCGTCGGCAGCGATGGGCTGCTCGACAAGGAGTTCGCCGCCGGAGCCGGTCCCGGCGCCGAGGGGACCGTGATGACCCTTACCCCCGAACCGCGAAAGCTGCCGGATGCCAGGCAAGCGGCGGCCAAGCCGAGGAGTCCGGAAGCCGACATGGTGGCGGCGCAGGGCTATGCGGCGGTCGAGATCCTCAGACAGGCCGTCGAGCAGGCCAAATCGAATGAGGGTCGCAAGGTCGCGGCGTTCCTCCATGGCGGTGCGCCTCTGAAGACCGCCCTTGGCGAGGTCGCATTCGACGATAAAGGCCAGACCAAAGCGCCCGGCTACCAGCTGCAGGTCTGGAGGAAGACCCCCGACGGCCGTATCGACTACGCCGGCAATGTCGTGACGCCCTGATCCGGGCGAAAAGTGGCGCCTTGCCGCCAACCCGATGAGGCAGCTGTCGCCTCGGATTGGGACGAGCCGAGAGGATGACCGGGCAGTTGAAGCACCAACGAAGATTTCCCGGTCTCAGGACAGGATGTGCTTTTCTGTCGACGGGATACCGTTCACGGCGGTAAAAGCTTGCTTACGGAACGCGCGAACATTATGTCTCGCCGACGCTCGCCGGTGTTGCGCATCCGATGGGATCGGACCCGCCGCCCGCAGCGTTTTGCCGAACGGCTATGTTTTTGGTGTCCCGGAATGCCCCGTTCTGGCGTTCCGGCTGGAGAGTGTGGATGGCGAAAGAAGAGTTGATGCAGTTCGACGGTCTCGTGATCGAGATCCTGCCGGACGCACGCTACCGCGTGCAGCTCGACCAGGGCCACGAGATCGTGGCCTACACGGCCGGCAAGATGAAGAAGAACCGCATCAAGACTCTGGCGGGCGACCGTGTCACCGTCGAGATGTCGCCCTACGATCTCGAGAAGGGTCGCCTCGTGTTCCGTCACAAGGACGAGCGTTCCTCCGGTCCGCGCCCGCCGATCCGCGGCCAGTTCCGCCGCCGCTGAGCCTTACGAAAAGGCGGCCCCTGCTTCGAATATGCCGGGCCACCCGTAGGCGAAGCTATCTCCCCGAAGGTGCCGTCTCGTTTTGCGAGATCGCTCCTGCGGTCTTGGTCCCGGGGATACGCTGAGCGGTCCCGGAACACCCGAGACCCCACAGAATCTCGCCCTTCCGGACGCCTACCTCCCGAACCGCTCGAATTTCGGGAAGCTGCGGGTCATCAGAGTGCCGGCCTCGGCCCGGTGGCCCATCCACTTCTCCAGCAGCGCCGCATTGGCGAGCCGCTCCTGACCGGCGCTGTCGCGCCAGGGCAGGCCCTCGGCCAGGGTGAAGACATGGGCGTCGGTGAGCGTGCTCTGGCGGCAACGCTGCAGGCGCACCCCCTTGCCGCGCGACAGTTCCGGCAATTCAGAGAGCGGGAAGACCAGTAGCAACCGGTCGGCGCTGCAGACGGCGACATGATCGCCGCTGCTGGCAGGCACGAGCAGCATGGCCTGGGCCGGCTCGTCGAGCCCCATGATGCCCTTGCCCTTGCGGGTATTGGCCACCAGCGCGTCGGCGGGGGCGAGGAAACCGCGCCCATCCGAGCCCGCGATCAGGAGCTTGCCACCCGGCTGATACGGCAGGGCGGCGACGATCTCGGCGCCGTCGTCGAAATCCACCATCAAGCGGATCGGGTCACCGAAGCCGCGTCCGCCCGGAAGCTTCGCCGCTTCCAGGGTGAACACCTTGCCGTTGGAGGCCAGGACCAGGATCTTGGCCGTAGTCTCGCTGAGGAACGAGATCTTGAGGGCGTCATCGCCCTTGAAGGCGACGCCCGACAGATCGGCGACATGCCCCTTGAGGGCGCGGATCCAGCCCTTGGCCGAGACGATGACGGTGATCGGCTCGCGCTCCACCATGGCGGAGGTGAAATCGATCCCGGCGGTGTCGGGCGGGTTCTCCAGGGTGGTGCGACGGGCTCCGATCTTAGTCTCGGGCCCGAAGGTCTTCTTCACCGCCCGGATCTGCTTGGTGATGTCCGACCATTGCATCTTTTCGGAGCCGAGCAGTTCCTCGATCCCGTCCTTCTCCTTGGTCAGCGTATCGAGTTCGCGCTTGAGCTCCATCTCCTCCAGCTTGCGCAACGAGCGCAGGCGCGTGTCGAGGATGGCGTTGGCCTGGAGTTCGGTGAGTTCGAACCGCTTCATCAGGGACGGTTTCGGCTCGTCCTCCTCACGGATGATGCGGATCACCTCGTCGAGATCGAGATAGACGATGAGAAGGCCGCCGAGAATTTCGAGGCGGCGTTCGATCTGCCCGAGGCGGTGGCGCGAGCGGCGTTGGAGGACGACGCGGCGATGGTCGAGCCATTCGCGCAGGGCCTCGGCGAGCCCGATCACGCGCGGGACGAGACCGCCCACCAGGACGTTCATGTTGAGGGGAATGCGGGCTTCGAGTTCGGTGAGCCGAAACACGGATTCCATGAGGATCACCGGGTCGACGCTGCGCGAGCGCGGCTCCAGCACGACACGGACGTCCTCCGCCGATTCATCGCGCACGTCGGCCAGCAGCGGCAGCTTCTTCTCCTGCAGCAGCTCGGCCAGCTTCTCGATGAGCCGGGCCTTGGGAATGCCGTAGGGAATCTCGGTGACGACGATGTTCCAGGTGCCGCGCCCCGTATCCTCCTTCGCCCAGCGCGCCCGCACGCGAAAACCGCCGCGCCCGGTGCGATAGGCCTCGGCGATCGACTCGGCGCTATCGATCAGAATACCGCCGGTGGGAAAATCGGGCCCTTTCACGAAGGTGAGGAGCTGGGCCGACGTCGCCTCGCGATGGCCGATGAGATAGAGCGCCGCGTCGCAGAGTTCGGCCGCGTTGTGCGGCGGGATCGAGGTGGCCATGCCCACCGCGATGCCCTGGGAGCCGTTGGCGAGCAGGTTGGGGAAGGCCGCCGGCAGGACGATGGGCTCGTCCTTCTCGCCATTGTAGGACGGCCGGAAATCGACCGTGTCCTCGTCGATCCCGTCGAGGAGCAGGCGCGCCACCTCTGTCAGCCGCGCCTCGGTGTAGCGATAGGCGGCGGGGCCATCTCCGTCGATATTGCCGAAATTGCCCTGGCCATCCACCAGCGGATAGCGCTGCGCGAAATCCTGTGAGAGGCGCACCAGCGCATCGTAGATCGCCTGGTCGCCATGGGGATGGAAATCGCCCATCACGTCGCCGACGATCTTCGCGCATTTCTTGAACGCCGTGTTGGGGTCCAGGCGCAGGAGCCGCATACCGTAGAGAATGCGCCGATGCACCGGCTTGAGGCCGTCGCGGGCATCGGGCAACGCGCGGTTCATGATCGTGGAGAGCGCATAGGCGAAGTAGCGCTCTTCGAGCGCCGACTTCAGTTCGACGCTCTCGATACCGTCGGATCCCGACGGTGGATCGAAGGGCTGGCCCATGACGAACTCCCGGGCCGGACATGGCCCATATCAGAACATAACGAGAACGGAACTTAATCGCTCTGCGTCCCCAACGCAACGAATCGCGCCCGCTCCGCCGGAGGGGCGATGGCGCGGGGTCCCCAGATGTGCTGGTCGAGGAAATACCCCGTCAAGGTAAATCCATTGGCTACATCCCTCTCGTCCGGCGGGATGGAGCCGCCCCGACCCTTCTCCCGCTCGAGAAGGAAGCCCGGCAGAGCCAGCAGCCTGTCCCGGAAGGGCTCCCCGGCCGAGGCGCTGACAGCCCGCCCGGTCCTCGGCGAGACGTAGATCAGCGCATCGTTGCCGCCCGTGGCCGCGCAGGCGGTAAGATCGAGGCCGAAGCCGAGCTCGGCCAGGATCGCGAGTTCGAACCGTACCATCAGGAGGGGGGCGATCACCCGGTCGTCGAGATGGGCGATGAGCACGCGGGCCGCCTCGTAGAGAGCGGAATGGGAATCGCGCTCGGGCAGCAGACGGAGAAGCGCCGCCATATGGGTCACTCCGTAGAGGGCGAGCCCCGAGCCCATGAGCCGCGCCGCCGAAGATTCGAGGGGCTCCACCGCGAAGGCGCCGAGGCTCTCGTCGAGACGCGCGCGCCAGGTGAGGCGAACGTGGTTGCCGGTCTGGAGCACCGGCTGCATCCGCCGCGAACGCCCCCCATGGACGAGGCCGAGATGGCGGCCGTGGCACGCGGTCATGACTTCGAGGACGATTCCCGTCTCGCCCTGCTTGCGCAGCCCCAGCACCACGCCGTCGTCGGTCCATTGCATGGCCCTCTCATTAAGGCGTGGCGAATGCGTTGGAAACGGGCCGGCGGCATCGAGAAACGCGCTGGATTGTGGTGATCCATATATTCCCGCACAGCGTGTCAAACGCTACGCTTCGGGGTCCCCCGTTAGGTGCTCCCCTCCCATGGTACTCTCCCGACATGGCATCGCCGGAAACGGCCCGTTGCTGCCGCGATCCAGGGTCGCCATCGCGGCGATGGCAGTCCTCGCCCTCACGCTCGCTGGATGCGGGCGGCGTGAACCGGCTCCGGCTGCCATTGCCAGCTTCACCATGCGCGAGCGGGTGGCCGCCCTGGCCCTTCGCCAGAGCGGCTTCGGTTCGATCTCGGTGATCCCGGTCCGTTTCGAGCATAGCCGCATCGCGGGACCGTTCCAGGATGACGGACGCACGCTCTACTGTGTGTCCGCCCGGATGATGGGCCGCCGCTTCCTCAAGGGCGAAAAAGCCAAGGTCGTCATTCGGGAGGAGACCGGCAAGCTCAGCATCCTCGAGGATGTCGAGGAGGTCTGCGAGGGCCACCGGACGGAGCCGTTCAAGGAGCTGGAGGCACTCGGGAATGTGAGCGGTTGACGACCATCCCGCGCCGGACGGGTTGCCCGGACAGACCGGTGATGCTCCGATACCAACCATGCGGCATCGCCCCCTTTCGCTGACCCTCGACCTCATCACCCGTGCCCATCCGACTCCGGTCGCCGACGATGCGAGCGCCCTGCATCTCATCAGCGATCTCGACCTCGCGCCCGGCCTCGACAGGATGCTCCGGCATCGGCCGACGGAGGACGAAGGGCTCTGGGTGTTCGGCTACGGTTCGCTGATCTGGCAGCCGGAATTCGCCGTGGCCGAGCGGCGCGTCGGCACGGTGAGAGGCTATCACCGGCGCTTTTGCCTGCTGCAGCGGCGGTTTCGCGGGAGCCGCGAACGGCCGGGCCTCGTCCTTGCGCTCGACCGGGGCGGCATCTGCCGCGGAATCGTGTTTCGCCTGAGGGGATCGGATCCGGTCGAGACCCTGATGCCGGTCTGGCGCCGGGAGATGCGCGGCGGAGGCTATGCGGGACGCTGGGTCGTCGTCGAAACCGCGGCCGGGCCGGTCACCGCCCTGACCTTCGTCGTCAACCGCGCCAGCGACCGCTACACCGGGCGCCTCGCGGAGGAGGAGATCGCCGACCGGATCGCCACCGGCGCAGGGCATCTCGGCCCGAGTGCGGAATATCTGTTCCGCACGGCACAGGCCTGCGCGGATGCCGGCATTCTCGACGACCATCTCTGGCGGTTGCAGCATCTCGTGGCCGAGCGCCTGGAGGCCGCATATCGACAGCAAGCGGAGCTGCGCGTCGCCACGCGGTAACGGGTCCCTCCTTCCCGCATCGCTGATTTCGAGGTGGAAGAGAGGGCCGGCGACCCGCCCGGAAACTACGCAGGTGCGGCCTCGTTGGTCTGCATCGGCAAGGTCGCTCCGCACAGGTGTGCACGGGCAAATTCCGGTGCATCTTCCTTCGAGGAGATGCCGGATATCGGTGATCGCCCGGGGGCAGCAGCGGGAAGGCTTCGACCCATGAGCCTCATACCATGAGCAAATGCCCACCTCCGACGCAGCTGCCGCCCGATCGCAGGCTGGCTTTCTCTGAATTCGAGGGTCCCGCCGCGCCGCTCGGAGCGCTCCGGGCCAGGGTCCGCGCCGCCCATCGCCGTTCCGAATCCCAATGCGTCGCCTCCTTGATGGCGGAAGTGCATCAAAGTCCGTCGGAGGATGCCGCGGCGACGCATCTGGCGGGGCGCCTCGTCGCGGCCTTACGCGAGAAAGGCGCGCGCGGGCCCGTCGAGCAGCTGATGCGCGAGTTCAGCCTGTCGAGCGCCGAGGGCGTCGCCCTGATGTGCCTCGCCGAAGCACTTCTGCGCATTCCGGATACGGCGAGCCGCGACGCCCTCATCCGCGACAAGATCGGACATGGCGATTGGCGGTCGCATCTCGGCCATGCCACCTCGCTGTTCGCCGGTGCAGCCGCGTGGAGCCTCGCGCTGACGGGGCGGGTGGTCGGCGTCGAGGACGAGGCCGGCCTGACGGCGGCGCTGACGGGCGTCCTGCGTCGGGCAGGCCAGCCGGCCATCCGCATGGGTGTCGATCTGGCGATGCGGATGCTCGGCGGCCAGTTCGTCACCGGCCGCAGCATCGCCGAAGCGCTCCGCAACAGCCGGCAGAAGGAGGAGAAAGGCTTCCGCTATTCCTATGACATGCTGGGCGAGGCGGCGGTGAATGCAGCGGATGCCGCCCGCTATCTGGCGGATTATGCCGGCGCCATCGCGGCGATCGGTGTGGCCTCGGCCGGGCGCGGGCTTCTCGATGGGCCGGGCATCTCGGTCAAGCTCTCAGCGCTGCACCCGCGTTATGCCCGTGCCCAACGCAAGCGGGTGATGGACGAGTTGCTGCCGAGGCTGACTGACCTCGCTCTCGCGGCCAGCCGCCATGATATCGGGTTCAACATCGATGCCGAGGAGGCCGACCGGCTCGACCTCTCCCTCGATCTCCTCGAAGCCCTGGCGATGGACGAGCGTCTTGCCGGCTGGGACGGGCTTGGCTTCGTCGTACAGGCCTATCAGAAGCGCGCGCTCCCCGTGCTGGACGTCGTCATCGACCTTGCGCGGCGGAGCGGGCACCGCCTCATGGTCCGCCTCGTCAAGGGCGCATACTGGGATTCGGAGATCAAGCGCGCCCAGGTCGATGGGCTCGACGGTTTCCCGGTCTTCACCCGGAAGCTCCATACCGACGTGTCGTACCTCGCCTGCGCGCGCCGGCTTCTGGCGGCCGGAGACGCAGTGTTTCCGCAATTCGCGACCCACAATGCCCGCACGCTCGCCGACATCGTCGCCATGGCGGGGGACGATTTTCAGCCCGGCGACTACGAGTTCCAGTGCCTGCACGGCATGGGCGAAGCGCTCTACGAGGAGGTGGTCGGCGGCGCGATCCTCGACCGGCCGTGCCGGATCTATGCGCCGGTGGGCTCGCACGACACGTTGCTCGCCTATCTCGTCCGGCGCCTGCTGGAGAACGGAGCAAACTCCTCCTTCGTCAACCGGATCGCCGATCCCGCCGTGTCGGCCGGCGACCTCGTCGCCAACCCGCTGGAGCTGGCCCGCCGGGTCGTACCGCCGGGATCGGGCCATCCGGGGATCGCCCTGCCGCGCGATCTCTTCGGCCCGAGCCGCGTGAACGCGCGCGGCCTCGACCTGTCCGACGAGGACGTGCTCGCGTCCCTCGGCGCGAGCCTGCGGGCGGGTGCGGGGACACCCCGCCTGTGTCGGCCCGTTCCGACGGATGAGTATGACGGCACGAAACGCGCCGTGCTCAACCCCGCCGACCGGAACGACATCGCCGGCCACGTGATCGAGGCAGAGGCGGAGATCGTCGACGCCGCCATCGCGCGTGCGACATCAGCCTCCAGCGCCTGGGCGACGACGGCGCCATCGCGGCGGGCCGGTATCCTGAACGTAGCGGCGGACCGGATCGAGGCGCGGCGTGACGCGTTCCTCGGGTTGCTGATCCGGGAAGCCGGCAAGACCCTCACCGATGCCGTCGGCGAGATCCGCGAGGCGGTGGATTTCCTGCGCTATTACGGAGCGCAGGCAGCGGGATTCGATCCCGCGACTCATCCGCCCCTTGGCGTCGTCGCCTGTATCAGCCCCTGGAACTTCCCCCTCGCCATCTTCATCGGGCAGGTCGGAGCCGCGCTCGCCGCCGGCAATGCCGTCCTCGCCAAGCCAGCCGAGGAAACGCCCCTGGTGGCCGGGCTCGCCGTGGAGATCCTGATCGAGGCGGGAATTCCTGACGGCGTGCTCGGTCTCCTGCCGGGAGACGGTGCGATCGGCGCGCGCCTCGTGGCCGATCCTCGGGTCCAGGGCGTGCTCTTTACCGGTTCGACCGATGTCGCCAAGGCGATCCAGGCCGAACTCGCCAGGCGGCTCGGACCGGATGGACGGCCGATTCCGTTCGTGGCCGAGACGGGTGGCCAGAACGCCCTGGTCGTCGATTCCTCCGCCCTGCCGGAGCAGGTCGTCGCCGATGTGGTGATGTCGGCCTTCAATTCCGCCGGACAGCGCTGCTCGGCGCTTCGCGTGCTCTGCCTTCAGGAGGAGGTGGCCGACCGCATCCTCGCCATGCTCGAAGGCGCCATGGCCGAACTGACGATCGGCAATCCCGACCGGCTCGCCACCGATATCGGGCCGGTGATCAGCGAGGCTGCGCGGGAGGCGATCGAAGAACATGTGGCGCGGATGCGGGAACGCGGCCACGCCGTGCATCGGGTCGCGCTGCCGCCCTCCTGCGCGGCCGGCCATTTCGTTTCCCCGACCCTGATCGCCATCGACAGTCTCGACGACCTGTCCGGCGAGATCTTCGGCCCCGTCCTCTACGTCCTGCGTATCAGGCGCGACGATCTCGGCCGGATCGTCGATGCCATCGCCGGGACCGGCTACGGCCTGACCTTCGGCGTCCATAGCCGGATCGACGCTACCGTCTCGCGCCTCGTGGACGGGGTCCATGCGGGCAACATCTACGTCAACCGCAACCTCATCGGGGCCGTCGTCGGCCTTCAGCCCTTTGGCGGCGAAGGCCTGTCGGGGACGGGACCGAAGGCCGGCGGCCCGCTCTATCTCCGCCGCCTCCTGGCTTCGGCGCCAGCGAAGACCGGCCTCGTCCGGCGGCCCGCCGCGATGCCCGAGGCGCTGGCGTCCCTGCGCGACGCCCTGTCGGTGGCGGGCAGGGAGAGGGAGGCGGCGCGCTGCGACGCCTATGCCGAACGGAGCCTCCTCGGACTCGACATCGCCCTGCCCGGCCCGGTGGGCGAGAGCAACCGCTACAGCCTGCATCCGCGCGGCACGGTCCTGTGCCTGCCAACCAGCGGAACCGGGCTGTTCGCACAGATCGCGGCCTGCCTCGCCACCGGCAATACGGTCCGGCTCGTCCCGCCTGCCGGCCTGCGACCGATGCTCGACCTTCTGCCCCGTGCGGTTCGGGGCACGATCGGCGTGGCCGATGGGCCGGACGCCGTGGGCTGCGCGGCGATCCTGGCGGAGGGCGGGGCGGAGGGCGGGGCGGATGCGGCCCTCGCGGCGACGCGGAGAGCCGCCGCGCTGCCGGGCGCCATCATCCCAGTCCTCGCCGTGTCGCCGGACAAACTGGAGAAAGGAGCCGACGATTACTCGTTGGAATGGCTTCTCCGGGAGCGCAGCGTCAGCATCAACACCGCGGCGGCAGGCGGCAATGCCGCCCTCATGACCCTCGGCGAGGATAGCGATGCGATCACGGTCCCGCCCACCACCTCATCCTGAAGTGCCGAAGCGCAGCGAAGGCCTCGAAGGAGCCCCCCAGCTCGCGTAGCGGGTTCTGGAGCCCTCCTTCGAGGCGGCTATCGCAGTGCCTCAGGACGAGGTCGTGGAAGGGAAGAAAAACGTCACGGTCTCCGCTCGTCGATACCTGTCGAACCGAGGGAACCCTCTCAGACAGAAAAGGTCGCGGCCTGTCCGTGCAGCAGACCGGTCTCATCCACGAGTTGCCAGACGATGGCGTCGCGGATCGGGAAGCGGGTTCCGTCCTTGCGGATGCGGATGCCGGCATAATTGGCGACGAACCCGTCACGGGTGACGGCGTCGAGCAGGCGCTGACGCTCGGCGCGTTCCGGGGCCTTGGCAGAGAAGCGAGAGGGCAACCCGATGAGCTCGTCCTTCTCGTAGCCGAAGATGCGCAGAGCGGTCAGGTTCGCATAGATGAAACGCGGGTCCTCTGCCCCATCATGGGCCAGGACGGCGAAGGGGGCCTCGGCATGGAGCCAGGCCGCGTCGCCCCCAGACTCGGGCACCAGCGACCGGCCGACGGCACGGCGGAAACTCCCGGTCAGGAGCGTATGGAAACCGGGATCGTTGCAGACATCCACGTCAGGCACCTGTGTCAGCGGGAGGCCGAGGGCCGCTCGAACCGGGCATAGGCGGCCAGGACGAGGTAAGCGACGACGCTGCCGAACGCGGCTGCGACTGCCTTCACGAGGAAATCGCTCAACCGCGCATGGCGGGTCGACGACAATTCCTGGCCGAATTCGAGGAGGCCGGCCACCGCCATTCCGGTCATGAGCCCGAGATACCAGCGCTTGGGATAGGCCAGGATCAAGAGGAAGCCGAACAGGGCGTAGGCGCTCATCCGCTCGACATTCGCCGAGGCGACGACCGGCCGGAGCCCGATCGGCGACAGCGTCACGAAGACCAGGATCGCGAGGATGACGAAGACCGACAGGCGCAAGAGAGTTCTCGTCATCGAAGCGTGCCACCGAACCGCGACGCCAGCTTGCGTCATGCCGGGTCTTGTTGGGCAAGCACCGGGTCCAGCCTGATCTCGACCATGCTGAAGGTATTATTAAGACGCGGTTACGCGGCGGATGTTTCCCGCCGCGTCTTTCCGACCGGCAAGCCGGCTCGCATGGCCGCTGCGGAGCGTCAGTGCTGCTCCGCGCGCGCCTTGTTGGCGAAGTCGTTCACGGTAGCCAAGGCCTGGTCGAACCGCTTCTCGCTTTCCGCGAAGCGCAGGAATCCCACGCGTTCCACGAGGATTTCCGGCGGGGTCGGCTGCGTCGCGAAGAGCGTCATCACCTCGTCCATGAAGTCGCCGAGGGGCATGTATCCCTCCCGCGTCGACTGGCCGGGCGTAAGTTCCGTCTGCACGGCGGGCGGCACGAGCTCGATGACCTCGACCCTGCCCTTAAGGGCGTCCCGCAGGCTGACCGTGTAGGAATGGATCGCCGCCTTCGTCGCCGAATAGGTCGGGGTCGAGACCAGCGGCACGAAGGCGAGGCCCGACGAGACGTTGACGACCGCAGCGTCCGGTTGAGCTGAAAGATGGTCGACCAGCGCGTTGGTGAGCCGGATCGGCCCCAGCAGGTTGGTGGTCACCATCGCCTCGGCATCCGCCAGATCACGGGACCGGGTGAGATCCTCGAACAGCATGATCCCGGCATTGTTGATCAGGACGTTCAGGTCGGGATGGGCGGCGATCACCGTCGCGGCGAAAGCGTCGATCCCAGTCTTGTCCTCGACATCGAGCACATAGCCGACCATGCCGGGATTGGCCTCCGTGACCGCATCGAGCCGATCGCGGCGGCGGCCGGCGATGATCACCGTGTTGCCCTGGGCCTGGAAACGCTCCGCCAGTTCGCGGCCGATCCCCGATGCGCCGCCGGTGATGAGAATGGTGTTGCCACTCGTCTTCATGGGACATCCCTCCTGGTTGTCCCAATCAGATGCCGCTCCTACTCTCCGATGGGTAGAAGGCACCAAAAAGATTTGTACTTACCAAAAGGAGAGCGTGACATGGCGGCCCCGCCCCCACCCGCCGACGCGGATCCGCGCGTCGAGGCGCTGGTCCACGACCTGATCGGCCGCGTCGCCGACAAATGGACGATGCTGGTCCTCGAAATCCTGGAGGAAAGGGGCGAGCTTCGTTTCACCGAACTCAGCCGCTCGATCGGCACGATCAGCCAGAAGATGCTGACTCAGACCCTCCGCCATATGGAGCGGGACGGATTGGTGATCCGCACCGTGCATCCGGTGGTGCCGCCCAAGGTCGAGTACCGGCTGACGGAACTCGGCCAGAGCCTCGGCGCCGCCTTCTGCGGCGTGTGGATCTGGGCCGAGCAGAACCTCGCGGCGGTGGAGACGGCGCGCGAGACGTTCGACGGGCCCCTCCCCTCGGGAGGCTGACCCCGTCAGTTCACTTCGACCTGCACCACACCGGGCACTGCCCGCAGGGCACCGGCGATCTGCGGCGTCGCCTGGTAGCGGCCGGGGAGCTTGACCTCGACCTCCCGGTCGCCGCCGTCGAGGAGGAGGATCAGAGAGACCTCGCCCTCGCCGCGTACCTGCAGGCGCTGCTGCACGCTGACGATGGGGCGCTCGTCGCGGAGATAGACGCGCATGCCCTTCTGGTGGCGTGCCACCGCCTCGTCGAGAGGCTCGGCGGTGACGATGCGCGCGCGCACATCCTCGCCTTCGAGATTGGCCTGGATCTGGAGCACAAGCGGGCGGCCGGGCTCCAGGATCTCGCGGTACTGGCCGAGGCCTTCCTGGAAGATGATCGCCTCAAAATGCCCTGTCTGGTCCGAGAGCGTGACGATGCCGAGCTTGTTGCCGGATTTGGTGCGGCGCTCCGACCGGTCGAGGACGGAAGCGGCGACCTTGCCGACGCTCGACGTGCCGGCGCGGACCGAGCGGCAGAACTCGGCCCAGCTCTGGACGCGCAGCTTCTCCAGCAGGCCGGCATATTCGTCGAGCGGATGGCCCGAGAGGAAGAAGCCGATGGCCTCGTATTCCTTCTTCAGCTTCTCGGCCATGGGCCAGGGCTCGTAGGTGGGCACCCGCAGGGTCACGTCGGCCGAAGCGATGCCGCCGAACATGTCGACGATGCCCGTATTGGCCGCCTCCGCCGCCCCTTGCGCCAGCTTCATCATCGGCTCGACGGCGGCGCAGGCCCGCGCGCGGTCGACCTCGATGCAATCCATGGCGCCGGCCGCCACGAGATTCTCCAGGGTGCGCTTGTTGATGAGGCGCGGGTTGAGCCGGCGCGCCAGGCAGGCGAGGTCCTTGAACGGCGTGTCTCCGCGCGCTTCCACAACGGCCTCGACGGCGGCCCGGCCCACGCCCTTGATGGCGGCGAGCGCATAACCGATGCGCCCGTCATGGACCTCGAAATTGACCCCCGAGGTGTTGATCGAGGGCGGGTCCACCGGGATGCCGAGGCGCTGGGCGTCCTGGCGGAACTCGGCGAGCTTGTCGGTGACGTCGATGTCGAGCTGCATCGCGGCGGCTAGGAACTCCACCGGGTAATTCGCCTTGAGATAGGCCGTCTGGTAGGTCAGCAGGGCGTAGGCGGCGGCGTGCGATTTGTTGAAGCCGTAATCGGCGAATTTCGCCAGCAGGTCGAAGATCTCGTTGGCCTTGGCCTCGGTGAGGCCGCGCTCCACCGAGCCCTTCACGAAACGGTCGCGCTGGGCGTCCATCTCGGCCTTGATCTTCTTGCCCATGGCGCGGCGGAGCATGTCGGCGTCGCCGAGCGAGTAGCCGGCCAGAAGCTTGGCCACCTCCATCACCTGCTCCTGGTAGACGATGATGCCGAAGGTTTCCTTGAGGATCGGCTCCAGCTTCTCGTGCGGGTACCAGCTCGCCTCGTTGCCGGCATCGCGGCCGAGCTTGCGCTCGCAATAGACCGGGATGTTGGCCATGGGGCCGGGCCGGTAGAGCGCCACGAGGGCGATGATGTCCTCGAACCGGTCGGCCTGCATCTCGACCAGCGCCTTGCGCATGCCGGCGGATTCCACCTGGAACACGCCCACCGTCTCGCCGCGCTTCATCGGCGTGTAGGTCGCCGCGTCGTCGAGGGGCAGCGAGGCGAGATCGACGATGATGCCGCGCTGCGCCAGGAGGTCGGTGCAGCAGCGCAGCATCGTCAGGGTCTTGAGGCCGAGGAAGTCGAACTTCACGAGGCCCGCCGCCTCCACCCATTTCATATTGAACTGGGTCACCCGCATCCCGGTCTTCGGGTCGCGGTAGAGCGGCACGAGCTGTTCCAGCGGCCGGTCGCCGATGACCACGCCCGCCGCGTGGGTCGAAGCGTGGCGGTGCAGACCCTCGAGCTTCTTGGCGATCTGCATCAACCGGGCGACGACGGGCTCCTCCTCCATCGCGGCCTGAAGCTTGGGCTCGCCCTCGATGGCCTGGACCAGGGTGACGGGGTTGGCCGGGTTCTGCGGCACCAGCTTCGTGAGCTTGTCGACCTGCCCGTAGGGCATTTCGAGGACGCGGCCGACGTCGCGCAGCACACCGCGCGCCTGCAGCGTACCGAAGGTGATGATCTGCGCGACCTGCTCGTGGCCGTAGCGTTCCTGCACGTACTGGATCACGCGCTCACGGCCATCGACGCAGAAATCGATGTCGAAATCCGGCATCGAGACGCGCTCGGGGTTGAGGAAGCGCTCGAACAGCAGGCCGAAGCGCAGGGGGTCGAGATCGGTGATCAGGAGCGCGTAGGCCACCAGCGAGCCGGCACCCGAACCACGGCCCGGCCCCACCGGGATGTCGTGGTCCTTGGCCCATTTGATGAAGTCCGACACGATGAGGAAGTAGCCGGGGAACTTCATCTTCACGATGACGTCGAGCTCGAAGGCCAGACGATCGCGATAGACTTGGCTGGTCATGCCCTCGCAGGGGCCGTGCTGGGCAAGGCGCAGTTCCAGCCCGGCCTCGGCCTGGCGGCGCAGTTCGGACGGCTCGTCGAGCGCGATCTCCTCGGCGACATCCGGCGAGACCGCCTCCACCGGCAGCGCGTCGAGAGCGGCCACGACGCCGAAATTCGGCAGGATCGGCTTGCGGGTGCGCACCCGATAGGTGCAGCGCATGGCGATTTCCACGGTGGCGGACAGGGCATCCGGCAGGTCGTGGAAGAGCTTGGCCATTTCGGCGCGGGTCTTGAAGCCGTGGCGCGGAGTGAGCTTGCGGCGGCGCTCGTCCGAGACGAGGCGCCCCTCGGCGATGGCGAGCAACGCGTCGTGGGCGTCGTAATCGTCAGGCTTGGCGAAGAACGGTTCGTTGGTGGCCACGATCGAGAGGCCGTTGGAATCGGCGAGCCGGATCAGCTCGCGCTCCACCATGCGCTCGTCATCGAGCCCGTGGCGCAGGATCTCCACGTAGAGCCGGTCCTCGCCGAAAGCCTGTTTCAGCTGGGCGAGGCGGGCGGCGGCGAGCTCGACACGTCCGCCGCGCAGGGCCGTATCGAGGGGGCCGGTGGTGCCACCCGTCAGGGCGATGAGGCCTTCCGCGTTCGCCGCCAGTGCCTCTACGGTGAGACGGGGCGCATCGCCCAGGGGGCCGTCGAAATAGGCACGGCTCGCCAGGCGCAGGAGGTTGCCGTAGCCGGCCTCGCTCTGCGCCAGCACGACGACGTTGGAGGTGGTGATCTGCGACAGCCGCGCCATCGGGTCCGGCGCCTCGAAAACCACCGAGAGTTGCATGCCGGCGATGGGCTGGATGCCCGTTCCGGCGGCCTTCTCGGAAAATTCCAGCGCCCCGAACAGGTTGTTGGTGTCGGTGAGCGCCAGCGCCGGCTGCCGGTCGGCGGCGGCCGCCTTGACGATGTCGCCGACCTTCAGCGCCCCTTCGAGCAGCGAGAAGGACGAGTGGACATGGAGGTGGACGAAACCGGGATCTTTGAGGATGCGCGCCATGACTCAACCCATCCCGAGTCGCGGTTCACGGTCCATTACCATTACCACATCCGGCGCATTTGCCTGTGGAGAGGGCCTTTCCCGCAACGCCCCCTCCCCGCATTGTCGCCTATTCGGCCGGCAGGGTGAACCGCTTCGTCTTCGGTTCTTTCCCCCGCGCCGTCTCATCGAGGGCGTCGGTGAATTGCAGGGCGGCCAGCTGCGCGTAGAGCGCCCCCTGCGCCAGCAAGCTCTCATGCGTTCCGGTCTCGACGATCCTGCCGCCGTCGAGGACGAGGATGCGGTCGGCAGCGCGGATCGTTGCCAGCCGATGGGCGATGACCAGGGTCGTGCGCCCCCGCATGAGCGTATCGAGCGCGGTCTGCACCGCGCGCTCGCTCTCGGCATCGAGGGCCGAGGTCGCTTCGTCGAGGAGCAGGATCGGCGCGTCCTTGAGAATGGCGCGGGCAATGGCGACACGCTGGCGCTGACCGCCGGACAGCGTGACGCCGCGCTCGCCGACCTGTGTGTCGTAGCCCTGCGGCAGGGCGCGGATGAAGCCGTCCGCATGGGCGAGTTCCGCCGCGCGATGAACCTCGGCCTCGCTCGCCCGTGGGCGACCGTAGCGGATGTTCTCGATCACCGAGCCGGAGAAGACAGTGGGATCCTGCGGCACGAGGGACATGCGCTCGCGGAGGGCATCCGGATCGACGCTGGCGATGTCGATTCCATCGACGCGCACGATGCCGGATTGCGGATCGTAGAAGCGCAGCAGCGCCTGCAGCACCGTGGTCTTGCCCGCCCCCGAAGGGCCGACGAGGGCGACGCGCTCCCCATGCGCCACCTGGAAGCTGATCCCGTCGAGGGAGGGATGCTCCGGCCGGGTCGGATAGGTCAGGCGGACCGATTCGAAGGCCACCTCGCCGCGCGGCGGCACCGGCAGGAGTTTCGGCTCGGCGGGTGCGCGGATCGCGGGCTCGGCGGCCAGAATCTCGCCAAGGCGCTCGGCGGCGCCGGCGGCCTGCGCGAGTTCGCCGTAGACCTCTGAAAGCTGCCCCAGGGCGCTGGCGCCGAATACCGCGTAGAGCACGAATTGCGAGAGCTGGCCCGCCGTCATCGTGCCGGCCAGCACCCCTTGGGCGCCGTACCACATGACCCCGACGACGCTGGCGGAGATGAGGAAGATCGCGACGCCGGTGAGCAGGGCGCGCGCCTTCACGGAGTCACGGGCGGCCGAATAGGCATTCTCGGAAGCCTGCCCAAAATGCTCCGCCGTGGCGCGACCCATGCCGAAGGCCTGCATGGTGCGAATCGCCCCGATCGCCTCCGCCGCATAGGCCGAGGCGTCGGCGAGCCGGTCCTGCGCCGCGCGGGAACGCCGCCGCACGCCGCGTCCGGACAGGATCAGCGGGAACACGATGAGCGGGATCGCCACGAGAACCAGGATCGACAGTTTGGGACTGGTGATGACCATCATCACCACTGCGCCGACGAACAGGAAGGCGTTTCGCAGCAGGATCGAGATGGAGACCCCGAACACGGCCTTGACCTGGGTCGCGTCGGCGGTGAGCCGGGAGACGATCTCGCCCGATTGCGTGCGGTCGAAGAAAGCGGGATCGAGGATGGTGAGGCGGGCGAAGACCGCGCTGCGCAGGTCCGCGACCACGCGCTCACCCAGCGTCACCACGGTGTAGTACCGGGCGGCACTCGACAGGGCGAGCACCGACACCACGCCGATCAGAGCCATGAAGTAAGCGTCGATGACGCTGTGGCCTTCGGGCGAGAAGCCGTGGTCGATCACCCGGCGCAGGGCGATCGGCACCACGAGGGTCGCAACCGAGGCCGAAAGCAGCGACAGGAACGCCGCGAGGATGCGACCGCGATAGACCAAGGCGAAGGGAATCAGCGGCCTCAGCGACCCGAGAGGAGCTTTGCCGCGACCGTTGCCGCCCGGGCCTTCGCCCTGTGAATTCTTTTTACGCCCGCGAGCCATCGTGCCTCGTCATCATCCCCGACACAGAATCGGTTTCAAGAAAATAGCGGTCCCGACGATCTCCCGCGCCCGACCGCTTGTTCGGAAGAAGCACGTGGGGTATAGGCCCGCCTTCATCCGATTGCGCGTGATCTAAGGCCGCGGGCCGCCAGGCGGGCCGGTCGGCGTGGCTATTCAAGGATTTCGTCATGGCAAAGAGTGCGGCCGACAAGGCCAAGGGTACCGAACATCCCGACTACCATTTCATCAAGGTCGTGATGACCGATGGGTCCGACTACATGACCCGGTCGACCTACGGCAAGGAGGGCGACACCCTCAACCTCGACATCGACCCGAATACGCACCCGGCCTGGACTGGCGGCGAGCAGAAGATGCTTGATCGCGGCGGCCGTGTTTCGCGGTTCAACTCGCGCTTCGGCGCCCTGTCCTTCGGCAAGAAGTGATTCGAGCGAACTGACCGCCGCGACCGGTTGGTGGCGGCGGAGGGTTTTGGATACGCGAAAGGGCGGCGCCATCGAGGCGCCGCCCTTTCGCGTTTCAGGCATCGAAGCCCAACCCTGTTTCAGTGGGCGGTACCGAAGGCGCTCCGCAGCAGACCCTGCTGCGCGGCGACGGGGCTTTCCCCGAAGACCGGGGTCGGGCGGTCGTCGGAGATGAGGCCGTCGAGATGCAGGATGCGGGCGTGGAGCCGGCGCGAGCGGACGGTGAGGTCCTGAAGGCGGGCCGGGAGAGTGACGAAGGTCTCGGCGCGGAAGGTCTCCGGTGTCGCGAGACGGACGCGGGTCTTCTCCTGGAGGGCCTGGGCGGGGGTGATCTCGCCCTCCGACACGGCACGCTGCACCAGAAGCCACGACGCGATCTGCATGAGCCGGGTGGTGAGGCGCATGCTCTCGCTGGCATAGGACAGGGTGCTGTCGCGCGACAGCAGCCGCGATTCCTCGCGTCCATCGCCATCGAGATAGACCGCGGCTTCTTCGACCATGGTCATGCCTTCGCGGAACAGGACGCGAAAGGCCTCGGAATTCACATACGTGTCGCCGAAGTTGACCCAGTCCCGCTCGTCGCGAAAGGTGACATCCAACTCGTTCATCCTGCCTCCTGTGCCGCTACCGGACCGCTTTGTCCCGATCTGAGACACGATCAGTGCGTTCGCGACCAGAGGCGCAACACTAGCGCCGAACGTGCCGCCCCGCGCCGTTGACCGGAGATTAACGTTAATGGGCCGGACTGGTGCCGATGAAACCGCATTTGGCGACGTCGTTCCGCGAATCGGCGGAACGAAAAAAAAGCCGCCCGGAGGGGCGGCTTTGGTGAAGTCGACAGAGGCATCAAAACAGCGGCAGACCGAAATCTGCCCCACATCCGGAAAACCGGATATGATTTCTTCATAAGCTGAAAAGGTTAACGCCCGACTAAGGGCGGACACGGTCCGGCGACAGAACGGGCGCTGGGAAATGCCCGCGCCAGAATTGACTTCGCCCCCCCTCTCCGCCATAAGCCGCGCCATCGCGTTGCCGCGCCCCATGTGGGCGCTCTTCGCGCTTGCAGACACATTTCAGGGCGAGTGAAGATGTCGGTGGGGCTCCTGCAGCCAGCCGGATCGATCCTCGGCCATCGGAGATCGCGCCATGAAGAGAACCTATCAGCCCAGCAAGCTCGTGCGTAAGCGTCGTCACGGCTTCCGCGCTCGCATGGCGACGGCCGGCGGCCGCAAGGTCATCGCTGCCCGCCGCTCGCACGGTCGCAAGAAGCTCTCGGCCTGATTTCTAGGCGCCCCGGCGGCGTAGTCCGCTGGGGTAGGCCTTGATCAACCCGAGGCTTGCCCAAGCGATGACCTCGCCCCTTGGCCGCAGGATCGAACCGGCAGTGTCGACGATCGGACGGCTGAAGCGGAGACCGGACTTTCTCGCTGCTGCGGGAGGGCGCCGTTTTCACACCGAGCTCATGAGTGCCCAAGGCCGGCTGCGTCATGCGGCCGGCACGCCTGTGCCTGCCACCTCGGAGAGCGCGGCGGTCGATGGACTTCGCATCGGCTTCACGATCACCAAGCGGGTCGGTCACGCGACGGAGCGCAACCGCATCCGCCGCCGATTGCGCGATGCCGTGAAGCGCGCAGCAGCCGAGTTGCCGTCCGCCGAGGCCGATATCGTGCTCGTGGCCCGTCGCCCCGCTCTGCATGCGCCTTTCGACACGCTGGTCGCCGATCTGCGCCGTTCCGTTGGCGCGGTGATCAAGCCGAGCGACGGCAGGCAGCAGGGTCAGAAGAACCGCCCCGGACGTGGGAAAGGTCGCCTCGGCGCGGCCAACCCGGCCGATGCCGTGAAAGGCCCGGTTCGCGGCGCCCCGACACCATCCTGCCATCATGCGGCCGATGCGCCCCTGCAGCACGAGGCGCCGTCGATGCCTCGCGCGGCGAGCGGAGCCTTCGACGCCTCCCCTCCTTCGAACACACGCGACGGATCTCTCGATGGGTAATGACAAGACGAACATGATCGTCGCGATCGCCTTGTCGCTGGCGGTCCTGCTCGGGTGGAACTACTTCATCGCCGCCCCCCGCGTGGAGCAGCAGCGTCAGGCCGAGCTTCAGAACAAGGCTGCGGCCCAGGCTGCCAACCCGACCGGCGCTCCTTCGGCGAGCCCGGCGGAAGGTGGTCCCTCGGCTCCCGTTCCGGGCACCCTGCCGAACGCGGCCGTATCGGTGGAGAGCCGCGAGGCGGCTCTGGCCCGTTCCCCGCGCGTGGCCATCGACACCCCGGCCCTGGCCGGTTCGATCGCCCTGAAGGGTGGCCGCGTCGATGACGTCTCGCTCAAGGGCTACCACGAGACCGTGAGCGATTCGAGCCCGCGCATCGTGCTGCTCTCGCCCACCGGTAGCGCGAACCCGTATTACGCAGAATTCGGCTGGGTCGGTCAGAACACAGGCCCCCTCCCCACGGGCGACACGGTGTGGACCGCCGATGCCGCCGCGCTGACGCCGGCAAAGCCTCTGACCCTCACCTACGACAACGGCGCAGGCCTGCTGTTCAAGCGCGTCATCGCCGTCGACGACAAGTTCATGTTCACGATCCGCGACGAGGTCGAGAACAAGGGGGCGAACGCCGTCACGCTGTATCCGTATGGGCTGGTCTCGCGCTGGGGCAAGCCAACGACGCAGGGCTATTACGTGCTGCATGAGGGCATGATCGGCGTCCTCGGCGCCGACGGCCTGCAGGAATACACCTATGACCACGTTGCCAAGGAGCCGGCGCTCGGCAATGCCGGCACCAAGGGCAAGGCCTGGGCGAACGTGAGCGGCGGCTTCGTCGGCATCACCGACAAGTACTGGGCCGCGGCCACGATCCCGGACCAGGCCTCCCCCTATACCGGCAGCTTCACCGAGCGCACCGACGGCGCCACCAAGGTCTATCAGGCCAGCGTGCGCGGCGATGGCCGCAGCGTCGACCCGGGCGCGACCGTGACGTCGACCCAGCAGCTCTTCGCCGGTGCCAAGGAAGTCAACACGATCAACGGCTACCAGAAGGATCTCGGCATCAAGCAGTTCGATCTGATGATCGACTGGGGCTGGTTCCACTTCATCACCAAGCCAATGTTCCGCGCGTTGGACTTCTTCTTCCATCTGTTCGGCAATTTCGGCGTGTCGATCCTGGTGGTGACCTTCTGCCTGAAGCTGCTGTTCCTGCCGATCGCCAACAAGTCGTACCAGTCCATGGCCAAGATGAAGGCCGTGCAGCCGGAGATGGCCTCGATCCGCGAGCGCTACGGCGACGACAAGATGAAGCAGCAACAGGCGATGATGGAGCTGTACAAGAAGGAGAAGATCAACCCGGTCGCCGGCTGCTGGCCGGTGCTGATCCAGATCCCGGTCTTCTTCGCGCTCTACAAGGTCCTGTTCATCACCATCGAGATGCGGCATGCGCCGTTCTTCGGCTGGATCCAGGATCTCGCCGCTCCCGATCCGACGAACATCCTGAACCTGTTCGGGCTCCTGCCCTTCGCTGCCCCGGACTTCATCCATCTCGGCATCTGGCCGATCGTGATGGGCATCACGATGTTCATCCAGATGAAGATGAATCCCGCGCCGCCGGACCCGGTCCAGGCGCAGATCTTCACCTTCATGCCCATCGTGTTCACCTTCATGCTCGGCTCGTTCCCGGCCGGTCTGGTGATCTACTGGGCCTGGAACAACACCCTCTCGGTCATCCAGCAATACGTCATCATGCGCCGTAACGGCGTGAAGGTGGAGTTGTGGGACAACCTCGGGGGGATGTTCAAGAAGAAGCCCGCCGACAAGAACGCACCGGCCAAGAGCTAGGCTTCGCGTTCTTCCCAACGAGACCACCCCGGCTCCTCATCCCGAGACGCCGGAGCGAAGCGGAGGCCTCGAAAGAGGCCTCCAGGACCCGACGCGGTTTCTGGACGCCTCCTTCGAGGCCGCTTCGCGGCACCTCAGGATGAGGTCGATGGTGGGACACGTCACGTTTCCCTCTCTCAGCCGGAGACCATGATGACCGAGCCCGAAGCCGACGCAGCCCTCCTCGAATCCGGCCGCCTGCTGTTCGCGGGAGTGGCTGATTTCCTGTCCTCCGCGCCGAACGTCGCCGCGCTGCCGCCGATGAAGGGCGTCGAGATCGCCTTTGCCGGGCGCTCCAATGTCGGCAAGTCGAGCCTCGTCAACGCACTGACCGGCCGCAATACCCTGGCGCGGACGTCGCATACGCCGGGCCGGACGCAGCAACTCAACTTCTTCGATATCGGCGGGCGACTGACCCTGGTGGACATGCCCGGCTACGGCTACGCGGCCGTGGAGAAGACCAAGGTCGAGGCCTGGACCGACCTGATCCACGACTACCTCAAGGGTCGCGCCAATCTCGCCCGCGTCTTCATGTTGATCGATTCCCGCCACGGATTGAAGAGCATCGATACCGACGTGCTCGACGGGCTCGACAAGGCCGCCGTGAGCTATCAGATCGTCCTGACCAAGGGCGATGCCCTGAAGAAGGCCGAAGTCGATGCGCGCATTGCCGGCATCCGCTCCGCCATCGCCAAGCGCCCGGCGGCCTACCCCGAAATCCTGATCACATCCAGCCGCGACGACCGTGGCGTGCCGGAACTACGGGCGAGCGTCGCCCGGATCCTGGCCGAGCGCGGCGCATGACCGGCTTCGACCGCGCCCTCCTTGCTCTCGGCGCGCTCGCCGGCCTGCTCGGCGTCGCCGCTAGCGCGGCCGCGGCCCATATCCCCGGGGCCGACAGCCTGAAGACGGCGGCGCAGTTTCTGCTGTTCCACGCGCCCGCCATCATCGCACTCGTGGCCCTGACGGCTACCGGGATCACTCACCGCCTCACGACCCGGGTCGCCGCGGCCGCCCTGGTGATCGGACTCGCGCTGTTCTCCGGTGATCTGTCCTTGCGCGCCCTGAAGGGCATTCCGCTCTTTCCGATGGCCGCGCCGACCGGCGGCGTCATCCTGATGGCCGGCTGGCTGGTCGCGGCATTGGCCGCTTTCGTTCCGTCGCGGACCCGACAGGGGCCACTTGGCCAGCACACGCCCGCAATTCGATCCTAGCGACACCTCGACCCTGGGCGCGTTCGTCCAAGGTCGAGGGGCGGATCGGAGTGGCACCCGGTCCTTGCAGTGCCTCGAGAAAGTTCCGGTTCACATACGGCTCTCGTTCCGAACCTTAGAGCAGAACGGAAGTTCTACGGGTGGGACTCAGACGAACAGGAAATCGGTCGCGTGCAGATCCGCGACCTGCAGGCCGGCGAGCCTGATGCTGCCCTCGTCATACTGAATGACGACGCCGGCGCTGGTGTTCTCGGCGTGAGAGACCACGGCGGCAAAGGAGCCCAGCACATCCTTCTCCAGGCGAATGACGTCGGGCGAGCCCGATCCGGGGCTGAAGTCGGTGATGACGTCCTTGCCTGTGAGCCGATCGAAAACGAAGGTATCGCGGCCGGCGCCGCCGGTCAGCCTGTCGTTGCCGGTCCCGCCGATCAGCGTGTCATTGCCGTCATCGCCTCGGAGCGAGTCGTTGCCGGCGTCGCCGAACAGGATGTCGGCGCTCGACCCGCCGTTCAGTACGTCCTTCCCTTCGCCCCCGAACAGTTTGTCCGACGAGCCATCCCCCGAAAGGACATCGTCGCCGCTGGCGCCCACGACCCGGTCCACCCCGTCCCCGCCCTGAAGCGTGTCGTTGCCGGCACCGCCATTGAGTTGGTCGTCCCCGATGTTGCCGCTCAGGAGATTGTTGGCGGCATCGCCCGTAAGCTTATCGTTCTGGTCGGTCCCACTCACATTCTCGACGCCGGAGACGGTTTGCTTGCCTTCTTCACCCCCGACGATGAAATAAGACTTCTGGCTCAGATTGACGTTGGCGGCTCGGTCGAAAGCAAAGAACGCGAGGGTATCGGTACCCGACTGGCCGTAGACGTCGTCGATGAACAAGTCGTAGCGCATGACGAACCGGTCATCGCCAGATCCGCCGTAGAGCGTATCGACGCCGTTATCTCCGATCAGCAGATCGTTGCCACCGCCGCCATAGAGGGTGTCGCTGCCGATATAATTCGTCGCCGAATCGGAGTCGCCAAAAATGGTATCATTCCCGCCTCGACCGTAGATCACATCGTTGCCACTGTAGCCGAGAATATAGTCTTTCTCGTCAGTCACACCCGTGCTGTAATCTATGAGATCGGCCTGACCCGTGCCCATTACATACGCCATGACGTTCCTTCCCTTCGCATTCTCCAACGAGGATCGAGTTGCATGACAAGCTTAAACATTTGCAGGCAGACAGGCAATCAAGAAATATATACTTGATTTATATGAGTATTAACTAGAACTCTGGTCTTTGCCTGCAGTTTTCAACGCCCTCGACGCCTCATCCTTGATGGCCTCCTTCACGGGATCGAGGTGTTCGCCCAATGAGGGGACGGCGCGGAATCATCCTTCGCGAGTGCCCAACCCCGATGGGCGGGGCATGAAATCTCGGCGCTCAGACGAGAGGATCAGTCATCACCGGCAGGGCGAAGTCGGCAATATTGAATGCTCCACGCCATCGGCCGGGCATCCGAATGGATCGAGACGACACAGGCTACAGCGAGATCCCGTTCACCCGCGTTACCACCGCCCTGATCACGGACCGGCGCTGACGCACCGGTTCGCCGTGACCGCCTTCTAGATCACCGTCGCCATCGGCCTGCGGGGGTGATGGTATACGCTCTCTCACCCCCCGCGCCGGAGGGAGGATCGCTTGCTGAAACCCTGGATTCTGCTCGCCGCCTGCCTTGCGGCCTTCCCCGCCAGCGCCGCGCCGATCGAGGAGAACGAGCCGTTGGTGATGCGGATCATCTTCGAGGATTGCCTCGGTTATATCCGCCACGGCCGCACGCCGTTCCGGGGGCTCGCGACGCGGCCCGCCTCGCGTGAGGCGATCGACACCATCCCACACCGTGCACCGGACCGGGAGAAGGCGGTGGAGCTTTTGTCGCCGCGCTACGTCGCATCCTGGGGGCAGGACAATAACGGCAGGCACTGCCTCATCCGTACGGTCTGGCAGGCCGAGCCCGACGCCCGGCCAATGCGCCTTGGCGTGCGAAGTGAGGGCTTCCTCCAGCGCGTCGATGCGCGCGCCCGCGCCGAGGGTCTGACGAGCAGCGGTATGGCGGATGCATTCACGCCGATATCCGTCAGCTCCTGGTCAGAGGGCGAAACCGGCCATGACAGCGGTCCGCTGCGGCCGGTCAGTTTCTCGCTCGTGGCCTCGGCCGCCGACGAGGCCCGGGGCCTCGCCGATGCGGGCGTGATCGCCATGGGCGGTCCGCCGCAGGGACGCCCTTGAAAGCCCGCCCCTCGTCCTATGCGGTAGAGCGGCGGGCTCGCGCCACGTAGTCGGGTCAGGCCCGAGAAACAGGCCGTCCCCTACGGCATCACTGGAGGGTGGTAGGTGAGCGTGAAGGCGAGCGCCCAGAGCAGGAACAGCACCACCGGCAGATGGATGATGAGCTGAAGGAAGCTGAACCCTACGATGTCGCGGGCCTTGAGGCCGAGGATGCCGAGAAGCGGCAACATCCAGAACGGGTTGATCAGGTTCGGCAGCGCTTCGGCAGCGTTGTAGATCATCACCGCCCAGCCGAGATGGACCTGCAGCTCGTTGGCCGCCTGCATCACGTAGGGCGCTTCCAGCAGCCATTTGCCGCCGCCCGACGGCACGAAGAAGCCGAGCACCGCCGAATAGACGCCCATGGAAATCGGGAAGCTGCCCGTGGTGTTCAGCGCCACGAACGCGTGAGTGATGACATCCGAGACCGAGGTACCGCCCGCGTTCTTCGCGTTGGTCAGCATGGCGCTGATCGCCGCGTAGAGGGGGAACTGGATCAGCACACCGGCGGTGGCCGGCACCGCCTTCGCCACGGAGGCGAGGAAGTTCCGCGGCCGCCAATGCAGCAGCAGGCCGAGGGTGAGGAAGAGCAGGTTGTAGGTGTTGAGGTTGGAGATCGCGGTGATCCAGGATTGGCGCGCGAATTCCTGGTAGAGCCAGCCGGCGGCGATGATGACGAGGAGCAGGGTCAGGATCGGCGAATGCTCCAGCCATTCCGAGGGCTGCTGCGGCCGAGACTCGTCCGGCTTGTCGCGCGAGACGTCGAGGCCGAGATCGTCGGCCGTCACGGCGGTGGCGGGCTGCGGCGCCGAGACATAGGCGATGATGATCGAGATCACGAAGAGGATCAGGGCGATCAGCATCGACTGCCAGAGGAAGATCGTCTCGCTGAACGGGATCACGCCGGTGATCGGCAGCAGGCTCGGCGGCAAGCTCTTCGGATTGGCCTGGAGCTGGGCGGCCGATGAGCTGAGCCCCATGGCCCAGGTGGCGCCGAGCCCGAGATAGGCCGCGGCACCGGCGGCCCGGTAATCCATGCGAAGTTCGGTGCGGCGGGCGAGCGCGCGGGCGAGAAGGCCGCCGAAGATCAGGCTGAGGCCCCAGCTCAGGAACGACGACAGCATCGTCGCCGCCGCCACGAAGCCGACCGCGCCCCGGCCGGTCTTCGGCACGAGGGCGAGCCGGTCGATCAGCCGCTGCACCGGCGGCGCCGTCGCCACCACGTAGCCGCCGATGGTGACGAAGGCCATCTGCATGGTGAAGGGGATCAGGCTCCAGAACCCGTCACCGAAGCTCTTGGCCACCACCATCGCGGGCGCGCCGTTAGCGAGCGCCCCGAGGGCCACGATGACCACCGCGATGGCCACGAAGATGAACGCGTCGGGAAACCAGCGCTCGGCCCAGACGGTGAAGCGGATGCCGAGGCGGGACAGGGCGCCATCGGTGGCGACTTCGCCGACGGGACGGCCGGTTCCCGGTTTGGACTGAACCGGATCGCGGGATTCTGGACTGGGTGCCGACATCTGAAATCCCGCCGTGATCCGGCCTGGTCCACCAAGCCGATGCCGTGCATGTTGCCCAAACATGGAGCAGGCTCAAGCCCGGCTTTTTGGCTTGTCACCAAGCTAAAGTCAGCGGGGATGGGTCGCCTTCAACCTTCCTTCAGTACCGCGGGTCTCACTATGCGCCGCGATCCTTCCAGGGGATGACGTGTGACACGGCCAGTGAGCAAATCCGTCCAGGAGATCATTCGCGACCGTCGCCCCAATGCGGATGCGCCGTTCCGTGATCTCACCGATGGAATGGAAACCGGCCCTTCTGACAACGGAAGGAGGGCCGACGGCTCGCAACTGGCCTGGCTGTTCGGCATCCTTGCCAGCGCCGCAGCGATTGCCGGTGCTGTGCTCGTCGTCCTGGCGGCGCCACCTGTGTTCGACTGCCGAAACCGGGCCGAACAGGGCTTCTTCGTAGGACAGACCTATGGTGGCTGCGTAGCAAGTGAGGTTTCGGCGCGGTGGAACCTGCTCGAACAGCGCGTGAAGCTGGCACTGCGCGGCTCGGGTCGATGAACTGCGCTTTCTTCCCCGTGCCAGGAACCCCGTCTATTCAGAAGTTATCCGAGAGGTGGTGGCGACTGCCATGAGATCGGCTTCCGGCGGAGGCGGTCCCCGCCGGAAGCATGGAAGCGAACCTCGCCTCAGTTGAGCGTGGCGCTCGCCGGACGCCGCTCCGGTAAAGCGGGATCGTCGCCGATCATCAGGCCGGATGGGCCGAGCCGGACCGGCACCGCCTCGCCGTCATGGATGCGGCCCGCGAGCAGTTGCTCGGCCAGCCGGTCCTGCACCGCCTTCTGGATGACGCGCTTGAGCGGACGCGCCCCGTAGGCCGGGTCGTAGCCCTTGTCGGCCAGCCAGTCGCGGGCATCGGGCTCCACGTCGAGGGCGATCTTGCGCTCGTCGAGGAGGGTCTGGAGGCGCCCAAGCTGGATATCGACGATCGCCCCCATCTCGGACCGCCGGAGACGGTGGAACAGGATGATCTCGTCGATGCGGTTGAGGAATTCCGGCCGGAAATGATGGCGGACCACGCCCATCACCTCCTCGCGGACCTCATCCGTATCCTGCCCCTCCGTCTGCGCCACCAGATATTCCGACCCGAGATTCGAGGTCATGATCAGGAGCGTATTGCGGAAATCCACCGTCCGCCCCTGCCCGTCCGTCAGGCGTCCATCGTCGAGAACCTGCAACAGGACGTTGAACACGTCCGGATGCGCCTTCTCGATCTCGTCGAACAGCACGACCTGATACGGCCGGCGCCGCACAGCCTCGGTGAGCGCACCGCCCTCCTCGTAGCCGACATAGCCCGGAGGCGCGCCGATCAGCCGGGCGACGGAATGCTTCTCCATGTATTCCGACATGTCGATGCGCACGAGGGCCGTGTCGTCGTCGAACAGGAAACCGGCCAACGCCTTGGTCAGCTCGGTCTTGCCGACGCCCGTCGGCCCGAGGAACATGAACGAGCCGATCGGCCGGTTCGGATCCTGCAGGCCGGCGCGGGCACGCCGCACGGCGGTGGCCACCGCCTCGACGGCTTCCCGCTGGCCGATGACGCGCTTGCCCAGTTCGGCCTCCATGCCGAGAAGCTTCTCGCGCTCGCCCTCCAGCATCTTGTCCACGGGCACGCCGGTCCAGCGCGAGACGACGCCCGCGATATGGGCCGGCGTCACCGCCTCCTCGACCATGCCGTCGCGGGCGACAGCGCTTTCGGCGGCCGCCTCGTTCTCGGCGAGCTCCCGCTCCAACCCAGGAATCACGCCGTAGGCGAGTTCACCCGCGCGCTGGTACTGGCCCTGGCGCTGGGCCGAGGCGAGTTCGTTGCGCGCCTCGTCGAGCTTCTTCTTAAGCTCGGCCGCCGCACCCAACTTGTCCTTCTCGGCCTTCCAGCGGGAGGTGATCGCGGCCGACTGCTCTTCGAGATCGGCCAGTTCCTTCTCCAGCCGCACCAGACGGTCGCGGGAGGCGGAATCGGTCTCCTTCTTCAGCGCCTCGCCCTCGATCTTGAGGCGGACTACCTCACGGTCGATGTTGTCGAGCTCCTCCGGCTTCGAATCCACCTGCATGCGCAGGCGCGACCCGGCCTCGTCCATCAGGTCGATGGCTTTATCGGGCAGGAAGCGGTCGGTGATGTAGCGGTTCGACAGAGTCGCGGCCGCCACGAGGGCAGCGTCCTGAATGCGCACGCCGTGATGCTGCTCGTACTTCTCCTTGATGCCGCGCAGGATCGAGACCGTGTCCTCGACCGTGGGCTCGGACACGAAGACGGGCTGGAAGCGGCGGGCCAAGGCCGCGTCCTTCTCCACATGCTTGCGGTATTCGTCGAGCGTGGTCGCGCCGACGCAATGCAGCTCGCCGCGTGCCAGAGCGGGCTTGAGCAGATTCGAGGCGTCCATCGCCCCGTCCGCCTTCCCGGCTCCCACCAGCGTGTGCATTTCGTCGATGAACAGGATGATGCCGCCGGCGGCCGAGGTGACCTCGGAGAGCACGCCCTTCAGCCGCTCCTCGAACTCGCCGCGATATTTCGCGCCGGCGATCAGCGCACCCATGTCGAGGGCGAGCAGGCTCTTGTCCTTCAAGCTCTCCGGCACGTCGCCATCGACGATGCGAAGGGCCAATCCTTCGACGATGGCGGTCTTGCCGACGCCGGGTTCGCCGATCAGAACCGGGTTGTTCTTAGTGCGCCGGGACAGGACCTGGATGGTGCGGCGGATCTCCTCGTCGCGACCGATCACCGGGTCGAGCGTGCCCTCGCGGGCGGCCTCGGTGAGGTCGCGGGCGTATTTCTTCAGGGCGTCATAGGCGTTCTCGGCCGTGGCGTTGTCGGCCGTGCGGCCCTTGCGGAGCGCGTTGATGGCGGCGTTCAGCGACGCGGCGGTGACGCCGGCGGCGGCGAGGGCACGGCCGGATTCGGTGTCCTTCTCCACGGCGAGGGCCAGGAGCAGGCGCTCGACGGTGACGTAGGAATCACCCGCCTTCTGGGCGGCCTTCTCGGCGGTGTCGAACAGGCGCACGAGTTCGCGCGTCGCCTGGGGCTGCGCGGAATTACCCGAAACCTTGGGCTGCTTGGCCAACCACTGCTCGACCTGGGCGAGCGCCACGCGGGACTGTCCGCCGGCGCGGTCGATCAGGCCGGCACAGAGCCCCTCGGGATCGTCGAGGAGCACCTTCAGGAGGTGGCCGGGCTGCAATTGCGGGTGGCCTTCGCGAAGGGCCAGGGATTGCGCGGCCTGGACGAAGCCGCGGGCGCGTTCGGTATAGATCTCGAAATTCATGTCTTTCCTCTCCCCCGTGCCGACGATCCACCGCCCGCCAAGCGGCGCGGCCCCGTCGAGACGTCGCTCCCCGACCGAATGGTCCGGGGAACACCGGCGCCGCGAGGGCCGCCGATGTTTACGATGTAGTGTTGCATATGAGCACCACAAGACCCGATCACGGACTTGCGCTTCAGGAAAGCTTCGGGCGAAGCTGGCGCGATGAATGTCCAGCCGACGCCCTCAAGCGAACTGCACCTCGAGGCGCTTCATCGCTATCCGGTGAAGGGTCTGTCGCCAGAGCGTCTGGACGCGGCGACGCTACGGGCCGGAGCCTATTTCCCCGGGGACCGGCTCTTCGCCATCGAGAACGGGCCGTCCGGGTTCGATCCGGCGGCCCCCAAGCACCAGCCCAAGATCAAGTTTCTGATGCTGATGCGCAACGAGGCCCTGGCGCGTCTCGCGACGCGCTACGACGCGGACAGTTCGATCCTGACAATCTCTCAAGACGGGCGCTCCGCCGTCGAGGCGGACCTGTCGGTTCCAGAGGGGCGCGAGGCGGTGGAAGCGTTCTTCGCAACGGAATTCGCCGACGCCCTGCGCGGGCCGCCGAAATTGCTCACCGCGCCGGAGGGCTTCCGCTTCACGGATTCGGCGCGCGGCTTCGTCTCGCTCCTCAACCTCGCCAGCGTGGCGGCGACCGAGGACATGGTAGGAGCGCCCGTCGATCCGTTGCGCTTCCGCGCGAACCTTCACCTTTCCGGGCTCGCGCCGTTTGCCGAACTCGATCTGGTCGGACGCGTCCTAGGGTCGAAAGGCGGCGTCCGCCTGCAAGTCTCGAAGCGGACGGAGCGCTGCGCGGCGACGAATGTCGACCCGGCGACCGGACTCCGCGACCTTGCGATCCCCAAGGCCCTCTCGACGCGACTCGGCCATACCGATTGCGGTGTCTATGCCGAGGTGCTCAGCGGCGGCCGCCTCGAACAGGGCGAGACGCTCCTGCTCGAGCCGTGCGAAGTCAGGCCATAATCGCACCTGGGTTCCCGCCGCTGGGCAAGGTCAGATCGGGTGGCGCGGGACGAGCACGATGGCTGCGGCGTAGCCCGCCCGGCGTAGGCCGCGAAGATCGGCATGGCGCCGCTCGCAGGTCACCCTGACGTAGCGCTTCTCACCCTCCTCACTCCAGGTGGAAGCAGCCATGGTCTGGCCGTGGATCATGCATTCCATCGGTGTGTGCGCAGGTGACACGATGATGTCGAGGGCGGTGGTGCGGGAGCAATCCTGCGCCGCGATCATGCTGGAGCAAACGAGGGCGACGGCTAACAATTCGGACATGACGGACCCCTTTTTCGGTTCGGCGAATAAGGTCCGCGGTGTTGCTCAGGCGTCGAGCGGCCGCGTGATTGTTGCCTGAGCGTTCCTCGTCGTTTTTCATTGGACTTGGTCTAGCATGACAGATGCCAAACCTGTCGCAAGGTGGCCTCGGCCCCGGCCGAACATGACTCTCATGCACGGCGCGAAGACTTCGGCTTCATGCGCGAAGCGATACATTGTCGGCCCGCGATCGGCGGGTGACGAGGCGGTCCTCGTTACGAGGTACGAGCCAGGTCGGCTCGGGCTCGGCGCGGGGCAGGATGCTGGCGACGGCATCGAGATCGACGACGTAGCTGTCGGTCAGTCTGCGCCAGACTTCTGCGGGAGAGGCGGTGTCCTTCCCGATCTGGGCGAGGGCGGCAGTCAGATTCCGAAGGCCGGTGAGGGTCGGACGGGCGACGGTGGTATCCGCGGCAAGCATCGGAGGGAGCGTCCTGTGCAATCTTCCAAAGGATCACAGGACAGGGTTAACGCACGGTTATGCCCCCCTTGGTGCTGGCAGTCCTCACCACCGATCCGCCTTTCACGACGGGACCATTTTTCCGAGCTTTGGCGGCTATGGCGCTTCGCAGTGCGACATCGCTGCGCTAGAAGCGCGTCGTCGCGCATCCCGATCCGGCGCCGTAGCGAGGACAGTGCCTCACGATGAAAGAATCTCTGGCAAAAGACGCCCTCCCGAACGTGCATGTGCGCGCGGAAGTTCTGGTCCAGGCCCTGCCCCACATGCAGCGCTACGATCAGGAGATCGTCGTCATCAAGTATGGCGGCCACGCCATGGGCGACCGCGCCGCGGCGGAAGATTTCGCCGAGGATATCGTGCTCCTCGAGCAATCCGGCCTGAAGCCCATCGTGGTTCATGGCGGCGGCCCGCAGATCGGGCGTATGCTCGGCCGGCTCGGCATCGAGTCGGAGTTCCGCGGAGGCCTGCGCGTCACCGACGAGGCGACCGTCGAGGTGGTCGAGATGGTGCTGGCCGGCTCGATCAACAAACAGATCGTCGGCTGGATCTCGGCCGAGGGCGGTCGCGCCATCGGCCTCTGCGGCAAGGACGGCAACATGGTCCGCGCCCGCAAGGCGACGCGCACCGTGATCGACCCGGAGAGCCAGACCGAGAAGGAGATCGATCTCGGCCTCGTGGGCGAGCCGGAGCATGTGGAACGCGGCGTCCTCGACGCGGTGTTGAAGGCGGAACTGATCCCGGTCCTCGCCCCGGTCGCCTTCGGCGCCGACGGCCAGACCTACAACGTCAATGCCGATACGTTCGCCGGGGCCATCGCCGGAGCCCTGCGGGCCAAGCGCCTGCTGCTCCTCACCGACGTGCCGGGAGTGCTCGACAAGGACAAGAAGCTCCTCACCGACCTCACCCTGGAGGATTGCCGCCGCCTCATCGCCGACGGCACCATCACGGGCGGGATGATCCCGAAGATCGAGACCTGTATCTACGCGCTGGAACAGGGCGTCGAGGCGGTCGTGATCCTCGACGGCAAGGTGAGCCATGCCGTGCTGCTCGAACTCTTCACCGACCACGGCGCCGGTACGCTGATCCGCCGGGCCTGAGCACAAAGCCCCGGGACGTAACCCCTACGTCCCGGGGCGCGGCATCCTCGCGGCCGCCGGAACCTCAAAACGTCATCATTTCTCGACCTCGCCGGGATCCGGCACACCGGCCTTGGCCCAGAACGCGGCCGTCGCCTTACGATAAGCCCTGGTGAGGGCCGGTCCTTCCGCGCCCGCCGGACCAATCTCGTCCCAGATCTGCTGGCACAATGTGGCCTGGACCGTGAAGCGGCTGGGATCCTCGGTCTTCGAGGCAGCGATCAACGCGCCGACGATCTTGCGCATGCGTTCGGCATTCTGAGCGAAGACCTCCTCGCCTTCAGCAACGCGGCGGCTCGCTGTTTCGGCCTTCGCAGCGCGACGTTCGGCGGAAACCGTATCCTTCGTCACATCCGCCTCGTTGGGCCGGTACGCAGCCTCAACCTCCTTGAGAGCGGCGCGGCCACGCAGGATCATCGGCTTGGCATCGGCCCGACCCCGGCAAGAGGCGCGCAGTTCGACCAGGAGACGCTTGGCCATGCCCACCATCTTGCGCGACGGTGGGGACGCGGAGGCTGCAACGGCTGCCCTTTCCAAGGCGGCGATGATCGAATCCGCGTCGGCCGGGGGCCGCTCGCTGGCAACGTCGGCGCCGGAAATCGCCAGTGCCTTATGGTCCGGCTCAAAGCTCACAATGAAACCCTCTCGATCGATCTAGGGCGCCGCGCGTGCAACCGTTCGCACCGCCGCTTCCATGTCCGAAGCCGCCCTGTCGAGAAACCCGCGGCACCGCCGCGCACCACATTCAGCCTTCACTCAAGCAGCCTGGCTGCCGCAACGGGGCGTAGCCCTATCCCCTGGGCCGCGACAGCGTCAAGGCAGCGCCAAGAGTGGTCGGACCGGCCTGCCTTTTTCAAACATGCCCCTCGCTGAGGCGTGACCAAAGGCGAAGATGCGAATGCTGCCGTCTCCGGCACCGCGCTATGCACGGTCACGTGAAGGCTGTTGGAAGACGTGAATCGGTGGGTAGAAATGAAGCTGTCGCGCCCGAAAGTCGTTCAACCAGCAACGAAGCCTAGTCGCGGGAGACGCAGCACGAACGCTGGGTTCTTTCGGGAAAATGGTGCTGCTGGACAGGATTGAACTGTCGACCTCCTCATTACCAATGAGGTGCTCTACCACTGAGCTACAGCAGCCGATCGTCGCGACGCGTCGGCGACGAGCGGGGAGTTAGCGGATCGAACGCGGCTTGGCAATCACTTCTCGCCGCCTTTGATCGTTGCTGGTGAAACAAGCAGCCCTGTGTCCCTTTTGCACGCCGCGCGAATGATGCCGGCGAGGCCGGATTCGGCGACAGCCTCGGCCGCGTCGGAGGGTGTGAACCAGCGATCCTCGCGCTCACCCCGTTCCGGCCAGTGCTTCAGCTGCTTGCGGACCTCCAGAGGGAAGACCTTCACTTGGCAGAGTACGAAATCACGGCTCTTGAGCCGCTTCTCATAAAGGTAGAAGCCGAGCGGCCTCTTGCCGATCTCGCCAAGAAGCCCGGCCTCCTCATAGGCCTCGCGCGCAGCGGCCTCGTAGGGCTTGCGCCCCTTCATCGGCCAGCCCTTCGGGATCACCCAGCGGCGGCTCTCACGTGAGGTGATCAGGAGAATCTTGAACCCACCATCCGACAGACGCCGGAACGGCAAGGCACCGATCTGACGCCGGGGCTCCGTCTCACTCTCCACCAGGGCTGAACTCATGGAAGGGGAACGCCGCGATGCCGCGTGGGTTCGATGGATCCGCGCGTGATCGGTTCGAGTTCAGCGGCCCGCCGCTTCCCTGCCTCGACGATCAAATTCGGAACTTTCGACAACCAGGTCATCGAACACCCCTGCCCTGTGGCGTGAGGACCGGCACGCGGGAACGGGCAGGCGGAGAGAAAGGGAAGACCCGATGCGCCGCATGGCACGATGCCGGACGTGGCCGGCCTTTAACGGTAAATGAACGCTTACCTCAAGGTAAAACTTATCCGGCAAACCATATCGATAGCATAGGATAATAAGATGATATCGGAACGGAGCGTACAGCGCGATTGTGACAGTGCGACCACGACGGTCGGTCGACCGAACGGCGTCTCGGCCATGCCGGAGACGGCCTTCAGCCGGTGACGCTGAGGTTCTCGATCAGGGCGTTCAGGTCGGCCCGCATCGCCTGCACCTCCGGCTCCGACATGTTGAGCTGGCACATCACCGATTCCCGCACGAGCCGTGCCTCGGCCCGCAGGTCGCGCCCCTGCTGGGTCAGTTGGATCTCGACTTCGCGCTCGTCGCTCTGTCGCCGGTGACGGATCAGGAAACCTGCGGTTTCGAGCCGCTTGAGAACGGGCGTCAAGGTTCCGGAATCGAGACGCAGCCGGCGACCGATATCCGACACCGTGACGCCGTCGGTCTCCCAGAGGACGAGGAGGACCAGATATTGCGGGTAGGTCAGCCCCATCCGCTCCAGCATCGGGCGGTAGGACCGGGTGATCCGGTGAGCGGCAGCGTAGAGGGCGTAACAGAGCTGATTATCGAGCAGCAAAGGGTCCGTCGTGGAGCCTGTATGCTCCTCCGGAGCGTCGACCATATACACCACGCGATCTATCCCCGGATCAGGCCGGCGCGATGCCCAAGCGGCGTCATCGGTTCCTCGCGCTTGGGTCTCGTACGTCGTACCGGGCCGTGACAGCCCACAACACGAAAGTCTCGCCATTTCATTCCGATTGCAAGCATTTACCCGATCGGTGAAGCGGACCCATGCTTCGATCGCGGCCGGCGGATGCGCCGGATCGACCGAGCCGGGCAGCAGGATCGCCCCTCCAGTTACGATGTCGAAGGAATGACGCCGGAACAGCCTGTGACCGCCGCCTTTTTGGCCTGGGCGTGAACGGGGGGAGCGGCCACAATGAAGTCTTCCCGCCTGTGACAGGATACCACGATGCAGCTTGTTCCTCCCGCTTACCGGTCCACCGGTCGTCCGATAGCCTTCGCCCTGGCTCTGAGCGTCGGATTGTCCCTCGCGCCGCTCCCAGCCATCGCTCTCGAAGGCCCGGCACCGGCCAAACCCGGTGAAGCGGCGGCCCCGGCCGCGACGACAAAGCCCCGCGTGGTCATCGTCGCCACGGGCGGCACGATCGCGGGAGCGGGTGCGGATGCCGCCAACAGCGCCACCTATCAGGCGGCGAAGGTTCCGGTGGATAAGCTCATCGCCGCCGTGCCGGCCATCGCGCAGGTGGCCGAGGTGCGCGGCGAGCAGGCGTTCCAGATCGCCTCGGAGAGCTTCACCAACGCACAGTTGATTCAGCTCGCCAAGCAGGTCTCCGCCCTGGTCAAACGCGACGACGTGGATGGAGTGGTCATCACCCACGGTACCGACACCGTGGAGGAGACGGCCTATTTCCTCGACCTCGTGGTGAAGACCGACAAGCCCATCGTCATGGTCGCCTCCATGCGGCCCTCCACGGCGATCTCGGCCGATGGCGCCCTCAACCTTCTCGATGCCGTGGTGGTGGCTGGCGCGAAGGATGCCCGCGCCAAGGGCGTGCTCCTCACGATGAACGACGAGATCCAGGCCGGACGCGACACCACCAAGCGCGTCAACATCAAGCCCTCGGCCTTCTTCAGCCAGTGGGGTCCCCTCGGCATGGTGGTGGAGGGCAAGACCTATTGGTTCCGCGCGCCGGTGAAGCGCCACGGCACCACTTCCGAGTTCGACATCGATTCCATCGATACCCTGCCGGACGTCGCCATCGTCTACGGCTCGGGCAACATGCATCCCGAGCCCTACACCTCCGCCGTCGCCACGGGCGCGAAGGCCGTCATCCATGCGGGCACCGGCAACGGCTCGGTGGCCGGCTACCTCGTCGACACCCTGAAGGACATCCGCTCCAAGGGCGTGCAGATCATCCGTTCGTCCCGCGTCGGCGACGGCTTCGTCCTGCGCAATGCCGAGCAGCCGGACGACAAGTACGATTGGGTCGTCGCCCACGACCTCAACCCGCAGAAGGCCAAGATCCTCGCCGCCGTGGCCCTGACGAAGACGCAGGACACCAAGGAGCTTCAGCGGATCTTCTGGGAGTACTGAGCCTCCACCGCTCGCGCCACGTCTCAGCGCAGGAGGAAGCCCTCCGGCGCGAGAGGCGGCGGCGCGGGCTCCCCCAATGCGTCGAGGACGATCCCCTCCACGACGCGGACCAGCGCGTCGAGGGGGAGATCGTTGGGCTCGGTGCCGAACGGGTCCTCCAACTCGTCTCCGAGGGCATCGAGGCCGAAGAACGTGTAGGCGACGAGTGCCGTCACGAGCGGCGTCACCCAGCCCAGCGTGCCCGCCAGACCGAAGGGCAGGAGCAGGCAATAGATCCAGGCCGTCCGGTAGAGAAGCAGGGTATAGGCGAAGGGCAGCGGGGTGCCCTGGATGCGCTCGCACACGATCTGGACCTGGCCGAGTGCCGCGATCTTCTGCTCGAGGAAGCCGAACTGGATGTCGGTCAGAGCACCGGCCCGCTGTGTTCGTCCGAGATCGGCCGTGAGGTGCACGAGCACGGCGTCGGCGATGCTCGGGCGGTCGCGAAGGGGCGCGGCCTCCGCCTCGGACAGCCAGGGGGTTGCGGCCGCCACCTCGTCCTCGCGCCGCATTTGCGCGTGGAGGGCCTTGGCAAAGCCCATCACGCGTTTCAGTGCGCGGCTTCGCAACGCGTCGTGCCGCTCCTCGGGCAGGAGCGCCGTCAGGAGCCGGGCGAACGCCCTCGCTTCGAGGATCAGCGTTCCCCAGGCTTTGCGCGCCTCCCACCAGCGGTCGTAGCAGGCGCCGTTGCGGAAGCTCAGGAAGATCGAGAGAGCCAGCCCGACCAGGGTGAAAGGCCCGATCCCCGCGCTCATCGGGAAAGGATGGGGCCAAGCCCGCTCGACAGCCACGACGACGATGGCCGCCACGGTGATGAAACTCACCTTCAGCGCGACCCGCGGCAGGATCGAGCCCTGGAGCGTGAACAGCACCGCCATGAGATTGGGACGCGAACGGACGATCATCGACGACTTATGGTTTCGTTGGGGGGATCACCGGTCGAGGCCAAGGACCGGCATCCCCGAGCCTGCGTCACCCGGCGGCTCCCGGCAAGGCAAGCTCTCGTGACGAACGCGGACCAGCGACGAACCGCCCCAACGTCGTGCGTTCGAATGAGAGAAACGAGCTTGGGACCGACAACGGTGGAACGAATCGCCACCAAAATTCGAAATGTTGAATACTTTCGACCTTCCCGCACCGCACAAGTGTTCAGCCAATGGCGGCGAGCCCTCAGGATTAGACGCAATCCTCACTGATCACTGGAAATGCCGGCAGTCCGGACATGAAAACTCGCGCTAACGCTGCACTGCAACAAGACGCGAACGCCGCGACTGGCGCTAGACCGGACCCTTGCGAAAACTGGACCGTATCTTTACGCTGCCTGCGCCAAACAAGACTTCCTCATCCCCGGCTTTATGCAAAATATCACTTGCGTTAGGGCCGGGATGCGGGAGGCGCTCTGAGGATAGACCGGTCGATGAAGAAAAATAAGGTGATCACGGCCGAGGAGGCGATCGCCCTCATCCGGCATGACGACGTCGTCACCACGACGGGGTTCGTCCAGAGCTGCATCCCGGAGGCGCTCCATGCCGCCCTGGAGAAGCGCTTCGTCGACACGGGCGCCCCGCGCGGCCTGACCCTGATCATGACCGCCGGCGCCGGCGACAGCAAAGGCCTCGGCACCGGCCGCCTCCACCACGAGGGCCTGCTGAAGCGCGTCATCGCCGCCAATTTCGGTCGGATGCCGAAAGTGGCCAAGGCCGCCCAGGACAACAAGATCGTCGGCTACAACCTGCCCCAGGGCGTTATTTCGCAGCTCTACCGTGCCTGCGCCGCCGGGCAGCCCGGCCTCTTCTCGAAGGTCGGCCTGCACACCTATGTCGATCCGCGCCATGGCGGCGCTCGCGTGAACGAGGTGACGACGGACGAGATCGTCAAGCTCGTTGAGGTCGATGGCGAGGAATGGCTGTTCTACACCGCCACCAAGATCGACGTCGCCTTCATCCGTGGCACCTCGGCGGACCCGGCCGGCAACATCTCCTTCGAGAAGGAGGCTCTCACCCTCGACTGCCTGGCCCAGGCCATGGCCGCGCGAAACAATGGCGGCATCGTCATCGCGCAGGTGGAGCGCATCGTCGATGACGGCTTCCTTCTGCCCAAGGACGTGCGTGTGCCGGGCATCCTCGTCGATTGCGTGGTGCTGGCCGAGCCCGAGATGCACCGCATGAATTACGGCGTACAGCACGACGCGGCGCTGGCCGGCCAGATCCGCGTGCCGGTGAGCGGCATGAAGAAGATGAAGCTCGACGCCCGCAAGATCATCGCCCGCCGCGCGGCCTTCGAATTGCCGCCGAACGGCGTGGTCAATCTCGGCGTCGGCGCACCCGAGGGTATCTCGGCAGTGGCCAACGAGGAGAAGGTGACGCCCTACATCACTCTCACCACGGAAGCCGGTGCCGTGGGCGGCGTGCTCGCGTCCGGGTCGAGCTTCGGCGCGGCGACGAATGCCGATTGCGTCATCGACCAGAACCAGATGTTCGACTTCTACGATGGCGGCGGTCTCGACATGACCTGCCTCGGCATGGCCGAGTGCGACCAGCACGGCAACGTCAACACCAGTGCGTTCGGCGGCAAGCTCAACGGCTGCGGCGGCTTCATCAACATCAGCCAGAACGCGCGAAGCGTCGTCTTCGCCGGCACCTTCACCGTGGGCGGCCTGGAGACCACGATCGAAGACGGCAAGCTCAAAATCGTCACCGAGGGACGCTCGCAGAAGTTCCTGCCCCAGGTGGAGCAGATCACCTTCAGCGGCCCCTATGCACAGAAGCGCTCTCAGCCGGTGATCTACGTCACCGAGCGCTGCGTCTTCCAGCTCACCGACGAAGGACTCGAACTCATCGAGGTGGCACCCGGCATCGATATCGAGCGCGATATCCTGCCCCATATGGGCTTCATGCCGATCATCAAGCACCCGGCGCAGATGGATGCGAGGCTGTTCCGGGACGAGCCGATGGAACTGCTCTCGGATCTCCTCAACCTCAACCTGCCGGAACGGGTCAGCTACGACGCCGAGCGCAACATCCTCTTCCTCAACCTCGAAGGCTGGCACGCCCGCATCAAGAGCGACATCGACGACCTGCGCAAGGTCCTGGTCGATGCCTGCAAGAAGGCCGGCCAACGGGTCAACTCGGTGGTCAACCATGACGGGTTTCGCATCAACGAGAACCTGTACGACGATTACGCCAGCATGATCCAATACCTGTCGGCGAACTACTATCTCACCACCACGCGCTACGCGACGAGCGCCTTCCTGCGTCTCAAGATGGAAGAAGCGCTCAACAATCGCGGCCTCGCCCCGCATGTCTTCGAGCGCAAGGAAGACGCCCACGCCTTCCTCGACGGCATGGACCGCAAGGTGCGGCGCGCCTCTACGGCCATCGACGCGGCGGCGTGAGAAATGCCGCCTCCGGGCAAGGCTCGGAGGCGGCGTGCCGCTCGGGATGAAGTGCAGCGTCATGCTGCGGCGACCGACCGCTCCGCCCACAGGGCGGATGCTCGGCCTTAAGCCTTTCTCAGGTTTCGGTTGCAATCACATCATCGACACCGCCCGCTCCTCTCGGGGAACGGGCGGGCAAGGTGATGGAGAACGCGTCCGTGGTTACGATCAAATCCTCGCTGCCCTTGGATGCGCATACGATCGACATTTATTCGTATGACGAGCAGGTCAGCTATTCCCATCAGGTCGAGACGGGTTTTCGCGCCTCGCTGAGCGAGGACATCTTCTTCGACATCGTCGGCTCCGGGTTCTCCTACGAGGCCGGCCCCTACCCCGTCACGGGCGTGACCAATGGCGTCACCCTGTTCTACGGCGCCAGTACCCTCCTGGAGATCCAGGGGCTCGCCATCACGGCCGAACAAGCCCTCTTCTATCGCGAGCAGGATGCCGGGAGCGTTCGGGCCGCGATTCTCTCGGGCGACGACACCCTCACCGGATCGAAATACGCCGATCTCCTCGATGGCTATGCCGGGGCGGATTCGATGACCGGTGGCGGTGGCGACGACGTCTACATCGTCGACAGTATCGGCGACCGGGTGTTCGAGCGTCCGATGGCGGGCAGCGACCGCGTCGAAGCCTCCATTTCGTTCTCCCTCGGTAAGCAGTTCATCGAGAACCTGACCCTGATGGGGAACGCGGCCATCAACGGCACCGGCAACACGCTCGACAACGTGCTTCTCGGCAACGATGCGGCGAACAAGCTCAAGGGTGGCGGTGGCGGCGACATCCTCTTGGGCGGCGTGGGGAAGGATACGCTCACGGGCGGCGTCGGCAACGACACCTTCGCCTTCCGGGCCATCTCGGACAGCCTTGCCGGCAAGACTTACGACACGATCACGGATTTTGCTTTGGGCCAGGACCGGATCGACCTCTCGGCGATCCAGGCGGTGACCGGTGCCGAGGGCGACCAGGGCTTCACCTTCATCGGCGATGCCGCCCTCGCCCAAGCCGGCGACCTGCATATGCGGGTGTCCGGAAGCTCCACGTTCCTCGAAGGCGATGTCGACGGGAATGGACGGGCCGATTTCCAGATCCTGTTGAAGGCCATCGTCGGCGGCCTTCAGGCGAGCGACTTCATCCTCTGATCCCGCGGGCGGTTCACGCCTCCGGCGTCGGCACGCCGATGCCGACATAGTGGAAGCCGTGGCGGGCCACGTCCTCGCCCCGGTAGACGTTGCGCAGGTCCACCACCACCCGGGCGGCCATGCTGTCGGCGAGCAGCGCCCAATCGAGGGCGCGGAAGGCGTTCCACTCGGTGACGATGACGAGGGCGTCCGCCCCTTCGGCGCAGGAATAGGGGTCGTCTGCATAGGCGATGTCGGGCATCAGGTGCTTCGCGCCCTCCATCCCCTCCGGGTCGTGCGCGCGGATGCGGGCGCCAGCATCCTGCAGGCCGGCGACGATGGACAGGGACGGCGCGTCGCGCATGTCGTCGGTATTCGGTTTGAAGGTGAGGCCGAGGAGCGCGATGGTCTTGCCCCTCA
Organism: Methylobacterium sp. SD274; assembly: GCF_017355285.1. Classification (NCBI taxonomy): domain Bacteria; kingdom Pseudomonadati; phylum Pseudomonadota; class Alphaproteobacteria; order Hyphomicrobiales; family Methylobacteriaceae; genus Methylobacterium; species Methylobacterium sp. SD274. The sequence continues at coordinate 144,500 of NZ_JADIJP010000001.1, read as the reverse complement.
CCGAGCCGCCGCAGGCGGTGACGATCTTGCGCGCCATCGCCCGCTTGCGCTGGTCGTTGACGGCGACCACCGCTTCCACGAGCCGGATCGGCGTGCCGCAATCCTGCGCGGTCTTCACCAGCGCCAGGGTATCCTTGGGGAAGCACGAGCCGCCATAGCCCGGCCCCGCATGCAGGAATTTCGAGCCGATGCGATTGTCGAGGCCGATGCCGCGCGCGACCTCCTGGACGTTGGCGCCGACCTGCTCGCAGAGATCGGCGATCTCGTTGATGAACGTGATCTTGGTCGCGAGGAACGCGTTGGCGGCGTATTTCGTCAGTTCCGCCGTGCGGCGGCCCGTGACGAGGATCGGCGCCTGGTTGAGATAGAGCGGGCGGTAGACCTCGTTCATGACGCTGGCCGCGCGGGCATCGTCCGCCCCGATGACGATGCGGTCCGGCCGTTTGAAATCGCCGATCGCCGCGCCTTCGCGCAGGAATTCGGGGTTCGACACCACGGCGAAATCGGCATCGGGCCGCGCCTCGCGGATGATGCGCTCGACCTCGTCTCCGGTGCCGACGGGAACCGTGGATTTGGTCACCACCACGGTATAGCCGGTGAGCGCTGCGGCGATGTCACGGGCCGCCGCATAGACGTAGGAGAGATCGGCGAAGCCGTCGCCCCTCCGGGACGGCGTACCCACCGCGATGAACACCGTGTCGGCGGCGGCGACCGCGCTCGTCAGGTCGGTGGCGAAGGTCAGCCGGTTCTGGCGGACATTGTCGGCCACCAGCGTATTGAGGCCCGGTTCGAAGATCGGGATACGCCCCTGCTCGAGCGCCTCGATCTTGGCCGGATCGTTGTCGACGCAACAGACCGTGTGGCCGAAATCGGCGAAGCACGCACCGGAGACCAGGCCGACATACCCCGCGCCGATCATCGCGATCTTCATCAGGCTCTCTCCTCGGCCGCCTCGATCGGGCGTCTCGACCAACCGTCTCTCGCCGCCGGCGGTGACAGATCCATGACGGATCGGGCGCTTGCCACCCTCGGCCCCACCGGACCGGGAGGATGGCGGACCATCACGTCGGCAGGTCTCGCTGCCTTCACCTCCGCCGGGCGGATCGATGGACCGGGGCTGTATAGCAGCCCCTCGCGGATGACAAACGAGAGGCCGGTTCGGTCACTCCGGGTCTCGGGGCGATCCCGGCGCGTGCGTCGCGGAGCGCAGCGTCCGCCGCCATGATACGATATCGGCCATGATCCTTCGCTTCATCCCGCCGGCCGCCGGCCGCAGACAGGTTTCGTCCCGCGCGACGCAGGTGCTCGCAGCAACCGCGATGGCTCTGATGGGCCTCGTCTTCACCGTAGAGGCAGGCGCTGCCCGCCCCTTCGTCGATGCGGCCGGGCGCAAAGTGGAGGTGCCAGAGCGCGCGCGCCGCATCCTCGCCGCCGGTCCGCCGGCCTCGGTCCTGCTCTACACACTGGCGCCCGAGACCATGATCGGCTGGGTCCGCGCCCCCTCCCCCGACGAGGCCGCCTTCCTGTCACCGAAGACACGCGGCCTGCCCGCCTATGGCCGGCTCACCGGCCGGGGCAACACCGCCAATGTGGAGGCCGTGCTCGCCATGAAGCCTGACCTCATCGTCGATGTCGGCAGCACCGCGCCCACTTACGCGTCGCTCGCCGACCGGGTGCAGGCGCAGACGGGGATTCCCTACATTCTCCTCGCCGGCAGCATCGACCGGACTTCCGAGACCTATACCAAGCTCGGCGATCTGGTGGGAGCGCAAGAACGGGCCGGGGATCTCGCCGCCCATGCGGAGGCGATGATCGCCGAGGTGAAGGACCGGATCGCTTCGATCCCCGCCGACAGACTACCGCGCGTCTACTACGCTCGCGGGCCACGCGGATTGGAGACAGGGGTTTCGGGCTCGATCAATACCGAGATCCTCGACCTGGCCGGCGCCCACAACGTCGCGGAGGGCGGGGGCGCCACGGGGCTCACCACGATCTCGCCGGAACAGGTCCTGGCCTGGGACCCCGACGCCATCGTCACCCTCGACCCGGCTTTCCATCGGACCATATCCACCGATCCGCTCTGGAGCACGCTACGGGCCGTTCGCGCCGGCCGGGTCTACCAGACGCCGCGCCTGCCCTTCGGCTGGTTCGACTCGCCGCCGGGAATCAACCGCCTGATCGGCCTGCGCTGGCTCGCGGGCCGGCTGTATCCCGACCTCTTCCCCGAGCCGATGGAGAGCATCACGCGCGATTTCTACACGCGCTTCTACCACGTGGACCTCGACGCGGCGCAGCTGGAAACCCTGCTGAAGGATGCAGGAGCGGCCCGCCCGTGACAGCCTCCTACCTGGCAGCCCGGCCCGCCTTGCGCCTCGCCGTGACGGGCGTACTCCCGCTCATCGCGCTGGTGATGCTGGTCCTGGTGTCGCTGGCGACGGGCAAGTACTCCGTGCCCGTCGCCGATGTAGCGCGCATCCTCTGGGCGAAACTGCTCGGGCTGACCTCTTCCATCGATCCGACCGCGCAGATCGTCGTGCTGCAGGTGCGCCTGCCGCGCGTGGCGGCGAGCCTCGTCGTCGGCGCTGCCCTCGCTGCGGCGGGCTCGACCTACCAGGGCCTGTTTCGCAATCCCCTGGTCTCGCCCGATATCCTCGGCGTCTCGGCGGGGGCGAGCCTTGGTGCCGTGCTCGGCATCTTTCTCTCGCTCCCCGTGGGTGCGATCCAGCTCCTCGCCTTCGCCGGGGGATTGCTCGCGGTGGGCGCGGTCTACGCGGTGGGCCTCGCGGTACGGCGGCACGATCCGGTGCTCACCCTGGTGCTGGCCGGCGTCGCCATCGGAGCGGTGCTGGGCTCCGCGATCTCGCTGCTCAAGGTGCTGGCCGACCCCTACAACCAGCTCCCCGCCATCACCTACTGGCTGCTCGGCAGCCTCGCCTCCGTCAGCCTCTGCGATGTCGGAGCGATCCTGCCGGCCATGGTGCTCGGCCTGCTGCCGCTCGTCCTGTTCGCCTGGCGGATGAACCTGATGAGTCTCGGCGAGGAGGAGGCCCGTGCGCTGGGCGTGGAGACGCGCCTGCTGCGCCCGCTCTTCATCGCCGCCGCGACGCTGGTGACCGCCGCCGCCGTCTCGGTCACCGGCGTGATCGGCTGGATCGGCCTCATCATCCCGCATGTGGCGCGGCTGATCGTCGGGCCGGATTTCCGCCGCCTGCTGCCGGCCTCCCTGCTGATGGGGGCGGGCTATCTCCTCGCGGTGGATCTCGTCGCCCGCACCGTCGCGCCCATCGAGGTGCCGCTGGGCATCCTCACCGCGCTCATCGGCGCACCGTTCTTCCTCTGGCTCCTGGCCACCGCGAAGGGGGGCTGGGCGTGAGCCTGCAGGTCCAGAACCTCGCTTTCGGCTACGGCGCCAAGCCCCTCGGCGAGGGCATCGGCTTCACCTTGGAAGCGGGCGAGGTGCTCGGCCTTCTGGGCCCGAATGGCGGCGGCAAGACTACCCTCTTCAAGACCCTCCTCGGCCTGCTTCCGACCCAGGCGGGGCGAATCCTCCTCGACGGCGAAGATGTGGCGACGTGGTCGCGGGCGCGGTTCGCGCGGAGCGTCGCCTACGTTCCGCAGGCTCATGCCGCCTTCTTCCCCTTCCGCGTTCAGGACGTGGTGCTGATGGGGCGGGCGAGCCGCCTCGGTGCCTTCGAGGCCCCCGGCAAAGCGGACGCGGCGATCGCCCTCGAGGCCCTGGCAACCCTCGGTATCCGGCATCTGTCCGAGCGGCGTTACACGGAGATCAGCGGTGGCGAGCGCCAGCTCGTCCTCATCGCCAGGGCTCTAGCCGGGGAGCCGCGCTTCCTCGTCATGGACGAGCCCACCGCCAGCCTCGATTTCGGCAACCAGGCCCGCGTCCTCGACCAAGTGCGGCGCCTGAAGGAATGCGGCATGGGCATCGTTCTCTCGACGCACGACCCCGACCACGCCTTCCTCTGCGATCGGGTGGCGCTCCTGCACGAGGGCCGGCTCCTGGCGCTCGGCAGACCGGAGGAAGCCGTCACGCCGGAGACCCTGCGCCTCCTCTACGGAGTCGAAGTCGCCATCGTGCCCCTGCCGGGCGGCGGGCGCTTCGTCTGCACGCCGATCCTGCCCCGCTGACGCGGCACGCCGGCACCCGCCCGCGCGTTGCCGTGCTAACCTGCCGCGATGATGGGACGGATTCCCGATGCCAGTGCTGGAGACCCCCGACGGCCGCTACATCGTCGTCAAGGGACGCCTCTGGCGGCGCACCAATCCGAACCTGAGCGAAGAAAAGCGGGAGCACCTCGTCAAGGCGCTGATGGATGCCCGGCGCGCGGTGAAGGAGGCCAAGCGCTCGGGCGACGAGGCCGATATGAAGCGCGCCCGCGCGGCGGTCGACGCCGCCAAGCACGGTCTGGGCGAACGCGGCCCCGTTTGGTGGACGGACGGCACGCCCGACCAGAACCGCCGCATGGTCGCGAACACGACCTATGCCGAGTGGTATGCGGGGCTGGAGGCGGCATAGCGGAACCGTTGCACCATCCCGCGAACGCTCCCGTGAGCATCAACGATGCGGGTCACGAGAGTTAGATTTGGGCGAGCCGGCGATGTCGGGAAGCGGATTTTCAGCGCGCGAGAAGCTTTGCGCTGAAGCTGCCGACCCCCAGGATCACCAGCGCGCAGAGCGCGAGGGCGGTGAACTGGCCGAGGCCCTGAAGCGCCGAGCCGAGGATCGCGACTCCCAAAGCCTGGCCACAGAAGAACGAGAAGGCGTGGAGCGAAACCGCCGAGGCGCGGGCCGTCGGTGCCACCTCGGTGACCTGCACCTGAAAGGTGTTGTGGAGCATGTAGAAGCCGAGGCCCAACGCCACCAGGGCCGCGCAATCCACCTGCCAGCTTGCCGCGCTGCCGATGACCAGAAGGGCGCCGGCGCAGATTACGCCTCCGCCGATCAGCATCCGCCGCATCCCGAGGAGGCGCAGGAGCACGGCGACGAAGGCCGAGTAGAGCAAACCACCGGCGGCGAAGCCCGCCAGTGCCAGCCCGGCCTCGCGGGGGCCGCCCTCCCCGCGCGCCTCGATCAACGGCGCGAGATGGGGAAAGATGCCGAAGACTGCGATGGCCTCCACGAAGACGGCGATGAACAGGACCCGCGCACGGGGGATCGCGACGATGGTGCGGTAGCGGGCCACCGCTTCGCCCAGCGCGAAGCGTTTGGGTGCCGCGCCGGCCGCCCATTCGAAGCCGAGGATCGCAGCCGCACAGCCGAGGGCCGCCACCGCCGCCGTGATGGCGAAGACGCCCTTCCAACCGACATCGGCCTCGATGAGACCGGCGAAGGTCGAGCCGGACAATTGGCCGAGGATGACGGCGACGAGGAACCGGCCGATGGCGACCTGTCGGCGCTCCAGCGGGATACGGTCGCCCATGAGGGCGAGCGCCAGGGGAATGACGCCGCCCGCCGCCGCGCCCGCCATAATGCGGAGCCCGAACAGCACGGTGAGATCGGCCGAGACCGCGCATCCGGCAAGCGCCAGGGTGAGGATGCCGAGACAGACCGCGATGACCCGTTCCTTGCCCAACGAATCCCCGACCGGCCCGAGGATCGGCTGGATCAGCGCATAGGGCAGCGCGAAAGCCGTCGAGAGAAGCGCCACTGTATGCGGATCGCCCTGCAGATCGCGGGCGAGCACGCCGACGAGGGGCTCGATGGCCCGTCCGGCAAAGGTGCTGGCGAAGCCGGCGAAAGCCAGGATCACGATCAGGCGCGTGGTCGAGAAGGACGTTGGCGCTACGGGCATACACACCCTCGAAACGGGGACGATCCGGTCGACCCTCGTACGAGCGTCCGCACGGGTGTTTTCCATACGCGGATCATGACGGCAACGCGCGATGCGCCTGGTATCAGGCTTTCGCCGCCAAGGCATCGGCGAGATCGACGATCCGCTCGCGCCAGGCGAGGGGCCGGAGCCAGCGTTCGGGGATCGCCGAGGCGCCGTAGAGGGCGCCTGCGAGCTGGCCGGTGACGGCACCGACCGTATCGGCGTCCTCGCCGAGATTGACGGTCAGGATCAGCACGTCCTCGAAGGTCTGGGTGGTGCCGACTGACCGGAGCGCCGCCTCCAGCGTGTGGATCATGTAGCCGGACACGACGACAGATGATTACGTACCGCCCCTTGCGATACGTTATTCGGCGGGCATCGGCTCGGGTACGACGGGCCTTTTCGGTTGAGGGGCCACACGCTCCACCGAGGGCGGGACCTCGTCATCGACCCGCTCCTCCTCGGCGCGCTTGAGGATCTCTCGGGCCTCGTCGGCTTCGCGCTGGCGGCTCCAGAGGGAAGCGTAGACCCCGCCGAGATCGAGCAGGGTCGGGTGGTCGCCGCGCTCGACGATGACGCCCCGGTCGAGAACGATGATCTCGTCGGCATTCACCACCGTCGACAGGCGGTGGGCGATGACCAGGGTGGTCCGACCGCGGCTGACCTTGTCGAGGGCGTCTTGGATTTCGCGCTCGGTGAAGGAATCGAGGGCCGAAGTCGCCTCGTCGAGGACGAGGATCGGCGGGCCTTTCAGGATCGTGCGGGCGATGGCGACCCGCTGTTTCTCGCCGCCCGAGAGCTTCAGGCCGCGCTCGCCCACCGGCGTGTCGTAGCCTTCCGGCAAAGCGGAGACGAAGCGATCTATCTGGGCGAGGCGGGCGGCCTCGCGCACCGCCTCGTCGCTCGCATCCCACTGGCCGTAGCGGATGTTGTAGCCGATCGTGTCGTTGAACAGCACGGTGTCCTGCGGGACCATGCCGATGGCGGCCCGCAGGCTGCCCTGCTCGACGGCGGCAATGTCCTGGCCGTCGATGAGGATACGGCCGGATTGCGGCTCGTAGAACCGGAACAGTAGCCGCGACAAGGTCGATTTGCCCGCCCCCGACGGGCCGACGATGGCGATCGTGCGGCCGGCCGGCACCTCGAAGCTGACGCCGCGCAGGATCGGCCGTGCCGGATCGTAGGCGAAGCGCACGTCCTCGAACCGGACCACACCGGCCGAGACCGCGAGAGGTTTGGCGCCGGGCCTGTCGGCGATTTCCGGGTTGCGATGCAGGATCCGGAACATGTCGTCGATGTCGATCAACGCCTGTTTGATCTCGCGGTAGATCATGCCCATGAAGTTGAGCGGCATGGAGAGCTGGATCAGCATGGTATTCACGAGGACGAACCCGCCGAGCGTGGTTCGCCCGGCCATGATGTCCCGCGCGGCGAGCCACATCACCACCGTCATGCCGATGGTGAAGATCAGAGCTTGACCGGCATTGAGCACGGCGAGCGAAACGTAGGTCTGGGTCGACGCTGTCTCGTATTTGGCCATGGAGCTATCGTAGCGTTCAGCCTCGCGGCGTTCGGCACCGAAATACTTCACGGTCTCGAAATTGAGCAGCGAATCGACCGCCTTGGTGTTCGCGTCGGTATCCGAGTTGTTCATCCGCCGGCGGATCTCGATCCGCCATTGCGTCGCCTTCCAGGTGAAGGCGAGATAGGCGGCCACCATGACGAAGACGACGAACGAGTAGAGCCAGTCGAACTCGTAGGCGAGGACGCCGATCACCAGCACGAACTCGACGATGGTGGGAACCAGCGTCAGCACCATCAGGCGCGAAAGCTCTTCGATGCCGCCGCGGCCGCGTTCGAGCACGCGGGTGAGGCCCCCGGTCTTGCGCTCCAGATGGAAGCGCAGGGAGAGCCGGTGCATGTGCTCGAAGGTCTGGAGCGCGAGGCGACGCACCGCATGCATCGCCACCTTGGCGAAGAGCCCGTCGCGCACCTGGGTGAGCAAGGCCATGATCACGCGTGACAGGCCGTAGAGCCCGATCATCAGCATCGGCGCCGCGAACAGGCCCGTGGGGAGGGTGGCACCGAGGCCATCCTTGTCCCCTACTGCCGCCACGAGGGCGTCGGTCGCCCATTTGAAGGTGAAGGGCGTCAGCATCGTCACGAATTTCGCGACGAGGAGGAGGCCAAAGGCGAGGAAGACGCGCCGCTGCAGGTCCGGCCGGGTATGGGGCCAGAGATAGGGCCACAGGCGTCGATACGTGGCGAACAGGCCGGGACGCTCGGGCGGCGTCGTGCCGCCGTTCGCCACGGCAGTGGGATCGGTGCTCATTCAGACAGACTCGGGAGGATGAACCGGGAGTGGACGAACTCAGCCCCCGATATAGTCTCTCGAACCGTTCCAGACAGGCACCCGGCGGCGCAGGGCCGGGCTGCAGACTGCGCGGTACCGCGCCTCGTCTCAGCTACGACGCTTGTCCTCAGGCAGAGTCGACGCGCTCTCGGACGGCACGACGAAGATCTGGCCGGGATAGATCAGATCGGGATTACGGATCTGCGGCTGGTTGGCGTCGAAGATCACCGTGTACCGGGTCCCCCTTCCATAGACGCGCCGACTGATCTGCCAGAGGCTGTCGCCGCGCGTGATCCGAGCCGTGTTGATCTCCGGCACGAACACATTCTGCGGCGCGGCCAAGGGCTGGCTCGCCGGGGCCTGAGCAGATGTCGCGCCAGCCTCGCCGGTGGTGGGTCCCGGCTGCGACCGGCCCATCGTCATCGGCGACGCAGGCGCGCTCGGGGTGGCATCCTGCGGCGCCCCTTGAGCCGGACGCTCGGACGGGGATGGAAGGGTCCCGTATCCTTGGGCTCCGGCGAACTTGGCATGCGTCCTCGCCGCTAGCGCCGCGCTTGGCAAGGGCTTGGCCGGAAGAGCGGGTGGCGTCAGGGCCGCCACGCCGTTGGCCGGCGACTCCTGCCCGTTGCCGAGAGCGGGCTTCGCCGCGTTCGGCATGGCGAAGCCGACCTCGGACCGGTTCTTCACCTTACCGGAGACCGGATCGACCTGATCGATGCGGATCCGGTAATCCCCGGGGGCGACGCCGCGCCCGATCGTGAACGAGACACGCCCGTCGGCGCCGACACTGCCGGGGGCGATCAGCGTGTCGTTGATGTAGAGGCGGACGGTGGCACCGGCCGGCGCTTGTCCGGTCACGAAAAGGCGGCCGCCCTCCTCCGCATCGACGCTGACGACTTTGACCGGCACGGCATCCGGCTTGGCCGTTTCAGACCTGGCATCCTCAGGCTTGCCAGCGTCAGGCTTACCACTCCCAGACTTGGCGCTATCGGTTCGGCCCGCGAGAGCCTTGCCGACGCTCCCCTTTGCGGCATCGGCGGAAGCCCGGCCCGCAGCGCCGGCCGGGGCCGGATCGCTGTCCTTCCGTACGTTCCCCGCCACCTTGGCCGAAGCCGCATCCGTCGGACGATCCGGCTGCGACAGGACGACGGTAGGTTTGTCGGGCGAAGTCAGAGCGATGAGCGGTTTGGTGGTACGGTCGGCGGACACCACAACCATGACGGTTTCCCGCGCCTGACGACCTTGTCCGTCGGCCCCGATGGAACTCAGCGTGATCTCGCTGCTACCGGGGGGGAGAGCAGGCGGGACGATGGCAAACTGGCCGGACGGGTCGATGAGCGCACGGGCAATTGGATGGTTGTCGCGCAGCATCTCGACGGTGGTGTTGGGCGTTCCGCGACCGGCGATCACGGTCTCGCCTGTCGGCTCGACGCGAATGATATCGAAGGTCGGGGCCTGCGCCTGGTCCTGCGCGGCGGATGGATTGCCCGTCTGTCCGGTGGCCCCCCGCCCCCCCGACGGCGACTTTCCCGGCGTCGTCGAAGCCCCCTCCTCGCGGCGCACGGGCGGCGTCACCGGCGAGCCGGCGGCCGCAGGCGATTCGGCCGCCCGCGATTCCGGCGTGCTGGTCTCATTCGACCGGGGCAGCGCTGCCGCGGCCACGGGCTGCTTGTCGCCCTGAACGCGCTTGACCATCTCGCCCGCGCCGAACAGCACGACGACCAGGGCGAATCCGGCCAGCAGGCCGCCGCCCGCGAGAATCAGGCCTCGCCGCCATTCCGCCGTCATGGCACCGCTCTCCTCAAATCCATCGACTTTGCGGCAGATAACATCGCCGGGTTTCGACTCTGGCTGTCGACAAAGCGTCGATTGATGGCGACATACTAGCCGACATGATCTCAACACCAAATCGCGCTTCCCCCCGAAAGGCGGGATCATTCACGAAATCAGCAGTTTGGCCCCTGGGCGGTGCCTGTCTGCCCCTCACCGTGGGAGGCTCGGCATGGCCGCGGTGAAGAATGTCTGCGTCTATTGCGGCTCGGGCTTCGGCGGCGATCCGGCCTTCGCCGAGGCCGCGGCGACGCTTGGCCGCGCCCTGGCGGATGCCGGGCTCGGCCTCGTCTATGGCGGCGGCAATGTCGGGCTGATGGGCACAGTCGCGCAGGCAGTGCTCGATGCCGGCGGCCATGTCACCGGCATCATCCCCGACTTCCTGAAATCGCGCGAGCGGATGCTCGACGACATCCAGGAGACGATCGTCGTCGGCGACATGCATACCCGCAAGCGCCTGATGTTCGAGCGGTCGGACGCCTTCGTGGCGCTGCCGGGCGGCATCGGAACCCTCGAGGAACTCGTGGAACAGCTGACCTGGGCGCAACTCGGCCGGCACAAGAAGCCGATCCTGCTGCTCTCGATCGCCGATTTCTGGACACCCCTGCTGACGCTCCTCGACCATATGCGCGACCAGGGCTTCATCCGCGAGGGGCTGGAGCTGAACTACCTCGTGGCCAAAGACGCCGCCGAGGTCATCGGCCTGCTGCGCACCGAATCGACGGAGACCTCGCCGGAGGCGGAGGCTTTCGTGACCGAGCGGCTCTGACGGCTGAGCCACGCAGGTCGGGGGCCTTGATCCAAATCGGCATTTCGGCTCGAGGTTCTAATCCTTGGCGGCTTCGCGCAGCATCGCCTGTCGCAGGATCGCATTGAGCTTGGTCTGATAGCCGCGGCCGCCGGCTTTCAGCCAAGCCAGGACGTCGGCATCGACCCGTGTGGTAAGCTGCATTTTGATCGGTCGGTAGAACGGGTTGCGGACGGCACCCGCGAAGAAGGTCTCCGTGAGCGGTGGGATATCAGACCGGTCGATATCGTCATCCGGCAAGGCGGCCAGCGCTTCGATTTCGGCTCTCTCCGCAGCGGTGAGAGCCGGCGGATGATGAGAATCGAATTCATATCCGACGTGATCGTTCTTGCTCATAGAACCTCCGTTCCCGTCGATCCGCCACCCGGGCCGAGATGATCCGGATTGTCTCCGAACCGTCCTCCTCGTCCGTGACGGTGTGTGCGACCGCCAGAACCAGCAATCCGTCGACGAGACCGACCGTCAACCAGCGGCGCTCGCCGCCTTCGATCCGATCCTGCTCCATGAGCGCGTATGGATCGGCGAAGACGCGCGTGGCGATCGCGAAGGTGACGCGGTGCTTTCTGAGATTGCTCGCGGCTTTGACCGGGTCCCAGATGAAACGCAGCATCACCGCCTCGGTGTAACGACACTATTGTAATTACATCGAGGCGTCAGGTCGAGATGAACCAGCCTGTTCCGGACGCCGAAAGGCGGTCCGGACTTTTAGGGTCCGAACCGCCCGTCGCCGACCGCTCTGAATTCCTACCGCGTCGTCGGCAACAGCCAGTTCGGCAGCCACATGGCGATGCCGGGGACGAGGCAGAGGATCAGGATCGCCACGGCCATCAGGATCACGAAGGGCAGCGTGCCCCAGATGATGTCCTTCAGCGGGATGTCGGGGGCGATGTTCTTGATGACGAAGATGTTGAGGCCCACCGGCGGGTGGATCAGCCCCATCTCCATGGTGATGGTCATCACCACGCCGAACCAGACGAGGTCGAACCCGGCGGCCTTCAGCGGCGGCAGGATGATCGGCGCGGTCATCAGGATGATCGAGACCGGCGGCAGGAAGAAGCCGAGCAGGATCACGAGGCCGAGGATCGTCACCAACAGCACCCATTTGGACAGCTGCATCGCCACGATGGCGGCCGCCGCCGATTGGGAGATGTGCAGGTAGCTCATCACGTAGGCGTAGAGGAGCGACATGCCGATGATGAGCATCAGCATGGTCGATTCCCGCAGGGTCGCGGCGAGGATCGGATTCACGTCTTTCGGGCGCCAGACGCCGTAGATGATGGCGATGAGCCCAAGGGCCAGCAGGCCACCGAGGCCCGCCGTCTCGGAGGGCGTGGCGTAGCCGCCATAGAGCGCCACCATCACGCCGGTGAGCAGGATCACGAAGGGCAGCACGCGCGGCAGCGTCGAGAAGCGCTGGCGCATGCTGTAGGTGTCCTCGGCCAGGATGGCCGAGGCGGTGCCGTGACGCTCATAGGCGTCTTTCGCAGCGGCGTATTCCGAGCGGAAGCGATAGACCGACCAGGCGGCGAACAGCCCGACCAGCAGCATGCCCGGCCCGATGCCGGCGAGGAACAGGCGTCCGAGTGACTGCTCGGCGGCGACCGCGTAGAGGATCATGGTGATGGAGGGCGGCAGCAGGATGCCGAGGGTACCGCCCGCCGCAATGATCCCGGCGGCGAAGCCCGGCGAGTAGCCGCGCTTCCTCATCTCCGGGATGCCCGCCGAGCCGATGGCCGAGCAGGTGGCGGGCGAGGATCCCGCCATGGCGGCGAAGAGCGCGCAGGCGAAGACGTTGGCGATGCCGAGGCCGCCCGGAATCTTGTGCATCCAGGCATGCATGGCCGAGTAGAGGTCCTGGCCCGCCCGGCTACGGCCGATGGCTGCGCCTTTCAGGATGAAGAGCGGGATCGACAGGAGGGTGATGGAGGCCATCTCCTCGTAGACGTTCTGCGCCACCGTATCGAGGGAGGCGCCGGGCATGAAGAAGAACATGAACGCCAGCGCCACGAAGCCGAGCGCGAAGGCGATGGGAATGCCGGCGAGCATCGCGCTGAGCGTCGCGCCCGCATAGAGGAAGCCTATGGCCGCGACGCTCATGGGTGGGTGCCCGTCTTGAGGGAAGGTGCATTGAGATCGGCGCCGAGGCCGACCTTCGGATTGGCCCAGCCGGCCGCGCGCGGGCCGTAGGTCAGCGCCTCGATGATCTGCAATAGGAATTGCAGGCCGAGGAAGGTCATCCCCACCGCCATCAGCGCGTAGGGAATCCACAGGGGCGGGCCCCAGGAGGATTGCGAAACCTGGCCGTCCACCCAGGCCTCGTGCAGCAGGGTCCAGCTCTTCCAGGCGAAGAACGTGACGAACACGATGCTGATGATGTCGGCCATCAACAGGCGGGCGCGGTTCACACGGGGCGAGAGCAGACCGCTCAGGGCCTCAATCGCCACGTGGCCGCGCTTGGCCTGCACGGCGGCGGCGGAGAAGAAGGTGGCCCCCACGATGAGGAACACCGCCATCTCGTCCTGCCAGTCGGTGGGCTCGTGCAGGGCGTAGCGCACGACCACGCTGTAGCTGAGCACGAGGCAGGCACAGACCAGGGCAATGCCGCCGAGCAGCATGATCACCCGGTTGATCGCCTTCATGCCCCGGTCGAGATGCCCGAGCACACCGGGAATCCGGGGTTCGGGCGCGGCCGTGGCGGTCTCTGAAGCGGCCGAGGCCGCGTCGAAAGCGTGGCTCACGAGACCTGCTCCGCCAGCTTGAGGAGCTCGGCGCAGCTGGCCGACTTGCCGGCGAAGTCCTTCCAGGCGGTCTCGCGGGCGATGTCGCGCCACTGACCGAGGGTCTTCTCGTCGAGGTTCTGAACCTTGGCCCCGGCCTTGGTGAAAATCTCCTCGACCTTGGTGTCGTCCGCCTTGGCGCCGGCTTGGCCGAAGGGTTCGAGTTCGGCGCCGATCGCCATGATGAGATCCTGCTGGTCCTTGGGCAGGCGGTCGAACGCGATCTTCGACATCATGATCGGCTCGAGCATGAACCAGTAGGAGCGCTCGCGACCCGAGGTGAGAGACTTCGACAGTTCCTCCAGGCGGAACGAGATCAGGCTGGTGGAGGAGGTGATCACCGCATCGCAGGCGCCGGTCTGCATGGCGGCGTAGGACTCGCTCGACGGGATCGACAGGGTGGCCGCACCCGCCTGCTTCATCATCAGGTCCATCTCACGCGAGCCGCCGCGCACCTTGAGGCCCTTGGCATCCGCGGGCGCGTAGAGGGGACGCTCGCGGCTGGCGACGCCGCCCGATTGCCAGACCCACGACACGAGGAGGATACCCTTCGAATCGAGGATCTCGGTGATCTTCCGGCCGACCGGCGCCTTCTTCCAGGCGATGGCCTGCTCGTAGGAACTCACCAGCGCCGGCATCAGGCCGATATTCATCTCGGCCACCTCGCCGCCCGCGTAAGGAGACGGGTAGAGCGACAAGTCGAGCGCGCCTTTGCGCATGGCACCGAACTGGGCGTTCGTCTTCATCAGGGACGAGCCCGGATAGACCTGCACCTCCAGCTCGCCCTTCGACCGCTCGGCCAGCATGGCGGCGAACTTCCGGCACATGCGATCGCGGAAATCGCCCTCATCGATCGTGCCGCCGGGGAACTGGTGGGAGAGCTTCAGGGTGGTGGCCGCCTGTGCCTTCAACCCCATCGACAGGATGGCGGGGGCGGCGAGGCCGGATGCGACGAGGGCGCGGCGTGTCAACGTCATGGCGTCTCTCCCATGCGGACCTTTGCGGTCTCGCTGTATTGCGGCGCAACATTTATACTGCAACGCCCATTCGATATACCAGCGAACTATGTCTTGTATATTTTGTCAACGCCCATGAATAATAGCGAATGCGAATTTCGATTGGAAACGCAAGGATAGAATCGCTATGAGCCGATCGCTCAGCCTCCGGCAGACGATCGAGACGGAGATCGTGGATGGCCGGTTGGCCCTCGGCTCCCGCCTCGATGAAACCGAGCTTGCCGAGCGCTTCGGAGTCTCGCGCACGCCGATCCGTGAGGCTCTGCTGCAACTCGCGATGACCGGCCTCGTGGAGATCAAGCCGCGCCGGGGTGCCATCGTGAGCGCCCCCGATCCTGAGTTGCTCATCGCCATGTTCGAGACGATGGCAGAGATCGAGGCCTCATGCGGCCGGCTCGCCGCGCGCCGGCTGATTCCGGCCGACGAGAAGGCCCTGAAACAGGCTCTCGCAGCCTGTGCCGTAGCAGCGGCGGATAGCGACCCCGAGACCTACTACCAAGAGAACTACGTCTTCCATACGGTGATTTATCGGGCCTGCCGCAACGACTTCCTGTGCGAGCAGGCGCGGCTCCTGCACCGGCGCCTGACCCCGTTCCGCCGGATGCAGTTGCGAGCGCGCCACAGGCTCGGGCAATCCCTCGCCGAGCACGAAGCTATCGTCGCCGCCATCGTCGCCGGCGACGAGATCGCAGCGGCGGACCGACTGCGTGCGCACGTCATCGTGCAGGGTGACCGCTTTTCCGATCTGGTGGTCAATCTGCGCTCGATCAACAACGCAGCGTGAGATCGGCCTGATGACAACGGTCGATGTCTCTCATGAGGCTTTCGGGCGGGGGCAAAATAATCATTAGGGATTGCCCCCCATGGTTACGGCGCTCTTGCACAGACTCGCTCGTTACCCTGGACCGTTTCATGCGCCCCTCCATCAAGACAACGCTCATCGGCCTCTTCACCGCGCTCGCCATCATTACGACGGTGCAGGGTGTGGTTGCCTTGCGGAAGCTCGACGCCATCGGTGGCCGTATCGAATTGCTGGCCTCGAACGCGCTCCCCTCCGTCGATGCGGCCCATAGCCTGAGCGCGCTGGTCATGCGGACCCGCCTTTGGCAGTTCCGGTATCTGATGGCGGATGACGAGGCCGAGCGTGCCCTGAGCATCAAGAACGTCGGCGACATGATTCAAAACGCCGAGAAGGGCAGAGCAGCCTATCTTCCGCTCATCAGCTCGCCATCGGAACAGGCGTTGTTCGAGGACTTCTCCGCCAAATGGCAGGTCCTGCAGAAGGGTTGGAACGCCCTGCTCGAGATCGATACCAGCCAGCGCGCGTCGCTGACCGAGCGCTTTCGCGGCCCGATGAATGCCGAGTACCTCGCCGCGACCGCCGCCGCGCGCAAGCTCGTAGAGCTCAATGGGCAGGCCGGGACCGCCGCGAGCGTGGCGGCGCGCGAAGAACAGGCTGAGGCGGTCCTCACCACACGGACGATGCTCGCCATTTCCGTCGCCATGGCGCTGGCCGCCATGGCGTTCGCTCTCCTCGGCGTGTCGCGTCCCATCGAGCGGATCACGGCGGCGATGCGCCGGCTGGCCTCCGGCGAGACCGATGTGGCGATCCCCGGTATCGGGCGGACCGACGAGATCGGCGCGATGGCCGGCACCCTCGACACGTTCCGGGACAATCTGGTGCGGACCCGTATCCTGGAAGCCGAAACCGCGCAGGCCCGTGCCGATTCAGAGACCCAGCGCAAGATCGCCGCCCTCGCATTGGCCGATGGTTTCGAGAATGCGGTCGGCGATATCCTGACCCGCGTCTCGGCGGCGGCGACCCAGTTGCGCGCGACCTCACAGAGCATGTCGGGCACGGCGACGCAGACCGCGCAGCAATCGGTCTCCGTGGCGGCAGCGGCGGAGCAGGCGGGCACCAACGTCACCATGGTGGCGGCGGCGGCCGAGGAGCTCGGCTCGTCCGTCATGGAGATCGGCCGTCAGGTCGATGGCTCGACCAGCCTGGCTCACCGTGCGGTGGAGGATGCGACGCGGACAGGTGCGCAGATGAAGGATCTGAGCGATGCGGCCGCAAAGATCGGCGACGTCGTCGCTATGATCGCCACCATCGCGGGCCAGACCAACCTCCTCGCGTTGAACGCCACCATCGAGGCCGCGCGCGCCGGTGAGGCGGGCCGGGGCTTCGCCGTCGTGGCGGCGGAGGTCAAGGAACTCGCCAACCAGACAGCACGGGCGACAGACGAGATCGGCAGCCAGATCAGCCGGATCCAGGGCTCCACCGGTCAGGCCGTCACGGCCATCGAGACCATCACGGCCCGCATCCGCGAGATCAGCACCGTTGCGACGTCGATCGCCGCGGCAGTCGAGGAGCAGGGTGCGGCGACGCAGGAAATCGTACGCAACATCAACCAGGCCGCGGAGGGGACCGGCGAGGTGACGACCACCATCGCGAGCGTGGCGGGCGCCGCCGAAGAGACGGGCGCCGCGGCCTCCCAGGTCCTGGCATCGGCCTCTGAACTCTCACGCGAATCGGAGCATCTCAACGCGGAAGTGGCTCAGTTCCTCGCAACGATCCGCGCGGCCTGAGCAGCACCGCCCAACGTCGTTACGCCACCGCGTCCCGGGGCCCGGATAGCGGAGCTTCGGGATTGCCCATCGCGGAATGCCGGGGTGATACCAAGTCCCGGTCCTTCACTCGCCGGCGCCGAAATTCTCGGCGATGACCGGGGTCTTCGAGCGGATATGGTCACGCATGACCGTGGCCAGCGCCTCGCCATCACGGGCGTGGAGCAGCGCGATCATCCGCTCATGCTCGGAGACGGCCCGGCTCCATTGCTCGGCGGTCTGGTGGACAGCGTAGCGCGATCGCTGAATGCGGCCGGACAGGCTCGCATAGATGGTGCCCAGCACCGAGTTGCGGCTGGCCGCCATGATCGCCTCGTGGATCGCGCGGTTGAGCCGGAAATACGTGGCTTCCTCGCCGTCCTTCCAGGCCCTGACCATGTCGTGATGGTCCTGCTCGATGGCGGCGATCTCGTCGTCGCCGATCGTGCGGCAGGCGAGATCGGCGGCCGTCGCCTCGAGTCCGGCGATGACCTCGATCATCTCCTCGATTTCGGCCTGAGACAGGCTGGCCACCCGGGCGCCCCGGTTCGGCAGCAATTCGAGCAGCCCCTCGGTGGCGAGGATCTTGATCGCTTCGCGAAGCGGTGTGCGCGAGATGCCGAACCGCTCGGTAAGCTCGCTTTCATTCACCCGCGCGCGCGGTTCGAGCTCTCCCGACTGAATCAGATCCCGCATCCGGTCCACGACTTCGTCATGGAGGTAGCGACGATTGATCCCGATCGCCGAGTCGAGCTTTTCCATGGGGGCGTAGGTCTTGATGTTGGAGGGGCGATACTCTCCAGACGTGTAGGCGTCGGGCAACGGCCTGTCGAGGGAGTGCCCGATTAGTTGTTTTTATTAGCCTCACACAAATAACTTCTCTCCTGTGTGCAGCCTCCCTCCGGTCAGTGCACCTCCTCGTGCCAGGTCCGTCCATCCCGCTCGATCAGCGCGATGGCAGCGGTTGGCCCCCAGCTTCCGGCCGGATAGGCGCGGGGCGGCTCGGGCCGGTCGGCCCAGGCCTTCAGCAGCGAATCGGCCCAGGCCCAGGCCACCTCCACCTCGTCGCGGCGCATGAACAGGGTGGCGTTGCCGCGCACCACGTCCATCAAGAGGCGCTCGTAGGCATCGGGATAGCGCTGCTTGAAGGTCTCTTCGAACGAGATGTCGAGATTGGTGGGGCGCAGCCGCATGCCGCCCGGACCGGGGTCCTTCGTCATCACTTCCAGCTTGATCCCCTCCTCCGGCTGAAGCCGGATGACGAGGCGGTTGGGCTCGCGCCCGAAGGATTCGGCCGGGAAGATCGAGAAGGGAGAGGCGCGGAACTGCACCACGATCTCGGAGAGCTTCTGGGGCAGGCGCTTGCCGGTGCGGATGTAGAACGGCACGCCGGCCCAGCGCCAGGACTGCACCTCCAGCTTCAGAGCGACGAAGGTCTCCGTGCGGCTCTCCGTCTCGCCGCCGAGATCGGCGCGGTACCCCTGGACCGGCTTGCCGTCCACTGCGCCGGCCGCGTACTGGCCGCGCACGGTGACGGACTGGACATCGTGGGGCGTGATCGGCTTCAGCGCACGCAGCACTTTCAGCTTCTCGTCCCGTACCGAATTGGCATCGAGTGTGAGCGGGCTCTCCATCGCCATCAGGCAGAGAAGCTGGAGCAGGTGGTTCTGCACCATGTCGCGGAGCGCCCCCGACGTGTCGTAATAGCCGGCCCGGCCCTCGACACCCACCGTCTCGCCCACGGTGATCTGCACGTGATCGATGACGTCCGCCGTCCAGAGACGTTCGAAAATCGTGTTGGCGAAGCGCAGGGCGAGCAGGTTCTGCACCGTCTCCTTGCCGAGGTAATGATCGATGCGGAAGATCTGCTCTTCGGGGAAGACTTCGCCGACCGCGTCATTGATCGCGCGGGCGGACTTCAGATCCTTGCCGATCGGCTTTTCCAGCACGACCCGCGATTTCTCGCCGATGAGCCCGTGGACCGACAGGTTACGGCAGATGGAGCCGTAGAGGTCGGGCGAAGTGGCGAGATAATAGGGCCGGACCTGGTCCGGCCGCTCCGCGAGCTTGGCGGCGAGATCCTCCCAGCCGTCGTCGCCGGCCCCGTCCACGGCTACGTAATCGAGGTGATCGAGGAAGGCGCCGAGCTTGTCCTCGACGAGATCTCGGGCCGGGACGAAGCGCTTGAGCGCATCGCGTGCGCGCTCGCGAAAGGCATCGGCGCTCATCTCCGAACGCGATGCGCCGATGATGCGGCTGGTGCCGGGGATCTGGCCGTCCTTGTAGCGGTAATACAGGGCCGGCAACAGCTTGCGCGTGGTCAGATCGCCGGTGGCGCCGAACACGACGCAATCGAAGGAAGCGACTGGGATGATGGTGGCCAAAGGGCGGCTCCCGTTCTGATATCCCCGATGACGGGGCTGTTGCCGTGGATCGCGTTCGTGAGGACCGACATCCGTCCCGTACCATGCAAGGCACCCGCCATAGCCGGGACCAAGCGCACGCCCAAGCTTCAACAGGCCAATCGGCCGATAAAAGGGCCGAGCCCTCGCTCAGCCCATATGGCGCTTGAAGGCATCCGCGTAATCGGGGTGCCAGCGCGAGAGCGCGGGCCGGTTCTCGATCACGTCGCCCGCCGTCCAGGCGATGCGGCGTTCATCCTGGGCGCGGGTGGTCTCGTTGTCGGGACAAAGGATGTAGAAGTCCCCCTGCCCCATCGCTTCGACCATGAACTCCACCGTCTGCTCCGGTGTCCAGGCGGCGTCGGGCTTCTCGGCCACGCCACGCGCCCTGGTGAGGCCGGTATAGACGAAGCCCGGAATGAGGAGATGCACGCTGACCTTGGACCCGTCGCGCCCGCGCAGGTCGTGAGCCAGGGCCTCGGTGACCACTTTCACGCCCGCCTTCGAGACATTGTAGGGCGTGTTGCCCGGCGGCGTGGTGATCCCCTGTTTCGAGCCGGTGACGATGATCGCGCCGGGTGCGCTCGCCTCGGCCATGGCGGGCGCGAAGGCCTGGATACCGTTGACGACGCCCCAGAGGTTGGTGTCGAGGATGCGCCGCCACGTCGCCTCGTCCGAGAAGAGGCGGCCGCCCGCTTCGATGCCGGCATTGAGCATGACGATGGCGGGTGGCCCGCCCGCCGCCTCGCGCAAGGCCTCCACGTCCTCGCGCCGGCCGACATCGGTGGGGCATGCCAGAACCTGCGCGCCCGTCGCCGCGATCTCCGCACGCGCCGTCTCCAGCGTCTCGCCGGGCAGGTCGGCGAGGACGATCCTCATGCCCGAGGCGGCGAACCGCTTGGCGGCGGCGAGGCCGATGCCGCTCGCGGCCCCCGTCACGACGGCCGTGCCGCCACTCCGGATCGCGGGATGATGAATCATGGCCTGA
The DNA here is from genome assembly GCF_017355285.1 of Methylobacterium sp. SD274. Taxonomy (NCBI): domain Bacteria; kingdom Pseudomonadati; phylum Pseudomonadota; class Alphaproteobacteria; order Hyphomicrobiales; family Methylobacteriaceae; genus Methylobacterium; species Methylobacterium sp. SD274. The sequence continues at coordinate 123,891 of NZ_JADIJP010000001.1, read as the reverse complement.
CCTCCTCGACGTTTCGGATTGGCCTGGAGGTAGGGCGAGGCGTCCCGATTTGTCAGGGCCTGCGGATGGGAATGGGTGGGAACTTGGTAACCATCCGGCCCGCATGATCCGAACCTCTCTGCTCACGAGGGTTGCCTGTGTCGTCGCGTTGCGTCGTGTTCCCGTCGATCCTGCGTGCCGGCCTTTCGCCGCTCGCGCTGATGCTGTGCCTCACAGGAGTTCGAGCCGAACCGGCTCCATCCCTTCCGGAGGCCCCGCCCGCCACCGCCAAGCCTGCTCCCAGGGCCGAGCCCAGCCCGAAAACCGATGCGGCCCCGAAATCCGCACAAACATCGGGGAACGCGGCCCCGCAATCCGCCCCGCTGGCTCAGGGAGCGGAGCCGGCTCCGGCGGCGCCGAAGAAATCCCGGGAACTCCCTCCCCTCGTGGTGGCGCGGGTCTCTGACGATCCGGTGCCGACGCTTGCCCCCTCGACCTTCCTCGACACGTTCCGCATGGCGGAGCGCTATCAGGCCATCGTCGATGCCGGCGGCTGGGGTACGCTGCCCGCCGATCTGACGATCAAGCCGGGTGCCCGCGACCCGAACATCCCTGCACTCCGACAGCACCTCGTGCTCACCGGGGACCTGCCGGCCGGCGTGCCGAGTTCGGACCTGCTCGACCCCGTCCTCGTTTCGGCGGTGAAGGCGTTCCAGGCCCGCCATGGTCTGCCCGAGACCGGCATGATCGGCCGCCAGACGGTGACCGCCCTCAACGTGCCGGCGGCGACCCGCCAGCGCCAGCTCTCGGCCTCGGCCGCGCGGCAAATCGGCTCCAACTTTCCCTATGGCGACCGTTACGTGGTGGTGAACATTCCCTCCGCCGCCGTGGAGGCGGTGGAAAACGGCGTCGTCGTACGCCGCTACGTGGCCGTGGTCGGCAAGCCCGACAAGGCGACGCCGAGGATCGAGGCGCGCATCACCGACGTGAACCTCAACCCGACCTGGACCCTGCCGATTTCCATCATCAAGAAGGAGATCATCCCCAAGATGCGGAAGGATCCGGGCTACCTCGCCCGCGAGCGGATCCGCATCCTCGGCCCCGGGGGCGTCGAGGTCGATCCGACGACGATCGACTGGGCGGGCGAGAAGGCGGCGAATTACACGCTTCGCCAGGATTCGGGCCTCGATAATTCCCTCGGTCAGGTCCGCATCGACATGCCGAACAAGCAGGCGGTCTACATGCACGACACGCCGTCGAAATCGCTGTTCGCACGGGAGGTACGGTTCCACTCGCATGGCTGCGTGCGGGTGGCTCAGGTGAAGGAACTGGCGGGCTGGCTGCTGGAGGGCACGCCCGGCCCCAACGGCCCCGGCTCGACCTGGGGACCTATGGAGATCGAGGCCAACATCGCCACCAACGAGCGGGTCGACATCAAGCTGCCGAAACAGATCCCGGTGACCTTCGTGTATCTCACCGGCTACGCCACGCCGGATGGTCGCGCCCATTTCCGCGACGACATCTACGGCATCGATTCGCCGGCGGTACCGATGCGGGATGCGGTCATCACGGGCTCCATCACGCCGAAGAAGACGGCGCCGGTGGCACCCGCCAAGGCCATGGGCGACGCGCCGGTCCCGCCCGCCAGGATACCCACCCAGGCGGCGCGACCGGCCGCGAACTGATCGGATCAGCCGCGCTGCAGCAACTCGATCCGAACCCCGTCCGGCCCATCGAGGAAGGCGGTGCGAAGCCCGGGGCGGACATCGGTGATGTCGATGACGAAGGCGACGCCGCGACGCTTCAGATCGGCGACCGTGCCGTCGAGGTCGTCGACCGCCAGGCCGATATGCTCGATGCCCCGGTTAGGCGGCGTGGCAGAAGGGCCGGCTTCCGGTGCATGCTCGATGAACAGGGTGAGCCCACCGAGGTCGAGGACGACGCGGGTCACGGTGGCGCCGCCGTCACGGGTGAGCTCGCGGGCGCCGAAGGTCTCCACGTAGAAACCGGCGGCCGCGACGGCGTCCTGGCTGCGAAGATGGAGGTGTTCGAAGCGGAAAGTCATGCGGTCCTCACTCTGTGCCGAGACTCGTGGCAGGCATCGCGCCCACGCCGTGTTCGAGACCTTGCCCGATCCCAGCCGATGCCCCAGCGGCTCAGGGATAGCTCGCAGAAGCCACCGTCAACGGCTGGCAGAAGGGATCGCGATACAAGGCCCCGCCCGTGTCCGGGCGAGGCGATCGGCGTGAGATGATCCTGCGGGATCAGGCCTTAGGAATCGAGGCCGGCATCCTCGTCGATATCCACGAGGAACACGATGTCGGCGTCGTCTTCGCCGTCCTCGTCTTCGTCCTCATCGGGCTCTTCGGCGCTCTTGGCATGACGCATGTCGGGCTCGAACGGAGCGTCTTCCTCCGAATCGTCCTCGGCCAGAGCATCCTCGAAGATTTCGATCTCATCCTCAGTGGCGGGGCGGATCTTGAGCTCGGACGTGCCGTTCCACAGCACCTTGCCGTCGCTCTTCATCGCCTGGATGTCTTCCTTGAAGCCGTCGCAGGTGAACAGGTCGCGAGCGGTTTCCTCGGTCCCGTTGATGACCGCGATGGCCACGCCATCGATATCGAGAGTGAACATCGCACAATCCTCGTTCTGGGCGCGCCGGAAGGCGGCCGCGTCGGTGTGGGAATCGTCAGCCCGACAGCCGCTCGTGTAGGGGCGAACGGGGCCGAGGCCAAGACCTCAAGCCAAGACCTCAAGCCAAGACCTCACACCAAGACCTCACACCAAGACCTCTCGCGTTGTCCGGGGCGGTGCTGCGCTCAGGCTCCACCGGCCGCCCGGCCGATCGCGCGCTTGACCACGCCCTGCACCTCGGGATTCGACAAGAACAAGTCGTGGTTGATGAGGCCGCCGCCGTAATCGGACGCATCCGCCACCCTCACGCCCAGGGCCTCCAGCCGCTCGCGGTCGGCCGCGCCCGCACGGACGACGCCGCCCGCGATGGCACCGGAGAGTTCCAGTGCGCGGTCGTTGGTCGAAGAGATCACCGTGATCTTCGAGACGTCCGGCCCCATTCGCTCCACCGCGCCGGTGAACAGGTCGATGTCGATATCGGGCGCCGCGAGGACGATGGCGCCGATCCGCGCCATCGCCGCCTCGCCGGCCTCGGCACGCAGCATACGGATGGTCTCCAGGGTCAGGAGAGTTCCCATGGAATGGGCAACGATGTTGATGCGTCCGCCGCTCGGCGAACTGGCCAGGGACTTCAACAGGTCCTCGAACGCATCTCGCGACCAAAGCGCGCTCTCGCGGTCGTAGCCGTAATCGAAGGTGGCGGCCGCCGACGGCCAGGTGAACAGGCCCGATGCGCCCTTGAAATGTATGCCGTCGGAGAGCCGGGCTGCGCTGACCGCCGCCGAGGCGAAGCTCTCTCGGTAGCCGTGGACATAAATCAGCACGTCGCGCCCGAAGGCCGCCTGGGTGAAAGCCGCCGCCGCGCCCGCCCCGGTCTCCACCTGCGGCACGGCGGTCACCGCCCAATCGCCAGACACCACGGAGGAGACCTTGCCGATGAGCGACCGGTCCGGCGCTGAGAGCCGCACCTCGGCAAAGCTCAGGCCGCGGCCGCGCTCGGAACTGAAATACGGGCTCTTGGGCGGGTTGCCCACGGGCTTGCGCGTCGTCGCCACCAATAGGATCGGGCTGACGTCGAGATTCGACTGGCGCTCGGGTCCGGTCCCACCGGTGACGAGCCCGTCGGCGACGCAGCCGGCGAGGCCCGGCGTCAGGCTAGCAGCGCCCATGAGCGCGGCGGCGCGGAACAGCGAGCGGCGGGTCGGCAGGGATGCCCCAACAAGGTGGTTTCGGATCATGGCGTACTGACGGCCTCGTGACGGCCCGGCGCTTCAAGTCCCGGCCCCTCCTCCTACCGTGTCGGTGACGATCGTGACCATGGCAGGGCATGAGCGTGGCGGGGGCCGATGTGAATAGCGGGCAGAGGCCGGCCTGTGGCCGGTCGGGTACAGGCCGGCCAGCTCAGGGGGCACGTGCCCCCTCGACGAAACCGAGCCGGCCCGGCATGAAGGGCTCATGGCGCTTCCTCCCTCTCTCGACATCGACTCCCTGCGCGACCGGCTGCTCGCGGGCGACCGCGCAGCCCTGGCACGCGCGATCACGCTGGCGGAATCGAAACGGGCCGATCATCGCGCCGCAGCGCGCAGCCTCATCGATTCGGTGCTTCCCCAGACCGGCACGGCGATCCGGGTCGGCATCACGGGGGTGCCAGGGGTCGGCAAGTCCACCACGATCGACAATCTCGGCGCCAACCTCACCGCCGCCGGCCACAAGGTAGCGGTGCTGGCGGTCGACCCCTCTTCCAGCCGCACCGGCGGGTCGATCCTCGGCGACAAGACCCGGATGGCCCAGCTGGCGCTCGACCCGAACGCCTTCATCCGCCCCTCCCCCTCATCGGGCACCCTCGGCGGCGTCGCGGCCAAGACCCGCGAAACCATGCTTCTTTGTGAAGCCGCGGGATTCGACGTGATCCTGGTGGAGACGGTGGGCGTCGGCCAGTCGGAGACGGCGGTGGCCGACCTCACCGACTTCTTCCTCGTGCTGATGCTGCCCGGCGCCGGCGACGAGTTGCAGGGCATCAAGAAGGGCATTCTCGAACTTGCCGACATGATCGCGGTCAACAAGGCCGACGATGGCGAGGGCGAGCGCAGGGCCAACGCGGCAGCAGGCGAATACCGGGCGGCGCTCCATATCCTCAGCGCTCCGAGTTCGACCTGGACCCCGCCGGTGGTGACCATTTCCGGCCTCAACAACAAGCGTCTCGACGCCATGTGGGACAAGGTGGTCGACCACCGCAACAAGCTGACCGCCACAGGCGAAATCGCCAAGAAGCGCCGCGCTCAGGACGTGAAGTGGATGTGGGCCCTCGTCCACGAACGCCTGCACCAGCGGCTCGTCGGTTCGCCGGAAGTGCGCAAGCAGACGGCCGAGGCGGAAGCCGGCGTGGCGCGAGGCGAATCCTCCCCGGCCGCCGGCGCGGAGGCCATCGCGACGCTGATCGGGCTGTGACGGGGGGGCATCTCCTCGTCACCGGGTTCGGCCCTTTCCCCGGCATGCCGCGCAACCCGAGCGAGACTCTTGCTCGGCAGGTCGGACATCTCGGCCGGCATGGCATCGCCGGGTTCCCGGTGCGCACGCTCATCCTGCGCACCGCCTATGCGGCTCTTTCCGAGTCGTTGAAGCCGGCCCTCGCCCAGAGCCCGGCCGCCGTGCTGATGATCGGCGTCGCTGGCCGCGCCAAACGGGTTCGCGTCGAGGCTCGCGCCCTCAACCGGGCAAGCCGGCTGTTTCCCGATGCATCGGGGCGGATTCCGACCACCCTGCGGCTCGACCGTCAGGGACCAGCGCAGCGCGAAGCCCCCATCGCGGCCCGCGCCCTCGTCTACCTGAAACGGCAGGGGATTTCGGCGATCCCATCCCGGAATGCTGGCCGCTACCTGTGCAACGCCAGTTACTTCCAGGCGCTGGCCGAGCCCTGCCCGATTCTGTTCCTCCACATCCCACCCGTCCGGGCGGCATGGCGGCGATCCGCGTCGCTCGCGCGAAAACGGCGCGATCCCCTGGCGGTCCTTCCCAGGGCGGTATCCGAGGTGGGGCGTCTGCTGCTCATCGAAGCACGGGAGCGACACACCCCGTAAACCGCTCGCTGAAGAAAGTTGTCTTGCGATGGTGCGCTTGGCCGGTTCGCACGTTCTGTGACCATCGGATGCGGGCGCCGCCTTGGGAGCGCCGCTCACGCATCTGCGATTCTGAAGGAGTTGACCCATGGTTGATACGGATCGAGTCGTCGGGACGGCCAAGGACCTCGGCGGCCGCGTGCAGAGCGCCGTCGGCGATGCCGTCGGATCGTCGCGGACCTCGGCGGAAGGCCGCTACCGCGAGGCGGAGGGCCGCGCCCAGGAGGTCTACGGTCAGGCCAAGGACACCCTTCGCGATGTGGCCGGCAACGTCTCCGACTATGCCGGCGATGCCTATGACCGCGGCGGCAGCTACGTTCGCGATGGCGCCCGCGCCGTGGAGAGCCGTGTCGAAGAGAACCCGCTCATCGCCCTCGTGATCGCCGGAGCCGTCGGCTACGGCCTCGCCCTGCTCCTGCACGGCCGCCGCTGAACACCAGCTCCGCTTGAAACGAGCCCGTCCCGTCATGCCGACGGGGCGGGCTTTTCGCTGCGCGCTACTGCGCGGTCCAACCGCCATCCATGGGGATATTGGCGCCGGTGATCTGGCTCGCACCGTCGCTGCACAGGAACACGGCGAGGGCCGCCACCTGCTCCACCGTGACGAACTGCTTGGTCGGCTGGGCCGCCAGCAGCACGTCGTTCATGACCTGCTCCTTGGTCATGCCCCGTGCCTTCATCGTGTCGGGGATCTGCGCCTCCACCAGCGGCGTCCAGACATAGCCTGGCGAGATACAGTTCACGGTGATGCCATGGGTGGCGAGTTCGAGGGCGGCGGTCTTGGTCAGGCCGGCGATGCCGTGCTTGGCCGAAACGTAGGCCGACTTGAACGGTGAGGCCACGAGGGAATGGGCCGAAGCGGTGTTGATGATGCGGCCCCATCCCCGCGCCTTCATTCCGGGGATGGCGTATCGCATGGTGTAGAAGGCCGAGGAAAGGTTGAGCGCGATGATCTGCTCCCATTTCTCGGGCGGGAAATCCTCGATCGGCGAGACGAACTGGACGCCGGCATTGTTCACGAGCACGTCGACCGAGCCGAATGTCTCCTCGCCAAGGCGGATCAATCCCTCGATCTCGCCGGGCTTCGTCAGGTCGGCCGGGGAATAGGCGGCCTTCACACCGAAATCCGCCTCGATCCCGGCGCGCTCCTTCTCGATATCCTCGGGCTTGCCGAAGCCGTTGATGACGACGTTGGCGCCCTCCTTGGCGAAGGCGCGGGCATAGGCGAGGCCGATGCCGCTGGTGGACCCCGTGACGATGGCGGTCTTGGATTTCAGGATCATGGAAGCCTCTCGGGTCATCTGGGCGATCAGGCGAGATAGTCGTGCAGCACCTGCCCGTAGGGCAAGGTGAAGTCGACGATCATGTGCCGGCCGCCGACGATGCGCTTCACCGGCAGGTCGGCGACCCGACAATTCACGTGCGGGATCAGGTCGAGGCGCGCCTCGCCGTCCCAGGCGCCGTGAACGGTGATGTTCTCCAAGCGATAGCCGACGAGCTGGGCCACTTTCGGTGCGCCGGTCACGTCGGGAAGGAGCTTGAGGTTGACGTTGAGGCGGCCGAGGCCGGCCTTCACCGTGTCGAGCTCATTCTCCAGGCTCTTGTGCTTGTAGGTCATGGTGCCCATCGCCACGCGCTCCTCGTCGTAATGGAGCGTGCCGGTGAGCGTGTCCTTCATCACCTTGAGGCGAGGCACGCCCCATTTCTTCGGGAAGCCCCAGATCTCGCGGCCGGCCGTGATCGGCGGCTCGTCGTCGAGATACATCTGGATCGAGAAGTTGCAGGCCTCGCCATTATAGGTGGCGACGGCGCCCGATCCGCTCTCCTCGTAATCGCCGAACCCGGAGGAATCCGGCATCTTCATCCACTCGTAATAGACGAGGTTCTCGGGGTGGGGCTCCAGCGGCTCGGGCAGCGCCCGGCGCAGGGCCTCGGCATCGGTCTCGTAGGTGATGATGAGGTATTCGCGCCTGAGGAACCGATACGGCCCGCGCGGATAGCTCGGACTGAAGGCGGGCATCGAGGGAACTTGCAGGATCTCGTCACGGGTCATGGCGTGTAGGCCTCCGGGATTAAGCGGTCGGGATGAAGCGGTCGGGATGACGTCAGTCGCGGGCGTCCCGCGTCAGGTCGAACACGGCGACGCCGGTTTCGTCGTGCACTCGGTCGCACCAGGCTGGAGAGCGCAGAGAGCGGCGCATGTCACCGGCACCCGCCGCCCAATGCTCCAGCATGGTGACGCGAGAGAACTCGTAATCCTTCGAGTTTCCCTCATAGGCTTTCCGCCGGTAGATCAGCTGCATCACGGTCGTGAAATTGGCGTGGGAGACCTGGCGCAGGTAGGCGACGTCCTCGTCGCTCATCAGCTCGGGCGGCAGCTTCTCGGCCAGGCGGCGGAACGCGGCTTTCGCGCGGCGGGCTTCGAGGTTCTTGTCGGTGTTGAGCCGTGTGCGGCTCGAGAAGCGGATGTCTTTCTCGCGCTCGGCCGATTCGACCAGGGTGCGGGGCATCGGCCCGCGCGCGGCGAAGAGATCGACCTGATAGACCACGAGGTCACGGCTGCGCTCCTCGTCCAGGATGTATTGCAGCGGCGTGTTCGAGACGATGCCGCCGTCCCAATATTGCTCGCCGTCGATGGTCACCGGCGGGAAACCCGGCGGCAATGCCCCCGACGCCATGATGTGCTCGGGCGTGATGCGGTCGCAGCGATTGTCGAAATAAACGAAATTGCCGGTGCGCACGTTGACGGCTCCGATGCTGAGCCGGGTGCGCCCCTCGTTGATGAGGTCGAAATCAACCAGCCGCTCCAGCGTCGCCCTGAGCGGAGCGGTGTCGTAATAGCTCAGCGCCTCCGGGGCGCCCGGCGGATAGAACGTCGCCGGGGGAACGCGTGGCGTGAAGAAACCGGGGACGCCGAAAGTGGCGATCCAGTTGGCGCTGGCCTCGTTGAAGGCCGCACGCGCCTTCTCGCCGGGAAACCAGGGTGAGCCCATCACGCCCGACGAGACCTGCTCCCAGAACGCCCTCAGCCGCTCGACGCGGCGCTCGGGCGGATTACCGACGATCAGGGCCGCGTTGATCGCGCCGATGGAGATGCCCGCCACCCAGTCGGGCAGGATGTTCTCGGCCGCCAGCGTCTCGTAGATGCCGGCCTGGTAGGAGCCGAGTGCGCCACCGCCCTGGAGTACGAGGACGTGGGATTCGCCGCTGAGAAACGCTGTCACGGGCGCGGACCTCTCCATAGCGTCCCAGACGCCATACACACAGGCTGGAGAGTGGACGCCAAACGATGACGGCACCATGACCCAAGGCCAAGCTTAAGGCTATCGTCGTGTAGGGCGAAGGCCGGCTCTGAGAGCCAGGATGGTTGACAGGCGGTGTTCCTTCGCCAACACCCCCGGCCAATCGCGGCTTTTCCCGCCCGCCCCGGACGCCTTCCGTCGCCGTTGTCTCCGACACGGCATCCCGGCGCACCAATGGCGACGAACAAGGATCTCTGACCGATGTCGGTGACGCGCTCCTATCTCGATTTCGAGAAGCCGGTGGCCGAGCTCGAATCCAAGCTGGAGGAGCTGAGGACCATGGCCGCCCGCGACGGTGCGGTCTCCATCAGCGAAGAGGTCGGCCGACTCGAAGGCAAGGCCGCCGCCGCCCTGTCGGACATCTACGCCACGCTGACGCCCTGGCAGAAGACGCAGGTGGCACGCCACCCGCAGCGGCCGCATTTCATCGACTACTGCGCCGGGCTGATCACCGAGTTTACTCCCCTGGCAGGCGACCGCACCTTCGGCGAAGACCAGGCCATCGTCGCCGGTTTCGGCCGTTTCGAGGGCCGAGCCGTCTGCGTGCTGGGCCAGGAGAAGGGCTCCACCACCGAGAGCCGCCTGCGCCACAATTTCGGGATGGCCAAGCCCGAGGGTTACCGCAAGGCAGTGCGGCTGATGGAATTGGCCGATCGGTTCGGCCTTCCCGTCCTCGCCTTCGTCGACACGGCCGGCGCGTTCCCTGGCATCGAGGCGGAGGAGCGTGGGCAGGCCGAGGCCATCGCCAGTTCCACCGAGGCCTGTCTCGCCCTCGGCGTGCCCAATGTCGCCGTCGTCATCGGCGAAGGCGGCTCGGGCGGTGCCATCGCGCTTGCCACCGCCAACCGCGTACTCATGCTCGAACATGCGATCTACGGTGTGATTTCGCCCGAGGGTGCGGCCTCGATCCTCTGGCGCGACCAGGGCCGTGCGGCGGATGCGGCCACCGCCATGAAGATCACTGCGCAGGATCTGCTGCGCCTTGGCATCATCGACGGCATCATCCCGGAGGCGACAGGCGGTGCCCATCGTGGCCGCGAGGCAGCCATCGCCAATACGGGCAAGGCCGTAGCCAAGGCACTGGCCGAATTCGATGGTCTGAGCCCCGACGAGATTCGCGACCGCCGGGCCGCGAAGTTCCTCGATATCGGCCGCAAACTCTGATGCGTCGTTTTAGCGCAGACCTCATGCGGAACCGTTGAAGAGTTTGTTAAATCCCGCCTCGGGACTGTTCGTGAAGCCCCACTACGACGACGGGTCCGGGACGCATCGCACAGAGAAATACCAGCGGAATCAAGTCGATTGCTCTCCGACTGGCATGCCTGAAAGTCGATGCTCGACGACACTTTGCGGCAAGGTGTTGCCCACAATGAGGAAGCCACCGAAATCCACATCCTCACGAGCCGGCCATTTGCGTCTTCTTGCGGTAACAACCGGGTAAGTTTAACGACGCTATTGGGTTGGGGAGTGGCGTTCGACGGGCGAGATCCCGCGAGCGCATGAATGAGGACGGGGTTCCCCATGGCTTTGCGCCCGCTGGCTCTACGCCTGGCTACGGCTGCCGGTATCGTTGCGCTCGCTCTCTCCCTCACCGCTTGCCAGGACGGCTCGATGGGCGGCGGCGTCCCGTTGCGGGCCCTGACTCCCGTCCCCGCGAAAACCCTGGCGCTCATGGCGCAGAAGGGCATGGCGACGAACGACCCCATCCTGATCCGCGCTTTCAAGAAGGAAGCGGAGATGGAGGTATGGAAGCGTGGCGCGAACGGCCAATACGCGCTGCTCAAGACCTTCCCGATCTGCCGCTGGTCGGGCCAGCTCGGCCCCAAGACCAAGCAGGGAGACCGGCAGGCCCCTGAGGGTTTCTACACGGTGACACCGGGGCAAATGAACCCGAACTCGTCCTATTATCTCTCTTTCGATACCGGCTACCCGAACACGTACGACCGGGCCAACGGGCGGACGGGCAACTACATCATGGTGCACGGCACCTGCTCGTCCTCGGGCTGTTTCGCCATGACCGACGAATCGATGGGCGAGATCTACGCCCTGGCCCGCGATTCCTTCGCCGGCGGGCAGCGCGCGTTCCAGTTCCAATCCTACCCGTTCCGGATGACGGCGACGAATTTCGCCAAGTACCGCAACGACCCGAACGCGCCGTTCTGGAAGAACCTGAAGGAAGGCTCGGATTATTTCGAGGCCCTGCGCGAAGAGCCGCGCGTGAACGTCTGCGGCACACGCTACGTCTTCGGCGGACAGGATGTGGCGGCTGGCTCGTGCTCGCCGAAGGTGGATACGCTCGTTGCCGAGAAACGGGCGCGGGACAACCACGACATTGCCGAGCTCGTCGCCAAGGGCACGCCCGCGACGCGTGTCGTCTATGACGATGGCGGCCAGAATCCGGTCTTCCGGCCGCAGCCGCCCGCCTCGACGATGGCCTTCGCGAATTTGACGAAGAAGGAAGAGCCGGAGGCTCCCTACGACCCCAAGGAATATGCGCGTCATCATCTCGGTGAGGTGAGCCGGCCCGAGAGCCTGGCGGCCGGCGAGCGCGAGGTCGAGGTGGATGCCAAGGGACGGCCGGTGATGCTTGCCGCCGCCGAAGCTCCGATCCCGACCAAGGCCGCTGCGGCCGCCCTCAAGCCGGGGGCCGACAAGACCAAGTCCGGCAGCATCGTCGCGAAGACGGATGCGGCGCCCGAACCGCAGAAGCCGGCAGCGACGGCGCGCATCATGGTGGCCGATGCCGACGCGGATTCACCTGCCTACACCAAGGTTCTCGGCAGCCTCTTCACCGCGAAGGCTTCACCGACGCCCGCGACCCCATCGGCCAATGCCGCCACGATCCCAGCCGTCGCATCCGCGCCGGAAACGATCCAGACGGCACCGAAGGCTGGCAAAGCGCCCCATACTGGTCATGCGATCACGGTTCCGACAGTGACCGGCGCCGTGGGACAGAAGGCCAAGATCGCCGTCGACCCCGTGAAAGCCGGCAAGGCCCCGACGAGCGGTGCGCCGTCACCTGTTGCCAAGACGCCTCCGGCCAAGGATGCCGCGCTCAAGGAAACATCGGTGAAAGCCACGGCGGCGACACCGAAGCTCTGAACGGCAGCACTCTCTAAAACGATCGTCGCACAAAAAAGGGCCCCGATTGGGGCCCTTTCACATTCACATCGCTGCTGCGATCACATCCGGTGCATGCGGCGGTGATGCATCATCCGGTGACGCATGTGGTGGCGGTGCATGCGCATGTGGTGACGGCGGTGCATCCGACGATGCATGCGGCGCTCAGCATGGTGCATACGCACGGGAGTGACGGTCTCGGAGGAGGTCACACCCATCGGGGCGCCGGGGGCGGCCGAAGCGCTCGTGGCGAGGCCGGCTGCGCCGAGGCTTCCGACCATGGCGAGCGCGAAGATCAATTTTCTCATCGGGCGTTTCCGTTCTCTTTGACCCGAGCTCTGCGCTCGGATTGATCTCCCCCGCTGGCGCCGGGGAGATGATTGCCGCACGCCGAGACGTGCGGCGGGTCCGGTTCGACCCGCCGCTGATAACACTCAAGTCAGAGTTTCGTTTCCTCGAAGGCCCGTACCCATTCCGCGCAAATGCCCGAACGGACGATATCGTCGAGGGTGAATTCGACGATCGGGATCGGCATCATGCGGCTTTTGACGAGATGGATCACAGTTCTGAGGCCCGACGTCTCGCGCAGGTCGGTCTGGGACACGTCGCCATTGATGATGACCTGGCAATCGTCGCCGATCCGGGTGAGGAACATCTTGATTTCGGCGGTGGTGGTGTTCTGCGCCTCGTCGAGGATCACGAGGCAGTTCTTGAAGGTGCGTCCGCGCATCACTTCGAAGGGGACCACCTCGATGTCGCCGGTCTTCATGGCGATCTCGTAGGCGGCGTCGCCCATTCGCTCCTTCATGGTCTCGGTGAGCGGGGTCACCCAAGGCGCGATTTTTTCCTCTAAGCTGCCTGGGAAGAACCCGAGCGAGCGGCCAGCGGGGACGTTGGGGCGGGTGATGATGACCTTGGAGATGCGGCGCTGGCGAAGCTGATCCGCGGCGCGGGTTCCAGCAATGTAGGTCTTACCGGTACCGGCCGGGCCGAGAACGATGACCTGCTTGTTGACGGCGAGAGCGTCCAAATACTCGGCCTGTCGCTCCGTGAGCGGTTGGATCGGGGCCAGGTTACGCTCGTCGTCGAACCGGGTGCGGTGCAGCCGCACCGGGCGGTCTTCTACCAGCTCAAGTCGCGTGCGCCGTCTTTTCATCGATCAACACTCCAACTGGACTTGCCAACTAGGGTTTAACTGATCTTCGACCTGCTGACGTCTTTTAACCTCGATAACTTTTCCTGCACGGCTACTTTTTATCAACACTACGCCAATTCGAGAGCAGGTCTTTCAGTTCCGGATGTCGCCACGACGCCTGTGGACGACTGGCCTCGAAGATGATGCGGGCCCCGCATGCGCGACCCACGAATCACCTACGCACGCACCATGCCGCTCCCGTCGCGACAGGGGCGTGACAGCGCGAATTCTTGAGTGTGTGGCCGAATATCTCTCGGAAGACTCGGCGGCGACAGTTGAGGCGGGTCATGCGGATGGAGAGGGCGGGATGTCGGCGCATCCATCTCGACCATGACACTCCTGCCCTGCTGAAGGGCTGAACCGGCCGGACCACATCGCTTATCGAGCGTGGAGCCGGCAGGGTGCTTCAGCCGGGCTGGATGAAGCTGTCGAGAACCATCTTGCGGCCGGCCTTATCGAAGTCAACGGTCAGCTTGTTACCGTCGACGGCTGCCACGTTGCCGGGGCCGAACTTGGTGTGGAAGACTCGCATACCATCCGAAAACGCAGACGGCGCACCCGTCGACTTCGCGACGAGCTCGCCTTCGATCTGGCGAGGGCCACCATTGCCTCGTCCGGGCGGCGAGGACCGTCCGAAAGCTTGCCGATTCCCGCCTCCGAACTCCTGGTTGCCGGCAGTGTTGGCTTGCGCCCGCTGCCAGCCCGGCGTCGCGTAGGAGGAACCGAACGGCGCCGGGTTGCGGTCGAAGCGCGAGGCGCCGGCGGAGAAATGCGCAGGGGCGTCGATCACGTCGACGGCGTCTGCGGGCAACTCGTCGATGAACCGGCTCGGCACCGTCGAGGACCACAGCCCATGGATGCGCCGGTTCACCGCAAAGGACAGCTTGGCGCGTTTTCGGGCACGGGTCAGGCCCACATGGGCGAGACGGCGCTCCTCCTCCAGCCCGGCGCGGCCGCTCTCGTCGAGCGCCCGCTGGTTCGGGAACAATCCGTCCTCCCAGCCGGGCAGGAACACGGTGTCGAATTCGAGCCCCTTGGCCGCATGCAGGGTCATCAGGGAGACCCGGTCCGCCCCTTCCTGCTCGCTCGCCTCCATCACGAGGGAGACATGTTCGAGGAAGGCAGCCATGTCGGGGAATTCCTCCATGGAGCGCACGAACTCCTTGAGGTTCTCCAGGCGCCCGGCGGCATCCGCGGACTTATCCTTCTGCCACATCTCGGTGTAGCCGGATTCCTCCAGAATGGTCTGGGCCACCTCCGAATGCGGCTGGGTACCGACCATCCGCGCCCATCGCGAAAAGCTCTCGACCAAAGCGCGGACGCCCGAGCGGGCGCGCGGCTTCAACTCGTCGGTCTCGATCAGGCTGCGGGCGGCCTGGAGCAGCGGCACGCGCTGCGAACGCGAATAGCCGTGGAGGATCTGCAGGGTGGCGTCGCCCAGGCCCCTCTTCGGGGTGTTGAAGATGCGCTCGAAAGCGAGGTCGTCGGCCGGGTTCATGGTGACGCGCAGATAGGCCAGCGCATCGCGAATTTCGGCACGTTCGTAGAATCGTGGTCCACCGATGACGCGGTAGGGCAGACCGAGCTGGACGAAGCGGTCCTCGATCTCGCGCATCTGGGCCGAGATGCGCACGAGCACGGCGATCTCCGAAAGCGGATGCTGCTTGGCCTGCAGGCTCTCGATCGATTCGCCGAGTTGGCGCGCCTCTTCCTCCGAATCCCAGGCGCCCGACACCGTCACCTTCTCGCCGGCCACGTCTTCGGTGCGCAGGGTCTTGCCGAGGCGGCCTTCGTTCTTGGCGATGAGCCCGGATGCGGCGGAGAGAATATGACCGGTGGAGCGGTAGTTGCGCTCGAGCCGCACCACGGCCGCACCGGGGAAATCGTGTTCGAAGCGCAGGATGTTGTCGACCTCCGCCCCGCGCCAGCCATAGATCGACTGGTCGTCGTCGCCCACACAGGCGACGTTGCGGTGCCCCTGCGCCAGCAGGCGCAGCCAGAGATACTGGGCGACGTTGGTGTCCTGGTACTCGTCGACCAGGATGTAGCGGAAGCGCTGCTGGTAATTCGCCAGCACGTCCGGGTTCTCGCGCCACAGCTTGAGGCAGAGCAGCAGCAAGTCGCCGAAATCGGCGGCGTTCAACGTCAGGAGCCGGGCCTGATAGGCGGTGTAGAGCGCGCCGCCCTTGCCGAAGGCGAAGGCCCCCGCCTCGCCGGGGGGGACCTGCTCCGGCAGGAGGCCGCGGTTCTTCCACCCGTCGATGGCCGAGGACAGGGCGCGGGCGGGCCAGCGCTTCTCGTCGATGTTCTGGTCGACGATGACCTGCTTCATCAGGCGCAGCTGGTCGTCCATCCCCAGGATGGTGAAATCCGATTTCAGCCCCACCATCTCGGCGTGCCGGCGCAGGATCTTGGTGCCGATGGAATGGAAGGTGCCGAGCCAGGGCATCCCCTCGCCGGCCGGGCCGATGAGGGCACCGATCCGGTGCTTCATCTCGCGGGCGGCCTTGTTGGTGAAGGTCACCGACAGGATGTCGTAAGGCCGGGCCTTGCCGGTCGAGACCAGATGGGCGATTCGCGTGGTGAGCACCCGCGTCTTGCCGGTGCCTGCACCAGCGAGGACGAGGACCGGCCCTTCCGTCGTCTCGACTGCGCGGCGCTGCTCGGGATTCAGCCCTTCGAGATAAGGCGAACCCTGTGGCCTGAGGGAGGCCATGGCGCGCGCGGCGATAGAGGTCTGCGCGGCCTCGGCCGCTACGCCGGAGGCCGGCGCCGGCACAGGGGCCGTCGTCGCGTCGGGATGCTGTTTCATGTTGCTTCCCTGGACCAAAACGCGAACGACGTCGAGGGTTGGGACAAAAGGTCGGCCCCAGATGGGTGGCCGGGAGGGGAACCACGGTTTCCTGTCGGGCGTCGTCTCACCATACCGTGAACATCATCACCAGAGGACGTTCCATGCGTACCGCCCTATACGCCATCTCGATGCTGACCGTTGTCGCCGGCCTTAGTCTATCCCCCGCCCTGGCTCAGTCACCCGGCACGCGATCGCTGAACGAAACCAACGACCGCCTTGCGACCCAAAGCGAGATTCGCGGCGTCCGGCATCAGCAGCAATTCGAGAACAATCAGATCCGCATGCAGATGCAGCGCAACGAAGTCACCCGTCCGGCCCCGATCGGCTCGGGACTGACGCCACGTCGCTGACCGGATCCGCTCCGGAAGGCATGCCCGGCAGCTGTTGACTGCGAGAAACGCCTCTGGCGCGGAACCGGTCACCTTGTGCTATGCCGCACAGGGTGGGGGCACGACCGGGCATGACGTCCGGTGAGACGACGTGCCCGCCCCATGGCAGTCCCGGAGACCGGGCCGGAGCGAGGCGGAAACCAAGACGGTGCGAGACATCCTGACCGCGCTGGCGGGCGCCGTCATCCTGATCCTCGTCGCGGCCCTGGCGGTCCCGCCCTTCGTGGCTTGGGAGAGCTACCGCACATTGGTGGACCGGACGATCGGCAGGTCGCTCGGTCTCGACGCGCGGACCGAAGGACGGATCGCCGTCAGGCTCCTCCCCTCGCCGCAACTGAGCATCGATCGGCTGCGCATCGGCGGACAGGCCGACAAGCCGGCATTGGATCTTTCGCTCGTCAAGGCCGAAATCGGTCTCACGCCGCTGCTGACGGGTGAGGTCCGCTTCACCGAGACGCGGATCGGGCGAGCGGAAATCAAGCTCCCGATCAGCGACGACGATGCGGTCCGCCTTCCCGCCGATCTCTATCAGACGCTCGCCGACCAGGATCTCGCCATCGAGGACCTGTCCATCGGACAGGTCATCCTCACGACCTTCGTGCCGCAGAGCGGCCGCACCGATCAGGTGCGGGCCGAGACCGTGCATCTCTCGGCGCCCCGGCTCCTAGGCCCCTGGCGGATCGAGGGGACGAGCGGCGCGGTCGCCTTCCGGATCGCCACCGGCGAACCCGCCGAGGACGGCAGCGTCGCCGTGAAGTTCTCCGGCGGCGGCGATACCCGTCCGCGCTTCGAGGCCGACACTCGTATCCGACTGGAACCTGTGCCCGGCGAGGCTCCCGCACAGGGTAGCCAGCTGCGTGCGATGATTCCGAAGGCCGAAGGATCGGCGCGGGTCGTGGTCGGGCCGCCGGTTCAGGTGGCGGGCGCCTACCTGCCGTTCTCCCTGGGCGGCACGTTCAAGGCGCGGGGACCGGTGGTGCGGTTCTCCGACGTGAAGGCCGAAATCGATCCTGGCGGTCAGGCCATGCGACTGGCCGGAACCGGACGAATCGATCTGCGCTCCTGGCGGGCAGCACTGACCCTGGAGGCGCGCCGCCTCGACCTCGATGCCTTCCTGATTTCAACGGCCGGTCAGGCCATGCTGGCGCGCGGGATGCCCCGCGCCGGATCCGAACTTCCGATGATGGTCGATCTGGACCTCGCCCTCGAAAGCATCGGACTCGGCCTCGACGAATGGACGAATCTCCAGCTGTCCGGCACGTTCGACCGGACGGGAGGCCTCGCGCTTCGGCGCTTCTCGGTGACGGCGCCGGGCAACACCGCCCTCACCGCGTCCGGAGAGGTCGATACGCAACCGGCCCTGCGCTTCACGGGCAACGTCTCCCTGGACGCCGCTGCCTCCGACGGGTTCGGGCGGTACCTGCGCAAGTTCGGCCTCGGCGGCCCGGCTGTCGCGGTGATGGACGGGCGCCCGATTCAGGCATCCACGGACGTCTCGACGGCGAGCCCGTCCTCGTCACTGCGAAACCTCCGGCTCTCCCTCGGCGAGGCGCGGATCACCGGCAACGCCCGCTATACCCAGGCCGAATCGGGCGCGCGCGGGCGCTTCGATGCTCAGCTTTCGGCGCAGGGCATCGATGTCGCCGCTCTGCCTTCCTTCGGCAGCGCCTTGTCCGGCCTTCACGACCACGACCTCGGCCTGACGATCCAAGCGCGGGACGTGCGCTACGGGCCGGCCGGGGCCCATTCGGGCAACGGAACCATCGCCGCCAGCATCCAGTCGGACGGAGCGAGCCTGAACGTCGGCAGCCTCGACGTCACCGACCTCGCCGGCGCCAACGCCAAGCTGTCGGGCCGGATTGCGCCGGATGGGTCAGGCCGTATCGCGGGCCGGATGTGGGCGCCGGTGGCCGCCCCCCTCATCGCCCTTCTCGACCGGACGTGGATCGCCGAGGCTCGGATGATCCCCGGCTTCCTGCGAGCGGGCAGCCTCGACCTCGCCGTGACCCTGGAGCGCGAGGCGGGTGCCGCCGACACCCTGCGCACCAGCGCCAACGGAACAGCCGCAGGCGGCAGCCTCGGCCTCGACCTGCTCTCGCGGGGCGGGCGTATCGACAGCCTGTCCCTCGATCTGACGACGCCGCTCGCCGGACGTTGGTTCGAGCGCGAGGACATGGCCGCCCTGCGCAAGCCGGCCGCCCTGCACATCAGCGGAGCACGCGGTCAGCCCGCGCCCGACGGCTCGGTTCCGGCCCTCGGCCTCGATATCTCCGGCACCATCGCCGACCTCACGCTCGCAACGGTGAAGCCGGTCGTGCCCGGTCCGGGCCAGACCCCGCCGGAAGCCGGCGAGATCCTTTTGAAGACGCCGGATCTCGCGCCCTTCCTCATTCTCGCCGGGAGCACGGATGCCCTACCCTCGCCGATGCCGGCGGAACTGCTCCTCGGTCTGTCGCGGGCCGGACGCGATGCCCATGCCGACGTCACCGGGCGGATCGCGGGGGCCACGGTTCTCGCCAATATCAACCGATCGCCCGCCGGCGACATCTTCGGCAGCGTCGCGCTCGGCCGGCTCTCGCTGCCCTGGCTCGCCGCTTCCCTGATCGTCCCGCCCGACGCGAAGAAACCGGAAGCCGGAGACGGCGCACGGTTCGGCGCAGCGCCGGCTGTCAGACCGCCCATCGACCTCGACGTCAGGGTGGATAAGCTCGATCTCGGCCGGCGCTTCACCGCCGAAGGGGCGGCTTTCGGTGCCCGGCTCGACAACGGCGTCCTCACGATTCGCGACGTCAACGGACGTCTCGCCGGGGGACGCCTCGTCGGCAACATCACGTTGTCCCGGCAGGGTGGCGCGGCAGCGATCTCCGGGGAAGGCAGCCTGAGCGACGCCTCCATCGCGGACCTCGTCGGTCCGGGACCGATCTCCGGCCGGGCCAGCGCAACCCTTCGCTTCGGCGCTTCGGGCCAGAGCCTCGCGAACATGGCGAACAATCTGGGCGGAAGCGGCGATCTCAGCCTTACCGATCTGGTGCTTCCCGGCGGCGATCCGGGCGGGATCGAGCGCGCTTTGGCCAAGGCGCTCGCGGAAGACGATCCGCTCCGGGAGGGACGGCTCCAGGCCCTGGTGGCCGAGGAACTCGCCGCCGCGCCGATGGCAGTGAAGGGAACGGTGAAGGCATCCGCGACCCTCTCGGGCGGCTCACTGCGCGCCGCGCCTCTCACCTTCGATCTCGGCGGACCGCGCTGGGCCGGCACCCTCTCCGTCGACCTGACGACGGGGCGGTTCGATGCACGCGGGACATTGACGGGTGGCGGCGCTCCGAAGGGCTGGACCGGAGGGATTCCCTCGATACAGCTCTCCTATTCCGGCCCGCTCGCGAAGCCCGACCGCAGTGTCGATACCGGGCCCCTGACCACCGGCCTCGCCGCCGTAGTCCTGCAGCGCGAACTCGATAAGATCGAAGTGTTCGAGGCCGATCAAATCGAGCGCCAGCGGCGTCGCGCCAGGATCGAGATGGACAAGGCCCGAGCCGCTGCCATCAAGGCGGCGGCCGACAAAGCTGCGGCGGAGAAGGCGGCCGCCGAGGAGGCCGCCCGTCAGGCGCGCATTCGCGCACTCGCACCGAGCCTAGACGATGCCGCTCGCCGCTCCGCCGATGGCGCACCGGCCCCGGATGTCCTTCCAGGCCGAGCTGTCGAACCGCCCGCACCGCAGCCCTGATCGCGGCCGGTTTCAGGAACGAAGACGATCAAGGAACAGGCAGCGCGGCCCGGGCCGCCACGATTGCGTCGGTCAGCACGGCATTGGCGCCCTCGGCTTTGAGGGTAGCGAGGGGAATGACCTCCACGTCGGCGCAGGCCTGGACGACATGGGCGAGGTCGAACTGGACTGCGAGGCCACCCGCCTTCGCATCGAGCCAGACAGTCATCGCAGGCGGCTCATCGCCATCTGGCGTCGATACCGCCTCCCGGCACTCGTCGTCGTCGGCATCCGCCTTCGCCTGACCGGTCCTGGGGCGATAAGCCTTGAGGTAGAGGTCGAAGAGCCGCTTGGAGGACAGGGACACCATCCTGCTTCCATCCATCTCGGTCTGGAGCGCGACCTTGCCGGTGAGAGCGGGCGGAAGCAGCGCGGTCCAATCGACGGGAGCACCGGAAACGAGGTCGTAGACGATCGCCGAGGTGCCGGTATTGGGGTGTGCGCCGCCGCAGAAGGCGCTGTCCGTCATCGTGTAGCTGAGGAAGCGGGGGCCCCGCATAGTCACGTCGATATGCCGGGCGTAATCGGCATGTTTGCCTCCCTGCGCCAGACACTCGGCCGCGGCTTTACGCGCCGCTCCGTCTAGGCGCTGAACGGCGGCGTTGATCCGCCGCTCGGCGTCGTCGACGGGGTTGGCGATCCGCGGCATCGCCGACAGATCCTTGGCGAGATCGGGGGGAACCTCGAGGGCCACCGCCCTGTCCGCTGCCGCGCCCGGCACCAGCGTCGCCAGGAGGCACCCGGCGGCGGCAGCGGTTCGGACGAAGGCCGTCACGGCTGCGGTTTCTCGCTGCCACCAGCCAGCCCCACCGCCCGGAGGGCGAAGGCATAGATCAGCGCCACTTCTTCCAGCCGGTCGAAGCGTCCCGCCGCCCCGCCATGGCCGGCTTCCATGTTGATCCGCATCAGGACGGGGCCTCCGCCAATCATCGTGGCGCGCAGGCGCGCCACCCATTTCGCCGGCTCCCAATAGGTCACGCGCGGGTCGGTGAGTCCGCCGAGCGCCAGGATCGCCGGGTAGTTCTGCGCCGAGACGTTGTCGTAGGGCGAGTAGGACAGGATGCTCTCGAAATCCTCGACGCTCGCGCCCGGATTGCCCCATTCCGGCCATTCCGGCGGGGTCAGCGGCAGGTCGCCGTCGAGCATGGTGTTGAGCACGTCGACGAAGGGCACGTCGGCGACGATCCCGGCGAAGAGGTCCGGCGCGAGGTTGGCCACAGCCCCCATCAGCATCCCGCCAGCCGATCCGCCATGGGCGACGATGCGCCCCGACGTCGTGTATCCGGCGTCCGCCAAAGCGCGACCGCAGGCGACGAAGTCCGAGAAGGTGTTGGGCTTCTTGGCCCGCTTGCCGTCCATGTACCAGTGCCAGCCCTTCTCCGTTCCGCCGCGCACATGGGCGATGGCGTAGACGAAGCCGCGATCCACCAGCGACAGCAGGTTGGTGCGGAACGCGGCCGGCATCAGGGTGCCATAGGAGCCATAGCCATAGAGTAGCAGCGGAGACGAGCCGTCGAGGACGAGGTCACGACGGTGGAGGAGCGAGATAGGCACGCTCTCTCCGTCCGGTGCCGTGGCGAAAATCCGGCGTGTCACATAGGCGGCGGGATCGTGCCCGCTGGGGATGGTCTGGCGCTTGCGCAACTGACGGGCGCGGGTCGAACAATCGTAGTCGTAGGTCTCGGCCGGCGTCGTCATCGACGAATAGGTGAACCGGATCACCGCCGTCTCGAATTCATGGCCCGGCTGGAGGCCGAGGGAATAGGCTTCCTCGGCGAAGGCCACGATGTGCTCGTTGCCCTGCGTATCGCGGACGACGATGCGGGGCCGCGCATTCTCGATCTCGAGACGCACGAGATGCTGGGCGATGACATGCTGGTGGCGGATCATCACACCGCGCCGGTGTGGAATCAGATCGGTCCAATTGGCGCGGCCCGACGCACCGATGCGGGTGGTGACGATCTTGAAGTCCTCAGCCCCGTCCGCATTGGTTAGAATGAAGAGGTGGTTCCCCCAATTCTCCACGGAGTAGATGAGCAGCGGCTCCCGCGGCTGAACGCATAGCAGTATTGCATCCGGCGACCGGCGATCGAGGAGATGCACTTCCGAGGTTTCGTGGTCGCTTGCCGTGATGGCCAGGTAATCGCGCGACTGCGTCGTCTCGATATGGACGAAGAAGCCAGAATCGCGCTCCTCATAGAGCATGCTGTCGGCGGACTGGTCCGTCCCGACCACGTGATACATGACACGGGCGGGACGATGGTTCTCGTCGACGGCCACGTAATGGAACGACAGCCCATCCGCTGCCCAGACCACCTCGCCGGTGGTCGATTCAACGCGGTCCGGAAGATCCTGTCCCGTGCCGAGATCGCGGACGCGGATCGTGTGAAGCTCGGACCCCTTGGAATCCGCGCTCCAGGCAAGGCGAGCATGGTCGTCCGAATGCACCGCCGCCGCGAGCTCGAAGAAGGCGAGTCCCCTGCCCTCCTCGTCACCATCGAGCAGGACGACTTCGCCCTCCTCAGCCCCACCCGTACCGGCCGTCTCCGCCCCATGACCGGGGATCACCACCACCGTGCGCGGCCGGCGGCAGACGAGGGGATGCTGCCCACCCTCGCGATGCCGGGTGTAATAGGCGAATGCACCGTCCGGCTCGGGTACGCCGCTATCGTCCTCGCGGATGCGCCCGCGCATCTCCGCTACCAGCGTCTTCCGCAAGGGCTCGAGATCGCCGAGCGCGGCTTCCGTATAAGCATTCTCAGCATTGAGATGTTCGCGGATATCCGATGGAAGGGCAGTAGGATCCTTCAGGACGTCGCGCCAGTTCTCGGCTTTTAGCCAAGCATAATTGTCGGAAATTGATCGGCCATGCACCGTGAATGTGTGCGGGCGCACGTCAGGGACAGGCGACTTGCTTTCCAGGTGGAAAAGATTGTCCATGGATACACCTGCAAGGTTGCCAAACATCGTCGGCTGAATAGCGTAGCGGCGATCAATTCGGCTCGTGATCGCCTTCGATGTCTGCATGTGTCCCAGCTGAACGCTGTGGGCAAGGTGGAGCGGAAAGTCTTTTCCTGCCGTCTTCGGCCGAACTGTGCCAGACCGGTCAACCGATCGGGAATGCGCGGAATCAGAATGCGTCTGATCATGCGTGCATAAGTGACGTCAAACTTGCGCCAATGCATGATCACGCTGAATTGAACTATTGTTCAAAAATCTTGATTCGGCATATCCAGAGGTTTGACTTATGTCTTGCAGGGCCAACTTGATTATCATAAAATGACTGACATGGCGATTACCATCGCCCATCATCATGGAACACCGCTGCGTGACGCCACGATGCCGAAAGTCAATGCCGTGGTTTGCCAAAACGCCTCTTGGCTCCTCGCCCGCATACTTAACAGACTGTTACCGGCATCGTGCTTAAGGGAACCGTTTAGACAATGAGCGACATTGAGAATTCGGCCGACTTCGTTGAACTGACGGTCGACATCGTCTCGGCCTATGTGAGCAACAATCCTGTGCCTGTCGGTGAGCTCGCACAGCTCATTACAAAGATCCACGCCTCGCTGACCCAGGTCGCGAGCGGTGAAACCGAGGCCAAAGTCGCAGCCGCCCCGCAGCAGCCTGCCGTTCCCGTCAAGAAGTCGGTGACTGCCGACCACATCATCTGCCTCGAGGACGGCCGCGTATTCAAATCGCTCAAGCGCCACCTTCGCGCGAAGTACGATATGAGCCCGGAACAGTACCGTGCGAAGTGGGGCTTGCCGTCGGACTACCCGATGGTCGCCCCGAACTACGCCAAGGCTCGTTCGGACCTCGCCAAGGCGATCGGGCTCGGCCAGACCCGCAACGGGACCTACGACGAAGCAGCGTAAATCGACCGGCCGGGCATTCGCGAAATCTCGCAGCCCGGCCTTTTCCCGTTCCGCAGGAGCGGGGATCGTTCGCGCCCGTGAGCGACGCTGAACAAAAGCCGCTTGCGCTAGGACATTTTTCCTTTATTCTTCCCTGAGCCAACGCGGCACCCGCTGTCACGTGCTAGGGAACATATCATGAACATATCCCGGATCGGCCAAACTCGCAGCACCAGCCGGCGACTAGTGTCGGTCAGTGTTCCGACGGAACTCGGCCGCGACGCGGCCCGCCTTCTCACGGCCCTCGACGCGGAGGGGGCCTACGCGTTGGCGGACCCTTTGACCGAGGGAGACATCATCGTCCGCAACGGTGGCGACGGGATCTCGGTAAGTCGCGGGCGCTACCTCGCGCAGGCCGGTCAGACCCTCCTGTCCTGCGATCTCGCCGAACAGGCGGACGGGCGTCGTGCCAGGCTGACCATCAGCGCCGCGGGCCGGGCCAGGCTACGGCGGGAACGGGCCGGCCGGGACACCCCCTATCTCGCACAGCATCTCGATCTCGAAGGCCGCGGGGAACCGAGCCGACCGGTTCGCGACACATCGGAAAGTCCACTTGCCTGGATGGCCCGGCGGCGGGATCGGGACGGGACGCCCCTGATCGACGCCGCCTGTTTCGAGGCGGGCGAGCGGCTGCGACGCGACATGACCATGGGGGCATTGATGCCCCGGATGGGTTCGGATTGGAGCGGGGTCAAGGTGGATGGTGGGGGCCCGCGCGATCCCTCGGCTGGGTCGGACGCCATGCTGGCGGCCCGGCAGCGAGTCCGCGCGGCACTCAGTGCGGTAGGCAGCGACCTGTCCGGATTATTGATCGATCTCTGCGGCTTCGTGAAAGGCCTGGAGATGATTGAAGCCGAGCGCCGTTGGCCGGCGCGTTCGGCCAAGGTCGTCATCCGTATCGCCCTGGCGCGGCTGGCGGAGCATTACGGGCTGGAGCGGGAAGCAGTAGGGCCTAGCCAGTCACGCCTGCGCCTATGGCGTGACCGCGCCTGAAGGGCTCAGGCGGCCAGTTGCGCGGCATCCCGGTGAATACGCTCGGCCATGGCCCGAACTCCGTTGGAGCGCTTCGACGTCAGGTGGGCACCAAGGCCGATCTGCTTGAAGACCTGGAAAACGTCGACTTGGGCGATCTCTTTCGGCGTCTTTCCATCGTGCAAGGCCATCACCAGGGCGATCAATCCCTTGGTGATGAACGAGTCACTGGTTCCTCTCAAATGCAGACGCGGAGGCTGCTGCGAATGATCGATGTTAGAATCGACCCAAACCTGGCTTTCGCAGCCATGGACGCGATTCTGCTCGGTGAGCAGTTCATCAGGGAAGGGCGGCAAGGCACGGCCGAGTTCCATCAGATACTCGAGCTGGTCCGGCCCGTCGTCGAGGATTTCGAAATTGTCGATGATCGTTTCGATGGGCGGAAGCATAATGGCGGGCTGAACTCTTACGAATGCCGACACGGCGCGCTGTGAAGGCGCGGCCCGTTGCAGCCATATAGGAAGCGGGGGCCACCCAAGCGACCCTCGCTGGCGCGAAAGTCCGTTATTCCGAGGGATGGACCAGAGCTTCGGGCAGTTGAAGCTCCATCGGATCCGAATGCGTTCCGGTGCCTCGCACCGCGATCTCGGCCTGTGCGGCATAGGCCGCCACCAGCCGGGGGCCAAGATTGGGCACATCCGCCACGCTGGCCGCCGGCTGATCGCCGCCGGAAACGATGGTGAGTCGAACCGGAGCGCCAGCCGTGGCATCGATGGTGATCGAGATCGTGCAGGACACGGAATCGGACGTGGCGTCGAGGCATTCGGCGACGACCTCGGCGACGATCATGCCCAATGCGTTGGCTGTCCTCGGCTCGACGAGGCTGGTGCCGCGCCCCCCCACCGTCACGCTGATCCGCCCGGCCCGCCGCAACTGGCCGAGGCCGGAGGCGAGCCGGTGAAGGTAATCGCGCAGGTCGATGGAGGCGATATGTGGCGCCTCATGCAGATGCTGCTGGACGAGGGCGATCGCACGGACGCGCTGGCCGAGCGCCTCGAAGCTGCCGCGGCAAGGTGCCGGCGCGGCGCGGCCGTAAAGGCCGATCAGGCTCACCATCACCTGGAGGTTGTTTCTGACGCGGTGATACACTTCCGCGAGAAGGGCCTCCTTCTCGACGAGCGCGTGTTCGGCATGCTCCTCGGCGCGCTTGCGGTCGGTGATGTCGAAGCACGAGGCGAGGTAGCCCTGGAACGTCCCGTTCTCGGTGAGGGGGCGGGCGTTATTCAGCAGCCACCGATAGGCACCGTCATGGCGGCGCAGGCGAAACTCGATGGAGTACGGCGCGCGCGATGCGAAGGCCTCTTCGACCAGCGCCGCGTGCCGGTCGAAATCGTCCGGATGCAAGCCACGCCGCCAGCCATGACCGAGCTCGTCGTCGCGGGACCGGCCGGTGAAGTCGAGCCAGCATTCGTTGTGATGGATCGCCCCGCCCTCGGTATCGGAGCGCCACATCATCAGAGGCACGAAATCCGCGAAGCGACGGAAATCGTCGCACGGCACGGCCTCGTCGATGTTTGCCTCGGTCGACTGTGTCTCCGCGGCCATGGTGCTCCTACTCTAACCGCTGCGCGACGCTCGCCCGACGATATCTATCGGCGCCGGTCAACGTATCGGACATGGCACCGTTCCTACGGCTTGGGTCTGCCGATGCACATAGATCGATAAACTAGCAAGCCTCGTGCAAACCCGGCTCCGGGCCGGAGGCGGCGACGTCAGAGCATGCTGGGCAGAATCCGGTCCGGCGGACGATGTCCATCCATGAAGGTCTTGATGTTGATGATGACCTTCTCGCCCATATCGGTCCGGCTCTCATGCGTCGCCGAGCCCATGTGAGGCAGGAGCACGACCTTGCCGGAACGCGCCAGCTTGACGAGGCGCGGGCTCACGGCCGGCTCCTGCTCGAACACGTCGAGGCCGGCGGCGGATATCTCGCCCGCTTCGATCAGGCGTGCGAGGGCCGTCTCGTCGATCACCTCGCCGCGGGCCGTGTTCACCACGATCGCCTCCGGCTTCAGCAGCTTCAGACGGCGGGCCGAGAGGAGGTGGTAGGTCGCGGGCGTGTGGGGGCAATTGACCGAGACGATGTCCACCCGCGCCAGCATCTGGTCGAGGGATTCCCAATAGGTCGCGTCGAGCTCTCGCTCGATCTGCGCCGGTGCCTTGCGCCGGTTGTGATAATGGATCTGCAGGCCGAACGCCTTCGCGCGGCGAGCCAAGGCCTGACCGATCCGCCCCATGCCGACGATACCGAGGCGCTTGCCGGTGATGCGGCGGCCGAGCATCCAGGTCGGGGACCAGCCTTCGTCCCAATTGTCGTCCGGAATGATCCGGGCGCCTTCGGCCACGCGGCGCGCCACGGCGAGGATCAGCGCCATCGTCATGTCGGCCGTGTCCTCGGTGAGGACGCCGGGGGTATTGGTGACGGTGATGCCGCGCTCCAGTGCAACCGCCACGTCGATATGGTCGACGCCATTGCCGAAATTCGCGATCAGGCGAAGGTTCGGGCCGGCCTGGGCGAGGAGACCGGAATCGATCTTGTCCGTGACGGTGGGAACGAGGACATCGGCTTCGCGCAAAGCGGCGGCCAGCGCCTCGCTGCTCATCGGCTTGTCATCGGGGCTGAGGCGAATATCGAACAATTCGCGCATGCGTGCCTCGACCACCTCAGGCAGGCGACGCGTGACCACAACGAGTGGCTTGCGCTTCAACGACGACATGCACCCTCCGCGAACGTTTCTGCTAGGCCGGTCTCTGCCGTGAGCCGGAGTTCATGCCGAGGCTTGACCTCGCATTAACCACGCATCGGCCAGACAGGTCCCATAGCTCCGACGCCTTGGCTGCCGGTTCCCGAGGCTTCTCTACCAGAGAGGGCACGGAACACAACGTACCCCCGCGCCCGAAGCATCGCGCGGGGATCGCTAGACGAGGATTCACGATGCCGATCGTGGCCATGACGATCATGGAGACATGGCCGTCCGGGAAAATGACGATCGCGAACCTTTGGGAAGACCGATGATGCGCCTGCCTGGATTCCTGTTCTTCACCTGCCTGACGCTGGCCTCCTCATGGGCGGCGCTGCCTTCGAGGGCGATCGCAGCCCCTGCAGGCGCGGGCGATGCGAATCGCGGCCCCGCGACGGGCCTGCCCCTACCCCGCTACGCGAGCCTCAAGACGGATCGCGTCAACCTGCGCGAGGGACCTTCGAAGGATCACCGCACACTATGGGTGTTCCAGCGTGCAGGCCTGCCCATCGAGATCGTCGCCGAGTTCGAGACCTGGCGCCGTATCCGGGATTCCGAGGGGACCGAGGGCTGGGTGCTGCACTCCCTCCTATCCGGCCGGCGTACCTCCATCGTCATGGCAGCCAAGGGAGGAGATTCTGCGATCCCGCTCCATGCGCGGGCGGAAGAGGGGGCGAGCGTGGAGGCGAAGCTCCAGCCCGGCGTCATTGGCAGCGTCAAGAGCTGCACCGGAAGCTGGTGCCGGGTCATCGTCGCACTGCCCCAGAAGAGCGGCGACGTGGACGGCTATATCCGCCAGGACCGCCTCTGGGGGGTCTACCCCAACGAGAAGATTGACTGAGCGGGAACGCGCAGTTCGGCGGATATGAAAAAGGCCCGGCTGAGCCGGGCCTTTTTCATGATGGCGGGCAGGAGGTCGTAGAGGTTCAGGACTGACGCGCACCGTGCCGGCGGCGCAGGCGGACGATAACCTCGACCCCGGCGATCTCCATGCCTTCGGGCGCATCTGGGAGCGAATCGACGGTGATGCCGCAATCGGGCATGTCCAGCACCTGTCCCTCGTCTTCCAGGAAGAAGTGGTGGTGCTCGCTCGGGTTGGTGTCGAAATAGGCCTTCGACCCATCGAGAGCCAACTGGCGCAGCAGGCCAGCCTCGGTGAACTGGTGCAGCGTATTGTAGACCGTTGCCAGCGAGACCGGCACCTTGGCGCGCATGGCCTCGTCATAGAGCATTTCCGCCGTGAGATGGCGGTCGCCGCGCCCGAACAGGAGCCAGCCGAGCGAAAGCCGCTGGCGGGTCGGACGGAGACCGGAGCGGCGCAGACGGTCGCGCAGGTCGGACAGGGGACATCCCCGACGACCGGCAGCCGAAGCGGCATCGAGGGGAGCGCCACGAGCGTTCAGCATGGCTTGCAGCGGCAGCGAGTTGGACATCGGCGGTACTGACATCTCACGTAAATAACACAATACAGCGGGAACTCTATACGAACCTCCCCCCTCGTCGCAACCCGAGCTGGTTGATGGGTGGCCACGCGGTGTGAACATGAGGCTTGTTTAAAGTCATTCCATTGAACACGCCGAAAACGAGGTGTTTTGAGGCGCAAAGCCGCTGTGTTAACGAAGCGCCGCTCGCGAGCTCGGATCGTGTCGTGGCCCTCGATGGCCATGCGCGTCCGATGTTTCGAGGGCGATGTCCGGCGTTTCGATCGCGCCCTCCACCAAGGACCGACACACCGATCATGTCTTCCGATCCCGAATCGTCCGCCGCCGCCGGTTCAGCACAGACCGCCCCCCGCGCCTCCCACTACTCCCACGAGGAGTTGCTGGCCTGCGGTCGGGGCGAGCTGTTCGGTGCCGGAAACGCGCAGCTTCCCTTGCCGCCAATGCTGATGTTCGACCGCATCACCTCGATCGGGACCGAGGGCGGCGCCTTCGGCAAGGGTCATGTCCTGGCGGAATTCGACGTGCGGCCGGACCTCTGGTTCTTCGGTTGTCACTTCAAGAACGACCCGGTCATGCCCGGCTGTCTTGGCCTCGATGCTCTCTGGCAACTCGTGGGCTTCCATCTCGGATGGCTCGGCGCCCCAGGGCGCGGCCGGGCGCTCGGCGTCGGAGAAGTGAAGTTCAGCGACCAGGTGCTGCCCACCGTGAGCAAGGTCGTCTACGGCATCGACATCAAGCGCGTGCGCCAAGGCAAGCTCGTTCTCGGCATCGCCGATGGCTGGCTGGAGGCGGACGGCGCCCGGATCTACGACGCCAAGGATCTGAGGGTTGCCCTGTTCCAGGCACAAAGCTAACCCCGCTGCCGGTGCATCTCGGGGCCGGCCGCCATCGCGGTGGTTGAGAATGCCCCGACATCATCCTACCTGACACGCGTCGGTGCGACGGCGCTTCGGCGAAAGAGAAGAGCGTTTCCATGCGGCGTGTCGTGATCACCGGGATGGGCATCGTCTCGTCCATCGGCAACAACACCCAGGAAGTCCTTGCCTCCCTGCGCGAGGCCAGGTCGGGCATCGGCC
This sequence comes from Methylobacterium sp. SD274, assembly GCF_017355285.1. Lineage (NCBI taxonomy): Bacteria > Pseudomonadati > Pseudomonadota > Alphaproteobacteria > Hyphomicrobiales > Methylobacteriaceae > Methylobacterium > Methylobacterium sp. SD274. Next base: position 93,334 of record NZ_JADIJP010000001.1, on the reverse strand, counting down.
ACTCGGCCTCCTATGCCGAACTCGGCTTCCGCAGCCAGGTCGAGGGACGACCGAGCATCGATCCTGAGGGGATCGTCGACCGGCGCGCCATGCGCTTCCATGGCGGCGGCACGGCCTGGAACCACATCGCCATGGATCAGGCGATCAGTGACGCCGGCTTGGAGGCCGGTGACATTTCCAACGACCGCACCGGAATCATCATGGGCTCCGGCGGGCCCTCGACGAAGGCGATCGTCGAATCCGCCAACCTCGCCCGGGAAAAGGGCCCCAAGCGCGTCGGCCCCTTCGCCGTCCCCAAGGCGATGTGCTCGACGGCCTCGGCGACGCTCGCGACTTTCTTCAAGATCAAGGGCGTGAACTATTCGATTTCGTCCGCCTGCGCGACGTCCAACCACTGCATCGGCAACGCCGCCGAGGTGATTCAGGGCGGGCGTCAGGACATTATTTTCGCCGGCGGCTGCGAGGATCTGGACTGGACGCTTTCCGTCCTGTTCGACGCCATGGGCGCCATGTCTTCGCGCTACAACGACACCCCTGCCCGCGCCTCCCGTGCCTATGATGTCAACCGCGACGGTTTCGTGATCGCGGGCGGTGCCGGCGTCCTCGTTCTGGAAGAACTGGAGCATGCCAAGGCACGCGGCGCTCGCATCTACGGCGAGCTCGCGGGCTACGGGGCGACCTCCGACGGCCACGATATGGTGGCCCCCTCCGGCGAAGGCGCCGTGCGCTGCATGAGGCAGGCGATGGAAGGGCTCAGGGGCGCGAAGATCGACTACATCAACCCCCATGCCACCGCGACGCCGGTGGGCGATCTCAAGGAGATCGAGGCGATCCGCGAGGTCTTCGGGCGCGGTGACGATTGCCCACCGATCTCGGGCACCAAGTCGCTGACCGGTCATTCGCTGGGAGCCACAGGCGTCCATGAGGCGATCTATTCTCTCCTGATGATGCAGAACGGCTTCATCTGCGAGAGCGCCCATATCGACGAACTCGATCCGGCTTTCGCCGACATGCCGATCCTCAGGCAGCGCCGCGACAACGTTCAGCTCGGTCACGTCGTGTCGAATTCCTTCGGCTTCGGTGGAACCAATTCCACTCTGGTTCTGAAGCATATCGACGCTTGAACGGCTAAGCTTATCAAGCTCTACTTGGGTCATACTGTCCATATATCGGCCATTTTCTCGGAACCGCGAATTCGACTTCGCGTTTCCGGGATGGAGCCGAAAGTCTGTGATGGTGATGATCCTGATTTCCTTGAGTGCGCTGACTGGCCTCGGTGTCGCGGCCACGGCCTGCATTCGGGCTAAGCAGGCGCTCTTCGACACCGCACTCGACGAGACGCGCGGCTATTTCTGATCGCTCTCCCTCCTCACAAGCCCAACGCGATAGTCGATCCGTACGAGGCCGGAACCCGAGTCCCGGTTCGCGGTGGGATTGGACAGTTCATCGATGCCCGCGCTAAGCGTCCTCGCAATGGCCGGAACTGTCTGACATTTCGGCGCGAGGGATGCGAGGATACGGATGACGGGTTTGATGGCAGGCAAGCGCGGCCTGATTCTAGGGGTCGCCAACGATCATTCCATCGCCTGGGGCATCGCCAAGTCCCTGCATGAGCACGGGGCCCAACTCGCGTTCACCTATCAGGGGGAAGCTCTCGGCCGCCGCGTGAAGCCGCTGGCGGCCTCCCTCGGCTCCGATATCGTGGTCCCCTGTGACGTGGAGGACATCGCCAGTGTGGACGCGCTATTCGCTACCCTGGACGAACGCTTCACCGACGGGATCGATTTCGTGGTCCACGCCATCGGCTTTTCCGACAAGGGCCAGCTCAAGGGCCGCTATGTCGACGTGACCAGCCGCGAGAATTTCTCGCGAACCATGGTCATCTCCTGTTTCTCCTTCACGGAGATCGCGCAGCGCGCGGCCAAGCGGATGCGCAAGGGTGGCGCGATGCTGACGCTGACCTATGGCGGTTCGACCCGGATTATGCCGAACTACAACGTCATGGGGGTCGCCAAGGCCGCACTGGAAGCGTCCGTGCGCTATCTCGCGGGCGATCTCGGCCCGGAGGGAATCCGCGTCAATGCCCTCTCGGCGGGCCCGATGCGGACTCTGGCCGGCGCCGGCATCGCCGATGCGCGCCTGATGTTCAATCACCAGCGCGCCCACGCTCCCCTGCGGCGCACGGTGACCCTCGAGGAAGTGGGCGGATCTGCGGTGTATCTGCTCTCGGACCTTTCCGGAGGCGTCACCGGCGAGGTCCATTTCGTCGATTCCGGCTACAACATCATCTCGATGCCCCGGCCCGACGTGCTTCAGGCACAAGACGAGGCCGGCGTCGCCGACGCCTGATCCTCCACCCGGCTCAGACGCTGGCCGGTTCGGGCGGGTTGCTCTCCACCAACCCGAGAATGTCCTCCCAGCGGGACACGAAGGCGGCGACGCAATCCGGATCGAAATGGGTTCCGGCATGCTCTTCGAGGTGCCGGCGCGCCGCCTCGGGAGTCCAGGCCTTCTTGTAGACCCGCTCCGAAATCAGCGCATCGAACACGTCGGCGACGGCGACGATGCGGCCTGCCAGGGGGATCTGCGTCGTGCTGAGCCCCTGCGGATAACCGCCGCCATCCCAGCGCTCGTGATGGGTCAAGGCGATGTCGGAGGCGAGTTGCAGCAGATGCGAGGGGCTGTCGTACAGCATGCGATAGCCGCGGATCGCGTGGTGCTTCATCTCCTCGCGCTCGCTGTGGCTCAGCGGTCCCGGCTTCATCAGGATGCTGTCGGGGATGCTGATCTTGCCGATGTCGTGCATGGTCGAGGCCAGGGCGATATCGTTGGCGTCTCCCTCCGACAATCCGAGGCCCTCGGCGATGGCGATAGCGCAGCCGGCGACCCGCGTGAGGTGGTCCCCCGCCTGATCGTCGCGGAACTCGGCCGCCAGCATCAGGCGGCGGATGATCTCGCGTTCCCGTGAGGCAGCCTCGGCGCCGGCACGGTCGACGTCGCGGCTCATCGCATCCGATTGCCGGTCGAGGACCTGGCGAGCCAGCGCGAGTTCGAGCAGGTTGCAGACCCGGATCTGAAGGTCGAGTGGATCGATGGGACCAGTCATTACGTCGGTGGCGCCGGCCTCGACAGCCGGACGCCGCAGGGCCGGGGAAGACCCGAGAAACAGGATTGCCGTGCGGGCGTGCCCCCCGTAGGTGCGCAAGTCCCGGATCACCGCCGGACCATCGATTCCGCTGTCGGGATCGTGCATCACGATGACGAGATCGGCCGGTTGGAACAGTTCGTCGCTCGCGGCGGCCTTCGCCCCGGTGACCAGCCGGATGGCGCAATCGAGACTTCGCAGGTTCAGGACGAGATGGACCGGCGCAGAGGCGCAGACGATGGCGATAAGGGCCGAAGCCGTCTCTACGGATGCGGGCATGGCAGGCATCAGAACACGGTCTCTCCCGACCTTCGAAAGCAGCGGCGGCTGCCGGACGATCCGGAAGACGGAACGCACGCGGGCGAGTCCGCGACGGACGCACGTTCCATCGCCGGAAGCACGGATACAAGGCTCATAGACGGAAATTGCGGCTGAGGATCGCGCCTCAGTTCTCTGACTTCGCGGCCCGCCTCCCGTGTCGCTTCTTGAGCGCTCTCCGCCGAAGTGGGTGCCGGTTCGGCGAAAAAGAGCGCGGCAGAACAAAGGCCTGGAGATGTGCCCCGACCCAACGTGGTCGGGCGCAGCTCTAGCGCCGGCCGGTCGATCCGAATCCACTTTCTCCGCGCCCGGATGGGGGTTCGGATTCGTCTGGATCGAGCGCGTCGACGATAGTGAAGTCCGGCCGTGTCACGCGGGTGAAGACCAGTTGCGCGATCCTGTCACCGGGATGGATGACGATGGTCGCCCTCGGGTCGGCGTTGCGGTTCCAGGCCGAGACCATCAGAGGCCCCTCGTAATCCGCGTCGATGACGCCGGTCCCGTTGCCCAGCACCAGCCCCTCGCGATGACCGAGCCCGGAGCGCGGAAAGATCAGGCCGCACCAGTTCGGGTCGCGGATCAGTACGCTGAACCCCGCAGCGATTAGGACGGGGGGAGCCTGAGGGGTAAGGAGCAGGGGCTCGTCGAGACAGGCATGCAGGTCGAGCCCCGCCGCCACTGACGACCCCCAGCGCGGAAAACCCCATTCCCGTAGGCGGTTGTCGCGGATGCGCAGACCGACTGTCGGGGCGGCGGACTCGCCGCTCACGCCGCCCGTGCCGCGATGACGTCGGCGAGCGCGACGATGCGGGACGCCTCTACCGCATGGAGCCGCTCGATCATCCGGCCACGGAACGCGATGGCCCCGCGCGTCCGGTTCTCCGGCTCAGCGAAGACAGCGATGATCGCGCGCGCCTCCTCGATCTCATCCTCCGAGGGGCCGAACAGTTCGTTGGCGGTGGCGATCTGGCCGGGATGGATCAGCATCTTGCCGTCGAACCCGCTATCGCGACCCTGCTCGCATTCGGTGCGGAATCCGCTCTCGTCTCGGAATGCATTGTAGATGCCGTCGATCACGTCGATTTCGTAGGCCCGTGCCGCCATGACCACGTTCATCAGCCAGGGCATCAGGGCCGGACGGCCCGGCACTCCGAGCCGGACTCGACTGGTCTTGGCGAGGTCGTTCGGCCCGACGAGCAGGCATGACAGGCGCGTATCCACGTCGCGGGCGGCGCTGGCGATCTCGTTAATGTGCAGGATGGCCAGAGGCGTCTCGATCATGGCCCAGACGCGGGTATGGTCCGGCGCTCCGAGCCGGCGCAGGCGAGAGCCGATCGACACGAGGGCATCGGGGCCGGAGACTTTCGGAATCACGATCGCGTCCGGTCCCGCCGGCGCGATGCGGGCGAGGTCGGCCTCGCCCCATTGGGTGTCGAGGCTGTTGATCCGCACCGCGACCTCGCGCCGGCCATAGGGCCGGGAGGCCACGGTGGCGGCGACGGCGTCCCGTCCCTCCGCCTTCATCTCGGGTGCGACGCCGTCTTCGAGGTCGATCATCACCACGTCGGTGGGCAGGCCGCGCGCCTTTTCCAGAACCCGCGGATTGGAACCGGGCATGGCAAGGACGCTGCGACGCGGACGGATGTCGGTCATGGGGCGTCGATTTCCCTGTAGCCGTGGCGTGATGCACGGCCGGCGATACCGCTCGCCCTCTCCGGTTTCAAGCTCTCACACTGCGGCGGGACCGCCCGAGACCTGATGCTCGGGGGCCGCTCGGATTTCGTGCAGCCCGGTCCGGTCTCGAAACCAAAATACTCGCTTGAACGGATTCGCCCCGGATTCCGGATACGAGGATGCCAATCTTCGAGCGAGCAAAACCGCTTCGCTCCGGGTCTGAATGGCATGGGCCAGCGTCTTCCAGGAGCTTTCGCCGTCACTGCCAATTCTTCGGACGTAGATCGAATGCGCCATGATTGACCTCCGCTGAACGAAAACTGGATGAACAATAGTTATCATTCAAGTCGCCCCGGCGGATTGTGGTGACGCCAAATTCCTCGAAGGTTAACAGATTTTAATATAATCTCAGTTATTTTTAGCCCCGCCCCACCACGGGCGAAAAGCGCTAGAGCAATGGTGGCAGCGCATTAGCGGTGGGTCGAACACAAAGCCAAGCTCCGGCGGAACCGTCGTCGGGTTCGGCATTTAAGTTCATATCGCGTGGTCCGTTTCGACCTGGGGGGTCATGTGGGCCAGGCGAAAAGACCCGTGCGCCAAAACTTCCCGTCATCCTCACCCGATCTCCCGAAACTGCTCTTTGACGAGGCCGCCGACGTCGATACCACCCGATGCGTTGGAAGGTCCGTTAGCATTTGATAGCGTACGCTGGTGGAAACCGCTCATGATCGGTGCCGACGCCATGTTCCCGAGACCATCGGCACCCGCCGCAATCGATGACCGACACTGCCCGACACAGGAAGCCGCGAGGCTCGCCGCCCTGCGTTCCTGCGGCATGATCGGTGCTGGCTCCGATGCCGGCCTCGACCGCATCGTCAGATTGACCGCGTCGAGCCTCAGGATGCCGATCGCTTGGGTTTCTCTCATCGACGAGGAGTTCTCGTGGCTCGTAGCCCGGATCGGCGTCGACCTGCAGCGGATGCCGCGACATGGCCTTCCCTGCGAACGGATCATCGCGCGTTCCGATGTCGTGGTCGTCAACGAGGGTGACGGCACGCCGGGCCACCGGGATGGCGGCCTCTTTCGCGATCTGCCGGATGTCCGCTTCCACGCGGGCGCCCCTCTGATTACAGGCGACGGCCACCGGATCGGCTCACTCTGCGTGCTCGATACCGAGCCGCATGCAGAGTTCGACGAAGCAGACCAGGACAGGCTCGCGGACTTCGCCGGCCTCGTGATGGACAGACTGGAAAACCATCGGACGCAATCGGCCAACGCCACGGTGTTCGGGTTCGCCAAGGCTGCCGAATATGCCCTGTTGGTCGTCGATGGCGCGGGTACGATCGCCTTCTGCAATCCCGCGGCTGAGATCCTGTTCGGGCATGGTGCGGGCGAGATGCTCGGGCGGCCCATCGAAATCATCATTCCCGAACCGCTCCGGGCCGCTCACGCGGCGGGATTTCGACGGATCGCCGCCGGGAACGCGTCACATCTCGCCGGCCGCACCATCGAGTTGATGGCCCTTCATCGCGATGGCAGCACGTTCCCCATCGAATTCTCGATGTCGCTCTGGCAGGAGCCCGGCGGGATCGGGATGGGAGCGCTCATCCGCGACATCAGCGAGTGGCGCGCCCGCGACGCCAAACTGCTCCAGCTGGCCCATCACGACAAGCTGACCGGCCTCACCAACCGTGCTCTATTCGACGAGCGCCTGGATGGAAGCCTCTCGACGGACCGCTACGCCACGGTGATGCTGCTCGATCTCGACGGCTTCAAGGAAGTCAACGACAGTCTTGGGCACGCCGTCGGAGACGCGTTACTCCAGGCTGTCGCGATACGGCTGTCGTCCTGCGTCACGCCCGAAATCACGGTGGCGCGTTTCGGCGGGGACGAATTCGCTCTTCTCCTGCCGGGACAGGGCAACCCGCTGAAAGCGGAAACCCTCTCCGCGAGAATCCTCGAGATCTTCCAGACCCCGTTCCCTGTGGCGGGACACGTCTTCCATGTAGGCCTCAGCATCGGAGCGGCGATTGGCGGTCCCGGCGCCGCCCGCGACGAGTTGATCGCCGATGCGGATCTGGCGCTCTATCAGGCCAAGCGGGACGGGCGGCGCTGCTTCCGTCTGTTCGAACAATCCATGCGTAGCGCGGTCGTCGCCCGCCGGGCGCTGCACGACGAACTGACCCGGGCAGTGGAGCATTCCGAACTGGTGCTGCACTACCAGCCGCAGGTCGATCTGGATTCCGGTCGGATCATCGGTGCGGAAGCCCTGCTGCGGTGGGCGCATCCCAGCCGCGGCCTGCTGTTACCTGCCACCTTCATCGACGCCCTCGAAGCCCATCCCCTCGCGGCCTCCGTCGGCCACTGGATCGTCGACGATGTGTGCCGGCAATCCGCCATCTGGCGCTCTCTCGGCCTCCCACCCCTACGGATCGCCGTGAACCTGTTCGGCGCTCAATTGAGGAAAGGCCGGCTGGCGGGCGAGGTGATCGCTGCGCTCGAGCGTCACGCCGTGCCACCGAGCCTCCTCGAGATCGAGGTGACGGAACGGATCGCCCTACAGGCCGACGACACCCTGCTGAACCCGTTGCGCGACTTGCACCGTCACGGGGTCTCCATCGCGTTCGACGATTTCGGCACCGGGTATGCCTCGCTGAGCTCGCTCAAGCGCTTCCCGCTGACACGGCTGAAGATCGACCGTGGCTTCATCCGCGACATCCTCACCGACCGCCATGACGCCGAGATCGTGCGGGCGGTACTCGGCATGGCTCAGAGCTTTGGCCTCGACGTCATCGCCGAGGGAATCGAGACGATCGAGCAGGATATGATGCTGCGCATGATGGGCTGCCGCGAGGGGCAAGGCTATCTTTATGGCCGGTCCATGTCAGCCGAGGCGCTGGCCGCCCTCGTCACGAGCATGCGGATGGAAGGAAGAACCGGACCGAAAGCGGCCTGACGGAACCTTGTATCAATCCGCAGTGGACCCAGCGGTCACGCGGAGAGGCGTCGATCGCGCGGCTCGGGCTCAGAGGGGACGAGTCACGCTGGCCTTCTGGAGAAGCCAGCCCTTGGCGCGCTGGATCAGGGCCGGGCGGACCCGCGACACATCCTCGTCGCCCAGCAGGGGAGAGGTGGACAGGGCGGCGAGATACGCCGCTTCACTGCCGCGGCAGGATTTCACGGCGGATTCAGCGGCGAACGTCCGGCTCGTCAGGACGGTTTGCAGGCCGAAATGGCGTTGAAGGCATCCGCGCCAGGACGAATGCAGGGTGGCGACTTCGGAATCCTGAGTTGAGACATGAGGATTCTCGGCCAACGCCTGGGATATGCAGGACAACGGGACCAGGGCAGCCAGCAGGATGACTGCGGACACGCGGCTCAGCTTTGTCATGAGGAGAGTTTCCCGAACCCGGTCACCCTCGCCCATCCAAGCTTAACAAGTCGCTAATTCATCGCCTTTGAAGCGATCCCTCGACGGGATGCCGCCGCATCCGGGACCATGCTCTCTATCTGTTGGCCGTCGTCACCGGCGACGCGGCGCGGCCGAGGGAAACCCAGGCCATGGAGCTCTGGCTTTCGCGCTTGATGAAGGTGTAGCCGGTCTGGCGCCAGGGAAGGACATTGTTGGTCTTGTTGTCGAGGACGAGATCGCCGCGGTCGGTGATCAAGGTCAGGACGGCATGTCCCTCCCCCTTCTCGTCGATGACCACGGTCATCCGCATGGCCCGGCGCGGCAGGCCGGCCTCGGCGAGAAACTTGCGCTTCAGAAGCTGAAAATCCTCGCAATCGCCAGCGCCGGATTCCGCGAGGTCCCAGCGGTCGGCGACGCCGAGTTGCTCCATGTCGGTGACGGCGCGGATGGACTTGTTCACGCGGCGGTTCACCGAGACGATGGTGTTCCAGATCCCTGGGGTCAGCGTGATCGTGGCCGGCTCGGCGGCATTGACCGCGCATTCAGCGGGATAAGTCTCGCAGAACGTGACCCAGGCGCTGATGGGGCGGGCTGCGCCGGCGGTCGAGATGGCGCTTGGCACATTGGGGAGAGAGGCCAGCGTCTGAGCGGAAGCGACGTCCGGCACGGCGGCGAGGGACGCGAACGCGACACCCGAAACCAGGCTCAAACGCCCAATCGCCCGCCTAAGGGAGACGACCGCATCGTGGAACTTCGAAATCGCGATCCGCATGGCCGCCGCTCGTCCCGTTAATCTGTTGTTAACGAAAGTCTCACGGCCACGGGGGAACGGCAATCGGCGGGTTAAGAAAAGGTTAACGCTGTGGATTTCAGGGTATCGTGGCGAAAGCCGGGGGACGTTGCGCGGGCGCCACGAAGGCCCGCACCGACTGCGCGCCGCACACTACCCGGCTGAGCCGTGGCAGAGTGCGGCGGCCGGGGACGCCCTACGCGTCGGGGATGTCCTGGCTGATGCCGAGGGCAGCGAGGCCTTCGTCGAGGAGGTCACCGGCATCGGGCGAGCCCATGATCTCGCGCAGGGCGCCTTCGCCAACGGCTTCGCGTTCGCGGGCGAAGCGGACCGCCTCCCCCCATTCTTCGGCTTCCATGTCGCCACGCCCGACATAGAGAAGAGCCAGGAGGTTGGCCCGCTCGTCGTCGTTGAGGCCGTTGATCATGGAGCGGATCTCCGATTCCGTGGCATCGTCGGCGCTCGACGTGAGGACGTCGGTGGCGCCGTCATCGATCGGGTTGGACCCCGAATCGGGATCGGTCGGTCCTTCCTTCACGTCCAGCGCCCTGACCCGGAGAATGATCTCGGTGACCTTGTCGACGGCGATATCCATGAGACGATCCTGTGATGCGCACCGCCGGCGGCGGCGTTTCCTGGCCGGACGCGACGGCCCTCGTGGGGCGCCGTCCTTGAGCAGCGTCAACCCGCCAGAGCCGCCACGGTTCGCGTGACGCGCTGGATCGCCGGGCTCGATGGCTGCCGAGGCGCCTGGGCGGGCGTCCTCCTCGATCTGGATGATCCCGGCCGCTACCGCGCGATGCGGTTCACCCGCGTCGCCGACCTCCTCGACGGTCCGGAGGCGCCGGTCTGCATCGGGATCGACGTGCCGATCGGCTTGCCCGACCATATTGAAGGTAGGGGTCGCGTGGCCGACAGCGCGGCCAGGGCCTATCTCGCGGGCGGGAGATCGAGCGTCTTCCCGGTGCCGCCGCGTGCGGCGGTTCATGCCGGCAGCTACGAGGAGGCCAAGGCCCTGTCCCGCGCCGCCAGCACACCGCCCTTCGCGCCCTCCATTCAATGCTGGAACATCACCCGCTACATCCGCGAGGTCGATGACCTCCTTCTCTCGCGACTTGAAGCCCGCCGCGTGATCCACGAGGTTCACCCGGAGGTGGCGTTTCGCCGCCTCAACGGTGACCGGCCCCTCACATCCGCCAAGAAGGGACCCGAGCGGCAGGTGGGGCTGGCGGAACGCCGCGCGCTTTTGCGAAACGCCGGCCTTCCCGCCTCGCTGGTGGATGCGGCGCGACCACGGGGCATAGGGGCCGACGACCACCTCGACGCCCTCGCCGCTTTGGTGGTGGCCCGCGACATCTTTCTCGGACGCGCCATCCCCCTGCCCGATCCGCCGGGACGCGACCGGCACGGTCTGCCCGTGGTGATCTGGGCTCCCGCTGGTCATGGTCCGATTCCCTGTTAAACCTTGATCATGATTCACCTTCCGACGACCGAAGTACCCGGACGCTCTTCAAACGAAGAGACTCTCATTCATGGGTTTCGCAGGGAGGAGATTCTCGCCGCTCCCCTTCGCGACGCAGCACGTGCCCTGGTCTTCGACCCGCAGGACCGGCTGCTCCTGATCGCGTACGAGGCGCAACGGCCGATCGATCCCTCGAAGCCGGAGGATAGAACCTTCTGGTTCATGCCGGGTGGGGGTTTGGAACCCGGCGAAAGCCACGCGGAAGCCTGCCTCCGGGAACTGGGCGAGGAAATCGGGGTTTTCGATGCCGAGATCGGCCCACAGGTTGCCGCCTGCAATGGGCCGTTCTTGCTGTTCCCGCTGCTGCGCGATGCCCGCGAACGCTATTTCGTGGTGCGTTTGCCGAATGACGAAGTGGATACCACACGCCTCGCCGAAACCGAGGACAGCACGGTCCTCGGTACGCGCTGGTGGACGCTCGACGAGTTGGACGCCACCGGCGAACGGATCGAGCCGGCGGGCCTCGCTCGCATCGCCAGACGCATCGCGAACGGTGAGCGGCCCGATCCACCTGTCATGCTGGCTTGGCATAAGGTGTGAACCCGCACCGGGCCAGCCACCGGAAGCTGGGCTAGGCCAAGCGTCGGAACCAAGTATGGCACGGGCCGTGGCCGTCAAAGCTACGTGTCGATAACCGGGCCGCTACGGCTGCCCTCAACAACAACGCTCAAGGAAGGCAAACGCATGTTTCCAGAAAAGCTGACCACAGGATACCGGTCGTTCCTCGATGGACGCTTGTCGGACGAGGCCAAACGCTACGCGGCACTGGCCAAAGGCCAGAACCCGGAAGTCCTGCTGATCGGCTGCTGTGACAGCCGCGTTTCGCCGGAGGTCATCTTCGATACCGGACCGGGCGAACTCTTCATCATCCGCAACGTGGCGAACCTCGTTCCCCCCTTCGAGGAGGGCGGCGAGTATCATGGCACATCGGCGGCCATCGAATTCGCCGTACAGGCTCTGGAAGTGAAGCACATCGTCGTGCTGGGCCACGCCACCTGCGGCGGCATCAAGGCCTACGCCAACCCGCCGGGCCCGCTATCCACGAGCGACTTCATCGGCAAATGGGTATCCCTGGTGAAGGGAGCCGAGGAGAAGCTCAAGGTTCAGAAGGGGCCGGATCACCTGACCCGCCTCGAATACGCGACCGTGGCTCAGAGCCTCGAGAATCTGCTGACGTTCCCCTTCGTCCGCGAGCGGGTCGCCGACGGCCGCTTGGCGCTTCATGGCGCACATTTCGGCATCGCTCATGGCGAGCTTCGCCTGCGCAATCCCGAGACGGGAGATTTCGAGCCCGCCGTCGATGGTGGGGGGAAGCCGATGACGCCCGCCTCCCTGATGCATAGCAGCGAAGTCTGAACAGATTCGCCCCCGTATCTGAATGGATACGGGGGCGGTCGTTTCAGCCAAGTCGATCAGCCAAGTCGATTCACGAAGAAACGCCGGGCCTCGCCAGCCCGGCGTTTCTCGTTGCAAAGGATAGCGCCGCCGCCCCGAAGGACGGCGACGGGTCCCGAGACTTCAGCGAGCGCCGGGAAGACGCTGCGCCATCTGGTAATGCTGCTGCAGCACCGGAAGCGCCTGCTCGGCATGGGCGCGAAGCGCAGGGTTCGTGCCTGTCTGTGCATAGGACTGGTACATGCCGATCGACATCTCGTGCGACTTTACCTGGACCTGGCCGTAGAGGCGGTCGAAGCGCGGACCGGCCGGGGCAGCGGCGAGTTCCGCGAGCATGGCCTGCTGCTCGGGGCTGACCGGGACCATGGTGGTACCGGCGGTGGTGTCGACGTCGCCGTTGAAAGCCTGGCTACCAGCGGCAGCGCCACGGCTCGCGCCGCTACCGATTCCCTCGACGGCACCGACCGGGCCGCCGCTCAGCGTACCGGCGACGACGCCGGTGGCAGCGCCCGTGGCCGCGCCGACTGCACCGCCGGCAATCGCCAGCGGGGCGCCGATCAGACCACCGGGGCCGCCGTTACCGGCAAAGGTGCGCTCGCCGCCGGCCAGGGCCACGTTGGCGGCGCGGTGGTCGCGCACGGCGTCACGGGCGAAACGGATCACCTGAGGGTTGCGGCTCTTCGACAGCGCGATCTGGCTGGACTGAACCTCGAACGCATTGGCCTGCATCGCCTGCAGACGGAAATCACCGGACATGGTCTGTGCGGCGGCGGGGGTCGCCATGGCGACGGCAATAGCGGAGAACGCAACGTACTTGTTCATGATGAGAACCTCTGGATAGGATCTGAAAACGTCTGGGCGGCGGTCCGGATCGCAGTTATGCAGATCGGCATGACCAACAACGCCACGTTTGGCGGACAACGATACGTCAACCGTTGGGTTCCAAACAAATGTCGTTCCGCATGCGGGCATTCTACTGACATTCATCATCATAGACCCAAGATGCACACCGTCTTATAGCCAAGCTTTATCGATACATCCGGCACCTACGATGAGCCCCCCACGGCGCGCCATCTTCCCCTACGCCGCAGAAAAAGCGTGGGTTCACGGGGAGGCGGAGTTTTCCCGAACGCGAAACCGCTCTAGCCTGCCGCCCCGACGACGTTGATGTGGATGGAGGCTCCCGGCGATGAAGACCCTGCTCGTTCCGGTGGCGATCCATGACGCCCTGCCCTCGGTATTCGCCACGACGCTTCTGGTCGGACGTCGATTCGGCAGCTTGATCGAGGGAATTTCCCTGCGGCCGGCGCTCGCCGAATACGTGCCAGTGGACATGGTCGGCGGCATGACATGGCTGCGCGACGAAGAAGCCGACAAGGCCGAGGCCGAGGCCGCTGGGAAGCGCTTCGTCGATTTCCTCGTCGACGCCGGTATTCCCGTCGCTACCGAGGGTCCGTGCACCCCGGAATTCGTGGCCAGCGCCGGAACACGCTACCGCTGGCGGCCGGACGTACCGGCGGGCGATGCATTCCTCGGCCATCACGCCCGTCTGTTCACCGCCACCGTGGTCGGGCGCCCGGGCACGGGTGACGGCGCGCCGCGCATGACGACGTTCGAAACGGCGTTGTTCGAGAGCGGCCGGCCGATCCTGCTGGCGCCGCCCACGCCTCCGACGAGTGTCGGCGACGCGATCCTCATCGCCTGGAACGGGTCGAGCGAGACCGCCCGGGCGGTGGCCTTCGCCATGCCATTCCTGCGGAAAGCGTCCCGCATCCGCATCATCAGCGCGGAGGGCGGCATGGTACCGGGTCCGAGCGCGGAGGATCTGGCCAAGGCGCTCGCCTGCGAGGGAATTTTCGCAGACCACAAGGCCTTCTCCGAGGGTCGGCGCACACCCGGAGAGATCTTTCTCAATGAGGCTCGGGATTTCGGCTGCGATCTTCTGATCAAGGGCGCCTACACGCAGAGCCGCCTGCGCCAGATGATCTTCGGGGGGGCAACCAGCCATGTCCTCGCCCATGCCACCATGCCGATGCTGATGGCGCACTGACAGCATCGGTCGCCCCCTGATAGCGCGCAATTGATTTGTGCGCATACGAACCCGATGCCACCCTGCGCGTTGTCGAAGCGCTTTCCGCCGCAATGGGGGAAGCGTTCGGCCCGGTTCAGAGAACCGGGACGGCTCCACCGCGAGGCATTTCATGACACGACGGATCATCACGGTCGGCACGCTGTGCCTCGGCCTCCTCTCGGGCCTGCCGGCAACGACTTACTCCGTCCTCGCCGATCCCGCGGTGGTTCGCGTACGGGGCACGATCGAGGCCGTCGAGGGCGACCATGTGACGATCAAGCCCCGGATCGGACAGTCCGTATCGGTCAAGTTCGCCGATGCGATGAAGGTAGCGGCAGCCAGCAAGGCCGAGATCGGCGACATCAAGCCCGACAGCTATGTCGGCACCGCCGCGACGCCTCAGGCCGACGGGACCCTCAAGGCCCTCGAAGTCGCGGTCTTCGCTCCGAGCATGCGCGGGACCGGCGACGGTCATTATCCGTGGGATCTCGAGAAGGAAAACACGATGACGAACGGCGCAGTGGGCGCGCTCACGGGCACTGCCGGCCGCACGATCACCGTGACCTATAAGGGCGGCGAGAAGACCATCACTGTTCCCGAGGACGTGCCGATCGTCGCCCTGAACCCGTCGGACAAGTCCGTCATCAAGGTCGGCGCCCGCGTGGTGGCGATCACCAAGGCGGATGCAACCGGCGCGGTCGTGGCCGACCGGTTGATCGTCGGCGAGAACGGCACCGTCCCGCCGATGTGACCCGCGCCTCAGCGCGACTTTGATCGTCCGGGGCATCGGTGCAGCCCCGGCACCGAGGTGTGATTCCTGCCGCCTGCCTCGGGTACAACGACGCCGAACTCCCACGCCTGAGGGCACGCCATGCTCAAGTCCTTTCTGACGACGCTCACTTTGACGCTCGCCATGACGGCCACCGCCGCGCGGGCCGATGACATCACGCGCTATCGCGGGACCATCGAGAAGGTCGACGGGGCGGTCGTCACCATCAAGCCGCGCGTCGGGGAGTCGCTGACGGTGAGCATGGCGCCGGATATAAAGGTGCTGGCGGCTTCCACCGGCAGGCTCTCCGACATCAAGCCCGACAGTTACATCGGCACTGCGGCGATCCCGCAGCCGGATGGAACGCAGAAGGCGCTGCAGGTCACCGTCTTCGCCTCGTCCCTGCGCGGCACGGCCGACGGCCATTATCCGTGGGATCTCGGCTCCAACTCAACCATGACCAACGGCGCCATCGGAACGATCTCCGGCACCGAGGGTCGTAGCCTGCTGGTCAAGTATCAGGGCGGGGAGAAGAAGGTGACCGTACCGGAAGACGTGCCGGTGACCCAGGTCGATCCGGGCGACAAATCCATCGTCGTCGACGGGGCGAAGGTCGTCGCCTTCACCAAGAAGGGCGCCGATGGAAAGCCCTCCGCCGTGATCCTGATCGTCGGCCGCAACGGGACCGTTCCATCGATGTGACGGCGTTGTGCCCTCCCCTCTCTATGGGGAAGGGTACCGGCGGAGCAAATGGGAGTGGGCGGGGTACGCGAAACGCCGTTCGAGATGCATGTCAAAGGTCGAACACGCGATGTCACCGTCTGCCGCCGGCCACTCGCGCGTTGTGGTGATCCACCCCCTCCTTGTGCGCGTGACACATTGGATCAACGCGATCGCGGTGTTCTGTATGCTGTTCAGCGGGTGGGCGATCTATAATGCCTCTCCGCTCTTCCCCTTCGTATTCCCGAAATGGGCGGCTCTCGGCGGATGGCTCGGCGGGGCGCTCGCCTGGCACTTCGCCGCCATGTGGCTGTTCGCCCTGAACGGCCTCATCTACGCGCTCTACGGCCTACTCTCCCGTCACTTCGCGCGTTCGTTCCTGCCGGTGAGCCCGGCGGCGTTCTGGCGCGATGCCACGGCCGCCCTGAAGCTGCGCCTGACCCACCGGATCGGCCAGTACAACGCAGTGCAAAGGCTCGCCTATCTGGTGGCGTTCCTCCTCGGCATCCTGCTCCTCGCCTCGGGGCTCGCCTTATGGAAGCCGGTCCAACTGCAGGGGCTGGCCAATCTCTTCGGCGGCTATGAAGCGGCACGGCGCGTCCATTTCCTCGCCATGTCCGGCCTCGTCGGCTTCATCCTGCTCCATCTCGCACTGGTGATCCTGGTGCCGCGGACCCTCGTGGCAATGATCACCGGCCGCGGCCGTATCCCCGTCGATCCGGTGGAGGCACGCTCATGAGCCGTGATGAGAACGAGGCGAAACGCCTGAGCGGGCTCCGCCGCGAGATCCAGCCGGAACTGGTGAAGCTGGAGCGCCGCCTGTTCCTACGCTCCGGCCTGTCGCTCGGCGCCCTGTCGCTGCTCTCGGGCTGCGACCTCTCCACCGGGGCCAACGGCACGGTGATCGACCGGGCGCTCTGGGCGATGTCGCGGGCCAACGACCGGGTCCAGGCCTGGCTGTTCGATCCGAACACCCTCGCGCCGACCTATCCGGCGAGCATGATCGACACGCCGTTCCGCTTCAACGCCTACTACCCACCGGACAACATCCCCGAGATCGACGAGGCGACGTGGAAGCTCGATGTCGGCGGCCTCGTGGCCGACAAGACACCCTGGACTCTACGAAGGCTGCGCGCCCTGCCGCAGGAGAGCCAGATCACCCGGCATATCTGCATCGAGGGCTGGAGCCAGATCGGCCAGTGGAGCGGCGTACCGTTGAGGTCTTTTCTCGAACGGGTCGGTGCCGACCTCACCGCGAAGTATGTCGGCTTCAAATGTGCCGACCGCTATTACGGCAGCCTCGACATGCCGAGCGCCCTCCACCCGCAGACCGTCCTGGCACTGGATTTCGGCGGTGTGCCGCTGCCCCTCGAATATGGCTATCCCCTCCGCGTGCGCGTGCCGACGAAGCTCGGCTTCAAGAGCCCCAAACACATCGTATCGGTCTTCGCGACCAATGATGATCCCGGCGGCTATTGGGAGGATCAGGGCTACAATTGGTTCAGCGGCATCTGACTCCGGGGCCCGGCGCGCTGGGGCCGGCGGTTGGTCCAGACATCGTCTCGGGCTCTAAAAGCACAAGCCTGCTCCAGCTTGATGAGGATGGGGGAGGATCTTTCCAGAAGCACCTGGACTTTGAAAATCCCTCTCGTTGACCCGGGAGGGTCAGAATAGGCACACTACATCCAAGCCGTAGAGAACATCGTTTCTCCGCGAAATGCTTGCCAGGACTATCGTGTCCGGGCGCTGAGCTTCGATGGGATATCCGTGCCGAGCCACTTTGAGTCCCCCCCCGCCGATATCAACGCCTGTCCGGCAGCGATGAACGTCGCCGCCGCTGCAGAGCGGCCGGCAAGGCGGGCGCCGGACGGAGCGAAACTACGGCAGCGTCGCGGGCGCTGCTAGCGGTCCATAAATCCAGATCCCGTCTCTGCCGCCGCCCCTCGAGGCCGAGGCCGGCCGGATGACGGTCCTCCCACATAGAAGACGACGCCCGTAGGAGCGAGTGATGGTTCTCGGAGATCAGGTCGTGTTTGCGAGGCTCGATGTCGCCGAAGCACTCGGAATCTGGCGCCATGCCACCGGACGCATTGTGGATGTTTTTCCCGCGGCCGGTGGCGCCCAGGCCGTGGACGTCCACTTCGAAGGCCACGGCCTGCTCGTGGGCTACATCGCCACGCTGTTCCAGCGCGTCGGCTGATCTCTAACTCTTCGATCATGACAGGGCTCGTCCGAGCCCGCCCAGGACGCGAGACATATGACTGCCGGTGCCCAAGCCTCGCGCCGTTCCGGCGATCATCCGAACAGCAACATCCTGCGCCCGCCTCTGCGCAATGTGAGCCGGACCACGGCCGAATCCGACGTCTGGAGCGCCATGCGCGCCGAGGCCGAGGCCGCGCTGATCGAGGAGCCGCTCTATGCCGGGATCATCCAGGCCACGGTCCTCGACCAGCCGAGCCTGATCCACGCCTTCGCCTATAGGCTCGCCCACCGCCTCGGCGACGGTGATCTCGCCCGCCTTTCCACCCGTGACCTCTGCCTCTCGGCTTTCCAGGCCGATCCTTACGCGGGCGACCATGCGGTGCGCGACCTCGTCGCCATCCGCGAGCGCGACCCCACCTGCCGGCGCTACCTCGACCCCTTTCTGTTCTACAAGGGCCTTGCCGCCCTGGAGGGCTACCGCGTCGCCCATTGGCTCTGGCACCAGGGCCGCGTCACCCTCGCGCTGCATATCCAGAGCCGAATCTCCGAGGTGTTCGGAGCCGATATCCACCCGGCCGCGCGAATCGGCTCGGGGGTGTTCATCGACCACGCCACCGGGGTCGTCATCGGCGAGACCACGGTGATCGCCGATGACGTCTCGATCCTGCAATCGGTTACCCTCGGGGGCAACGGCAAGGAGAGCGGCGACCGGCACCCCAAGATCGAACGCGGGGTTCTGCTCAGCGTCGGAGCCAAGGTGCTGGGCAACATCCGCGTCGGCGAAGGCGCGAAGGTCGCCGCCGCCGCTGTGGTGCTGCACGACGTTCCCGCCCACACCACTGTGGCGGGCGTGCCGGCCCGCGTCGTCTCACGGATCGTCACGGCCGAAGATCCCGCACAAAGCATGGATCAGTTCTTCGGCGACGGGATCTAGCGAAACGATTTTTCAGCTCTTGGTTTTCGTTGAACCCCCTCGGGGTGGATTAAAAATCTCTCGATTTGGCGAACGAGAGATCAGCATTGTCATATAAGTCAGCGAATAGAATATCTGATCTAAGATACCCAAAAAATATAGAAATTAATTCCGTTGACCCGTTTCTGTAACAAGAGTTAGACACAACCCATCCCTGCAGCGACGCTTTGTCTGATGCAGCGGATTATGGGCAAGATCAGCCCAAGATCATTCAATGGCGAAAGCGGACGCGCGACTGGTGCGGTTCCGATGCGGTCTTGCCGCGTCGCGGCTGATCGCTGCCTCCCGCCGGAATACGGAGATAAACCCCGATGAGTGGACCCGGTCTGAGCGTGAGCGCCTCGGCGGCACGCAATCTCGCGACGGCGACCGTCACTTCGGTCCAGAACGCGGCCAATACGCCACGCTAGTTCCATCGCCTGCTGCCCTTCGTCGACGTCGCCGGCGGCGTCTACCGGGTCAACCGCCGCGCGGTGGTGCTGGCCAAGCCCGGCCGCATCGAACTCGCCACTGACGGCGGCACCCGCACCGTCCGCCCGGCCTCCCTGCGCAGCGTCCCGCTGTTCAGCCGTCTCGGCGACAACGAGTTGTCGGCCCTCGCCTCCAAGTTCACCGTCTCCCAGCACAAGGCGGGCGACGTCATCGCCGAGGAAGGCTCTACCGGCCGCAGCCTCACCGTCGTGGCCGAGGGCACCGTCGAGCTGACCCTGTCGGGCCCGTTCAAGAACCGCCTGCGCCAGGGCCTTGCCACCGGTGGCGACTATTTCGGCGACAGCGACCTCGTGAGCGAGAACGCCCCCGCCCCCGCCGTGAAGGCGCTCTCGGCGGTGACGCTCCTCACCCTCGATCGCTCCGCCATCGAGGACGAGGGCATCCGCTCGCGCATCTCCCAGTTCGTGGAAGAGCGTGACCGCCTCAAGGGCCACACCAACAGCGAGGGCGAGCAGGGAATCGAGCTTCTGGCGGTCCATACCGGCGAGCCGCGCCTGCCCACGACCTTCGTCGATTACGAAGTGAACCCGCGCGAGTACCACCTCTCCACGATCCAGACGATCCTCCACACCCATACCCGCGTCACCGATCTCTACTCCAACGAGATCGACCAGCTGCGCGAGCAGATCCGCCTCACGGTCGATGCCGTGAAGGAGCGGG
The DNA here is from genome assembly GCF_017355285.1 of Methylobacterium sp. SD274. NCBI lineage: Bacteria > Pseudomonadati > Pseudomonadota > Alphaproteobacteria > Hyphomicrobiales > Methylobacteriaceae > Methylobacterium > Methylobacterium sp. SD274. The sequence goes on along the minus strand of NZ_JADIJP010000001.1, from coordinate 73,191 downwards.
AAGAGTGGGAGTTGTTCAACAATTCCGAGTTCGGCCTCCTCCACGAAGTCAGCCAGCGCCAGCGCATCCCCACCCGTGGCGGCCCGCCCACCCCGGACGATCTCGACGAGTTGCTGACCCTGGTCTGGAAGAAGCCCGCCTTCTTCGTGGCCCACCCTCGCGCCATCGCGGCCTTCGGTCGTGAAGCCACCCGTCGCGGCGTGCCCCCGGTGGTGATCCACCTGTTCGGCTCGCCCTTCCTCACCTGGCGCGGCGTACCGATCGTGCCGAGCGACAAGCTTCCCATCGACATCGCCCCGGTGACCGGCGCCCAGACCACCTCGATCCTGCTGCTCCGCGTCGGCGAAGGCGAACAGGGCGTGGTCGGCCTGCAGAAGTCCGGCGTCACCGGCGAGATCGAGACCGGCCTGTCGGTGCGCTACATGGGCACCAACGACCATTCCATCGCCTCGCACCTCGTGACCCGCTACTTCTCGGCCGCGGTGCTGGTGGAAGACGCCATCGCACGCCTCGATAACGTGCTGCTGGGCAACTACCATGACTACGCCTAACGCGCCGGGCCTCCCCACGGGCAGTCTCCCTACGGGGGTGTTCGGCGACACGGCGCATGCGGATCTCGTCGGGCGCCTCGCCCGCGAGATCTACGGTCAGGGTCAGGCGGCGTCCGCGCCCCTGACCCCCACCCTGCCGCAGACGCCGCAAGCGCCGCAGGCCACCCCACAGCTGCCGCAGGCCCTGGAGAATGCGCCCCAGGGCTTCGGCCACCCGATCGCCCCCCAGGCCTTCGCCCCCAAAGCGGATCTCGGCACGCCGTCGATCCCCTCGGGCTCAGCGCCGTCGGGCCTTCAGCCCGACGCCTCGGCGCTGGCCGCCCGCTCGTTCGGTGCACCTCCGGTCGGCCTTCCCGGCCTCACCGGTCCGGGCTTCGCGCAGCCTTCGGCGTTTCCCTCGGTCCATCCCGAGGCCCAGGCTCCCCGTGGGGGCCTGCCCGAGTTCTTCGTGCCGAGCGTCGCCGATGTCGCCGCCTTCCTCCCCGGCGGCCACGATCTCCACGCCACGATCGCCAAGGACCACCCGCGCGCCAATGCCTTCGCGCATGGGTTCGCGCCGTCCCTGGTGCCGGAAGCGCCCGGTCATCGGGGCCAGAACGCCTCGCGTCTGGACGCCTCGCAGGAGACGGTCTCCCGCGCCGGCCGGACTTCTCCGAATGCAGGTGGGAAGGTGGAGATCGCCGACGAGCCGTTCTCGTCGGGCGAGTACTACTTCCTGACCGACCGCAGCCGGACGGGCAACGCCGCGCCCGCCCCGTCGACTCGCCACGAGCCTCGCCCAGGCCATGCGCCCCATGTCTCGTCGCAGGGCTCCAGCCCGGTGGCGGCCCCCTTCGACGTGGAGCGGGTGCGCAAGGACTTCCCGGCCCTGCACCAGAGCATCAACGGGCATCCGCTGGTCTGGCTCGACAATGCGGCCACCACCCACAAGCCGCAGAGCGTCATCGACGCGACGTCCGAGTTCTACGCCCGCCACAACTCGAACATTCACCGGGCCGCTCACACCCTTGCGGCGCGCTCCACGGACTTGTTCGAGGGCGGGCGCGAGAAGGTGCGTCGCTTCATCAACGCCGCCTCGACGGACGAGATCATCTTCCTCCGGGGCACCACGGAAGCGATCAACCTCGTCGCCAACTCCTACGGTCGCGCCAATATCGGCCCGGGCGACGAGATCATCGTCTCGACCATCGAGCATCACGCCAACATCGTCCCCTGGCAGCTCCTCACCCAGGCGACCGGGGCGACCCTGCGCGTGATTCCCGTGGACGATCGCGGCGAGATCATCTTCGAGCAGTTCGCGACCCTCCTGTCGGGCCGCACCAAGATCGTCTCGATCACCCATGTGGCCAACGCTCTGGGCACCATCAACCCGGTCCGTGAGATCATCGCCCTGTCGCATGCCTACGGGGTGCCTGTGCTGGTGGATGCGGCGCAATCGTCGCCGCACATCCCCCTGGACGTGCAGGCGCTGGACGCCGACTTCCTCGTCTTCTCCGGGCACAAGGTGTTCGGGCCGACGGGCATCGGCGCCCTCTACGGCAAGCGCGCGCTGCTGGAGGCGATGCCTCCGTGGCAGGGCGGCGGCCACATGATCGAGGACGTCACCTTCTCGAAGACGGTCTACAAGGGCGTTCCCGAGAAGTTCGAGGCGGGCACGCCGGACATCGCGGGAGCGGTCGGGCTCGGCGCAGCCCTGGACTACCTCGAGAGCGTCGGCCTTCCCGGCATCGCGGCCTACGAGCACGACCTGCTCGAATACGCGCAAGCCGGGCTCGCCGAGGTGAAGGGCCTGCGCCTGATCGGGACCGCGCGACAGAAGGCCAGCGTCATGTCCTTCGTCATCGACGGGCATGAGAACGAGGCGGTGGCCAAGCACCTCGACGCCCGCGGCATCGCCGTGCGCTCGGGCCACCATTGCGCCCTGCCGGCCCTGCGCCGCTTCGGCGTCGACCAGTCGGTGCGCGCCTCGCTGGCCTTCTACAACACCCGCGCGGACGTCGACGCCTTCCTGAAGGGGCTCCACAGCCTGCCGCGCCGGTAGCGTCGGGATCCGAGAACGCGATGCGACATCATTCGGCCCGGTCGGTTCTCCGACCGGGCCGAATGCATGTGCGTCTCACCTGCCGGATGCCGCAGCGGTGAAGCGGTGGAGCAGCATCCCCACAACCATCGCGGCAACGAACCCAATGACCTGAGGCAGGCCCAGCGTCAGGCCCGCCAGCGCCGGGCCGGGGCAGAGACCGACGAGGCCCCAGCCGATGCCGAACAGAACGGCGCCCGCGATGAGGCTCGCCGTGATCGGGCGGTTGCGGGGAATCTCGAAATGCTGCGCGAGAACGGGTTTGCGTATCCGCGACACGAGCAGGTAGCCGAGCGCCGAGACGGCGACCGCGCCGGCCAGCACGAAGGCGAGGCTGGGGTCCCAGGCACCGGCCACGTCGAGGAAGCCGAGAACGCGCGCCGGGTCCATCATGCCCGACAGAGCGAGGCCGAATCCGAAGAGGAGGCCAGCAAGCAGCCCCACCGAGGCGCGCAGGGTTTCCATCACCATCCTCCGTGGCGGACGAGGAACACCGTCGCGGCGGCGGCGACCATGAAGGTCGCCACGGCCGCGATGGAGCGGGGCGACAGCCGGGCGAGGCCGCAGACGCCGTGGCCGCTGGTGCAGCCCCCGCCGAGCCGCGTCCCGTAGCCGACGAGGAGGCCGCCGAGGACGACCAGGCTCCACGGCGCGTCGAGCTGCACGACGGGCCATGCACCGAAGGCGAGGCGATACAGGACCGGGCCGAGGAGCAGGCCGGCGAGAAAGGCCCAACGCCACGGCGTGTCCCGGCTCAACGGCATCATTGCCCCGGCGGCGATGCCGCTGATTCCGGCGATGCGACCGTTGAGGATGAGGAGCAGGGCGGCGGAGGTCCCGATCAGGGCACCACCGGCTAAGGCAGACAGGAAGGTACTCATGCCCGGCCACCGGCCCACCCGGAGGCGATTTGGCGGGAACCTCGCAATCCCAGCCTGGAACGACCGGCGCCGGCCGGTGACGGATCTGTTGCCATGGGTTTGAAAACTCGATCAGAGGCGGCTCGCCGTCTCAAGGAGAGGTCGAGCCGGCGAGCGCCGCTGTCAAGACAGTATTCCCGGGCTCGCTTGCCGATCGCCCCCAGGCCCGGAGATACAGGAGCCTCATCTCCGGAATCCCCGTTTCTTGGTCCGCCGAGCCCCGCACCCGCCGGACCGTACCTGCTCGTCGGGCCTGCCTCAGGCGGCCCGGACGGTCGCGAGGAACCGCTTGACCTCGGCGGTGAGGTGCTCGGATTGATGCGAGAGTTCCGATGCGGAGGCCAGGACCTGGTTGGCCGCGGCTCCGGTCTCCTCGGCGGCGCTGGCCACGCCGGAGATGTTGCTCGTCACTTCGCTGGTGCCCGTCGCGGCCTGGGACACGTTGCGGACGATCTCCTGGGTCGCGGCTCCCTGCTCCTCCACCGCCGCGGCGATCGTCGTGGCCACGGCGTCGATGTCGCGAATGCGCGTGGTGATGGTGGCGATCGCCGAGACCGCCTGCCCGGTCGCCCCCTGCATCTGGGTGATCTGCTCCGAGATCTCCTGCGTCGCCCGCGCGGTCTGGCCCGCCAGTTCCTTCACCTCCGTGGCCACCACCGCGAAGCCGCGTCCGGCCTCTCCGGCGCGGGCCGCCTCGATCGTGGCGTTGAGCGCCAGCAGGTTCGTCTGGCTCGCGATGTTCGAGATCAGGACGACGACGTCGCCGATGCGGGCAGCGGCCTGGCTCAGGGTCTGGACGAGGACCCCGCTCTGATCGGCCTCCACGACGGCACGCTGGGCGAGATCGGCCGACCCGCTCACCTGGCGGGCGATCTCCTGGACCGAGACGCCGAGTTCCTCGGCGGCGGCGGCGACCGTGTTGACGTTGGTGGCGGCTTCCTCGGCGGCGGCGGCCACGGTGGTGGATTGGCTCGCGGTCTCGGTGGCGGTGGAGGTCATGGTCTGCGCCGTCGCCTGCAATTCCGTGGCCGAGGACGAGACCATCCCGACGATCCCACCGATCGCCGCCTCGAAGGAATCCGCCATCTGGAGCATCCCGAGCTTGCGCTGCTCTTCGGCCGCCAGACGGGCCTGGACGGTCTCGGCTTCCAGGACTCGCGCCTGGATCATGCCGTCCTTGAACACCTGCACCGCGCCGGCCATCGTTCCCACCTCGTCGCGGCGGTCCTGGAGGGTGACCTCCGTGGTGACATCGCCCAAGGCCAGCCGGCCCATAATGTCGGTGAGGCGCCCGATCGGACGGGTGACACCGATGATCACGACGGCGATGGCCGCGAACATCCCGAGGATCACCCCAAAGGCACTGGCAAAGATCAAGGTGTAGCGGGTCGTGTTGGTCTGCGCTGTCAGACCGTCGGATTCTGTGGCAACGAAATTCTCCAGGTCGGTGGCTAATTTAGCGCCGAATTCAATCATCTTACTATATACGGGATCGATCGACTCATGAAAAACGTCCAGAGCCTTGGCGTTCTCATTGTTTCTTGCCAAATCGCGCACGTGGATGATCTTCTGATCATAGTCTTCAACCATGGACGCTTGTTCTGATACGCGCGCCGAAAACGAGGGTGCTTGCTCGGCAATGGCTTTTAAATCGGTTTTGATCTTCGCGCTGGCAGCATCGAAGTTGCCTATCGCAACGTTCATCTGCTTTTCGTCCGTTTCGACGATGAGCCTGACGATATTGTAGTTGAGTTCGGCGATGAGCCGGTTTACCCGGCGTAAGTTTGCAACGGCGCGTGTTTCGCGTGCAAGGAACGAGCTATAGGCATTATCGATTGCTGCCATGCGAGACTGGGCGTACCAGACGCAGCCGCCGACGATCACACCGATGAGTGCGATGACCATGCAAACCTTGTGAAATATTTTGAAGTTTCCAAGTTTCATATCAACACCCATCAGTGATAAATTTTGTCTATCAGCCAAAATATGGATATTTCATTACTATACTCAGTAGACAAGAATTACATTTTCTCAGGCGATATAGTTCCGCACCTGGCCGGCCGATCCCCCGGCAGCCCCTTCGAGGTGGCGGATGCGAGGAGGCTGATCCAGCGGTCTCCATCCGCGCGGCGACGATACCGCCAAGGCCCGTAAGACGGCCATTCCGGAAGAGGAACGAGGCGCCCCGGCGAGAGCGGATAGGACAGCGATCGTGGGCACTTCGCCCCCCTCCCCCCGCACCGTCCAGAACGTGCAGCGCCAAGGCAGCCGGACATGCCTGACCTTGACGGACCCGTCGTCAGGAACCGGACGATGCAGCGGGTCGGTGCGCTTCCTCCTCGCCGGGAGGCCGCATGTCAGACCTCACCCGCCGACAGGAATGCCCGGTCGCGTAAGGCGATCGCTCGATCGTGCCAGCCCGGCTCCAATCGCTGACGTTCATCCCGGGGGCGATCGAAGCTGTCACATCCCTCAAACGCTGTAGGGACACGTTCGCGGCGACCGGGATTTCGTTGAGCCTGTCAGGCGGCCTCGCTGCGCGGACAGCCGATTGGGGCCGGATGGGGACATAGCCGAGGAGGTGAGCGATCCGGCCGCTCAGAACATCCCGTTCGGATTGGCGGAAGAATTCGGCAGGATCTGCAGCACGTCCCAGTGCTCGACGATCCTACCGCCGTCATCGAGCCGGAAGATATCGATGGCCGCATAATCGTGGTCGCCCGGCCAGTGTTGCAGGCAATGCAGCACCACGAGATCCCCCTCGGCGACCGCCCGCTTCACCTCCACGCGCTTGCCCGGCCATTCGCGCGCCATGCGCTCGAAATAGGCGATGAAGCCATCCTTGCCGTTCGCCACATGCGGGTTGTGCTGGATGTAGTCGTCCCCGGCATAACGCTCGATGGCTTCTCGCGGCCGGCACTCGTCGAACATCAACCGATAGAAGGCGATCACATTCGCTTTGTTCTGCTTCAGGTCGGTCATGTTGTCCCCTGAGCGAGGCGGATTCCACCAGGTGACGGCGACCCGCCTTTCTCGATACCATCCATCACGCCCACGCGACCATGACCAGCGACCCGGCCCGGCCCGGCCGTCAGTGACGTTCGGTCGACGCCGCCATCGCCCGGTCGAGGACCCGCGCGACATGGAGCGCTTCGAGCCCGAGACCGTCATGGATCTGGTGGCGGCAGCTGGTGCCGTCGGCCACGACGAGATCGTCCGGGCCGGCCTTGCGCAGGGCCGGGAACAGCGAGAGTTCGGCCATGGCGAGCGACACGTCGATGGTCTCCGCGCCGTATCCGAAAACGCCCGCCATGCCGCAGCAGCTCGACTCGATGACCCGCACGTCGAGCCCCGGCACCGCGCGCAGCACCGTCTCCACCGCGCCCATGGCGGCGAAAGCCTTCTGGTGGCAATGGCCGTGCAGATGAGCGACGCGTCCGCCCTGGTCCGCCAGAGGCAGGGCGATCCGCCCGGCATCGAGATCGACGGCGAGCAGCTCCTCGAACAGCAGGCTCGCTTTGCTCAGCTCCCCCGCCTCCGGGCCGGGGAGCAGGGACGCGAACTCGTCCCGGAAGGTCAGCAGGCAGGAGGGTTCGAGCCCGACGATCCGCGCGCCCGCCCGGATGAAGGGCAGTAGGGTGGTGAGCGTGCGGCGGGCCTCCTCGCGGGCCCGGTCGGTTTGACCGGAGGCGAGATAGGTGCGGCCGCAGCAGAGGGGGCGGCGTCCACGGTTGGGGAAGACCCGATGCAGACGGTAACCGGCGGCGATCAGCACACGCTCGGCCGCCTCCAGGTTCTCCCGCTCGAAGGCGCGGTTGAACGTGTCGCCGAACAGCACGATGTCGCGGAAATCCCCGGTCACGTCGCCGGGATGCGCCGGCTCGCCCTGCTCGACCCAGGGCCTGCGCCAGCGCGGCAGAGTACGACGCGCAGAGAGCCCGGCCACCCGTTCCGACAGTTTCGCCAAGGCAGGCACCCGGTCGCGCAGGTTGAGGAGCGGTGCCAGCCAGGCGGCGGTGCCGGCATAGAGCGGCAGGGCCGCCACCAGCCGCTCCTTCAGGGGTAGGCCGTGGCGGGCATGGTAATGGTGCAGGAACTCGACCTTCATCTTCGCCATGTCGATGCCGGTGGGGCATTCGCGGCGGCAGGCCTTACACGAGACGCAGAGATCCAGGGTCCGCTTCATCTCGGGGCTGGTGAAGGCGTCCTTACCGAGTTGGCCCGAAATCGCCAACCGCAGGGAGTTCGCCCGGCCACGGGTGAGGTGCTGCTCGTCTTTCGTCGCCCTGTAGGACGGGCACATCGCCCCGCCCGCGAGCTTCCGGCAGGTGCCGTTGTTGTTGCACATCTCGACGGCGCCGCCGAAGCCGCCCCATTCCGACCAGTCGAGGGCGGTCTTCGCCGGCTGGCTCACGGAATAGCCCGGCTGGAACCGCATCAGCGAACGGTCGTCCATCTTAAGCGGCCGGACGATCTTGCCGGGGTTGAGCCGGTTCTCCGGGTCGAACGTGTCCTTCACCTGTTCGAAGGCGCGGGTCAGGCGTTCGCCGAACATCGGCGCGATGTATTCCGAGCGCGAGATGCCGTCGCCATGCTCGCCCGAATAGGAGCCCTTGAAGCGGCGGACCTGTTCGCTCGCGGCCTCCGCGATGGCGCGCATCTTGGCGACGTCCCCGCCCTGCTTCATGTCGAGGATCGGGCGCACATGCAGACAGCCGACGGAGGCATGGGCGTACCAGGTGCCGCGCGTGCCGTGGCGGGTGAACACCTCCGTCACCGCGTCGGTGTAGTCGGCGAGATGCTCCAGCGGCACCGCGCAATCCTCGATGAAGGAGACGGGCTTCGCATCCCCCTTCATCGACATCATGATGTTGAGGCAGGCCTCGCGTACCTCCCAGACCGATTTCTGGCGGATCGGCTCTGGCACCTCCACCACGGCGTCCACATGGCCGTTATCGGCCATGCACGCGTCGAGACGCCGAAGATCGGCCAGGAGTGCGTCCCGGTCGTCGCCGGCGAATTCCACCAGGAGCAGACAGTTCGGCGTGCCACGGGTGATGTCGGCCAGCGTCGCCCGGAACATCGGGATGTCGGCCCCGAGCACCAGCACGTTGTTGTCTACGAGCTCAACCGCCACGGGATCGAGATCGACGATGGCCTTCGTCGTCTCCATGGCGGAGCGGAACGACGGGAAGTGGCAGACGCCCATGACCCGGTGCGTCGGGAGGCGCGACAGCTTCAACGTCACGCTGGTGGTGGCCGCCAGCGTGCCCTCCGAGCCGACGAGGAGATGGGCGAGGTTCGGCCTCGCCTCGATCAGCGCATCGAGATTGTATCCGCCGACCCGGCGCTGCACGCGCGGGTACATGCGCAGGATCTCGTCGCGCTCGGATTCGGCCAGGGCCCGCATGGCGGCGGCGAGCTCGCCGGCCCGCCGCGAGCCGGTGACGCCCGTCGCCTCGTTGCCGGTGAGACCGAAGCCGAAGGGCTCGCCGTCATGGAACAGAGCTTCCATACCGAGCACGTTGTCGCTCATCTTGCCAAAGCGCAGGGAGCGGGCGCCGCAGGAATTGTTGCCGGCCATGCCGCCTATGGTGCAGCGGGTGGCGGTGGAGGGCTCCACGGGAAAGAACCAGCCGTCGGCCTTCACCCGCGTGTTCAACCGTTCCAGCACCATGCCGGGCTCGACGGTGATCGTTCCGGCTTGCGCGTCGTAGGCAATGATCCCGTTGAAATGGCGCGAGCAATCGACCACGAGGCCGCGCCCGATGGGCTGGCCGTTCTGGGAGGTGCCGCCGCCGCGTAGGATCACCGGCACATCGTGCTCGGCCGCGATCTTCAGGGTCGCTGCGATGTCGGCGGCGCTGCGGGGCAGGACCACCCCCGCCGGCATGATCTGGTAGATCGAGGCGTCGTTGGAATAGCGCCCCCGGGTGAAGGCATCGAACTTCGCCTCGCCGGCGAGGGCTTCGGCGAGGCGGCGCGGAAGGCCGGCGCCCTGGCGGTTGGCGGCGCGCGGACTGACCGGCCCCGGCCCGGCGACGGGCGAAGGGGCGCGGTTCGGGCCGGTGGCGGGCTCAGCCGTTGCGGTCATGATCCATCGTCCTCGTGGGAGTGCCGTCGGCCGGCTTCAAAGCGATGCAGGTTCCGGTAGGGTGGCGGGATCGTCCCGACCGGCTAGAATGGCCCGCACGGATTGCATGCAAAACAGGGCCGGCAGATGATCGATTTGTATAGCGATACGCAGACGCGGCCAACGCCCGGCATGCGCGACGCCATGGCACGCGCGGAGGTCGGCGACGAGCAATCCGATTCCGATCCGACGACCCTTGCCTTGTGCGAGCGCGTCGCTGACCTGCTCGGCATGGAAGCGGGGGTGTTCATGCCCTCGGGCACGATGTGCAACCTCGTCTCGATCCTGGTCCAGACCCGCCCCGGCGACGAGATCGTGGTCGACGATCAGTCCCATATCTACAACACCGAGGCCGCCGGCTCGGCGGCCATTGGCGGCGTCTCGGTGAAGGCTCTGGCCACTCCGGCCGGTCTCTATACGCCCGAGGCGTTCGAGGCGGCGATCCGCCCGCCCGCCCGCACGGCGCCGCGCTCGGCCCTGGTCTCGGTGGAGCAGACCACGAGCTTTTCCGGCGGCTCGGTCTGGCCGCTCATCGACATGCGCCGCATCCGCGACCTCGCCCATCACAAGGGCATGAAGGCGCATATCGACGGGGCGCGCCTGCTCAACGCGGTGGCCGCTACCGACATCTCCGCCAGAGATTATGCCAAAGGCTTCGACAGCGCCTGGATCGACCTGAGCAAGGGCCTCGGTTGCCCGGTCGGCGCCGTTCTGTGCGGCTCGTCGCACTTTATCGTCGAGGCGTGGCGGTGGAAGTACCGGCTCGGTGGCGCCATGCGTCAGTCGGGCATCCTCGCTGCGGCCGGCCTCTACGCCCTCGACCACCATGTGGACCAGCTGGAACTCGACAATGCCAATGCCGGTGAGTTGAAGGCCCGTATCGCTGGCGCGCCCGGCCTCGCCATCGCGCCCGATGCGGCCCAGTCCAACATCCTGTGCTTCTCGGTGGAGCCGCTGGGCATCACCGCAACGGCCTTTGCCGAAGCCTGCCTCGCCGAGGGTATCCGCATCCGCGCCATCGGGCAGCACCAGATCCGCGCGACCACCCATCTCGACGTCAACCGGGCCGGAATCCTGGAAGCGGCGGAAGTGATCCAGGCCCAAGCAGAGCGATTTCACGGCGAGCGCCGCTGAACCGCCATCACGACGCGGCGGAGGCATCGTCCGGCGGAGGCGCCGTCTCCCGCCCTTCCGCCGCGCGGCGCTTGTTTCGCAGGTGCCTGAACAAAATATCGCTAAGCTCGCTGCCGGCGCGCCGGCGCAACGCATCGAGAATTTCCTCGTGCTCGCGCATCGCCTCGCCCCAGCGGTCTCGGTTCTCGTCCAGATTGGCGGAGTAGCGCACACGGCGCAGGCGCCCCGCGAAGTTGGCGTAGCTCGTCCGCAACGGCTCGTTATCGGCCGCCTGAACGATCCGGTCGTGAATCGCCTGATTGCAGGCAAAATAGCCATGCAGATCGCGCCGCATGTAGCTGCTGTACATCTCGTGATGGAGACGCTCGATCTCCGCATAGGCTTCCGGCGTGATCTTTTCGCAGGCTAGGCGCCCGGCCAAGGCCTCGAGACCACCCATCACGTCGAACAGGTCCACCAGTTCCTCGGCGCCGAGCTGGCGCACCCGCGCGCCCCGGTTCGGCAGAAGCTCGATCAACCCCTCGGAGGCCAGCACCTTCAGCGCCTCTCGCAAGGGCGTGCGCGAGATGCCGAAATGCTCGCAGAGCATGCGCTCCGGCACCCGTGCGCCAGCGGCGAGATTACCCTCGACAATGTAGTCCCGCAGGCGGGCCAGGAGCTCGCCGTGAAGAGATTTCACCAGTGATGGGAACGCGGGGAAACGCGCTCCGTCGATCGCGGCGAGGCCGGCATCGGCCTCCGGCTCTGTGACAGGGTCAAGCACCATAATGCGAACTTAGCAGCCGAAAGCGCGGAGGTCGAGGATGGATGTCCGCATAATAGTTCTTGCCCTCTCAAAAAATGAATGCAATTTTCCGCCCCGTTACCTCTTGAAGCATCGATCCGGGGTACAGCTTTCCCTCGACGGGCCATCGCGGAGATCTCGATGACGACACGGACCGGACGCCATTTCCTGCATATTCCGGGCCCCAGTCCGGTACCCGAGCGCGTCCTACGGGCCATGGACATGCCCGTAATCGACCATCGCGGTCCCGATTTCGCCGGGCTTGGCAAGGCGGTGCTGGAAGGCGCCCAGGCCGTCTTCCAGACGCGCTCGCCGGTGATCATCTATCCGGGTTCCGGCACAGGCGCTTGGGAATCCGCCATCGTCAATACGCTCTCGGCGGGCGACCGGGTATTGATGTTCGAGACGGGCCATTTCGCCACCCTATGGCGACAGATGGCGGCGCGCTGGGGCATCGAAGTGGAGTTCGTCCCCGGCGACTGGCGCCGCGGGGTCGATCCGGCGCAGGTCGAGGCGATCCTGGCCGAGGACCGCGCTAAGTCGATCAAGGCCGTAATGGTGGTCCACAACGAGACCTCCACCGGAGCCACGAGCCGGATCGCGGACATCCGCAAAGCCATCGACCGGGCGAACCACCCTGCTCTCTTCCTCGTCGACACGATCTCGGGTCTCGGCTCGGCCGAATACGCCCATGACGAATGGGGCGTCGACGTCGCTGTGAGTTGCTCGCAGAAGGGCTTGATGCTGCCGCCGGGTCTCGGCCTCGTCGCTGTGTCGGACAAGGCGCTGGCCGCAGCGAAGACGGCGACGCTACCGCGCTCCTATTGGGATTGGGAGGACATGCTGAAGCCGAATGCCGGCTGCTACTTCCCTTATACGCCCGCCACGAACCTGCTCTACGGCCTGCGCGAAGCCATCGCCATGTTGATGGAGGAAGGCTTGGCCCAGGTTTTCGCCCGCCATCAGCGTCTCGCCGCCGCCACCCGCGCCGCCGTCGAGGGCTGGGGCCTGGAGGTACTGTGCCAGGAGCCGTCCGAATACTCGCCCGTGCTCACCGCCGTGGTGATGCCGGAGGGCCATGACGCGGATGCCCTGCGCAATCTGATCCTCGAGAACTACGACCTCTCCCTTGGCACCGGCCTCGCTAAGGTGGCGGGCAAGGTCTTCCGCATCGGCCATCTCGGCGAATGCAACGACCTGATGCTGATGGCGGCGCTGTCGGGCGTCGAAATGGGCCTCAAGGCCGGCGGCGTCCCGCACACGCGCGGCGGCGTGCTGGCGGCCATGGACGCCCTGCGCTCCGGTATCGACGATTGAGTAGCAGGTCCCCTCCCCCCTGTAGGGAGGAGAGCCGCGCCGATCATACCAACCACGCGTGATCCCACAAACAACCGGTGATCAAACCGGGGCGGGTGGCGCGCTCAACCCGAGGAAACCCCGATGACGCCAGCCAAAAGACGCGTCTCAGCGTCGAACATGGTGCTGTTCCTGCTCTGCCTGATGTATTTCGTCACCTATCTCGACCGGGTGAACATCGCCACGGCGGGCGGCGAGATCATGAAAGATCTCGGGATGTCGAACACTCAGTTCGGCCTGATCCTGTCCGCCTTCGCCTATCCCTATGCCATCTTCCAAGTCATCGGCGGCTCGGTAGGTGACAAGTTCGGCGCGAGGCGTACGCTCCTCGTCTGCGGCCTGATCTGGGCCTCGGCGACGATCCTGACCGGAATGGTGGGCGGCCTCATCAGCCTGTTCCTCGCCCGGGTGCTCCTCGGCTTCGGTGAGGGAGCCACCTTCCCCACCGCCACCCGCGCCATGCAGAACTGGACCGCGCCGGGCAAGCGTGGCTTCGCGCAGGGCATCACGCATGCCTTCGCGCGACTGGGCAACGCGGTGGCGCCGCCCATCGTGGCCTTCCTGATCTACCAGTTCGGCTGGCGCCTCGGCTTCGTCATCCTAGGCGTGGCGAGCTTCGCCTGGGTCGTCGTCTGGTTCTGGTACTTTCGCGACGATCCGAAAGAACACCCGGCGATCACCCCGGAGGAACTCGCGGTCCTGCCACCTCCGAGCAAGGTCGGCGCCAAGCAGAACGTGCCTTGGGGCCGCCTCACCCGGCGCATGCTGCCGGTGACGCTGACCTATTTCTGTTACGGCTGGACCCTGTGGCTGTTCCTCGGCTGGCTCCCGAGCTTCTTCAAGCTCAATTATGGGCTCGATCTGAAGAACTCGGCCCTGTTCGCGTCGGGCGTGTTCTTCGCGGGCGTCGTCGGCGACACCCTGGGCGGCGTGTTCAGCGACCGCATCCTGAAGCGCACCGGCGATCTCAAGCTCGCCCGGCTCAGCGTCATCGTGGTCGGCTTCCTCGGCGCGGCGGCGAGCCTCACCGGCGTGTTCTTCACCAGGGACCTGACCTTGGTGGCGTTGCTGCTCAGCTCCGGCTTCTTCTTCGCCGAACTGGTTATCGGCCCGATCTGGTCGGTGCCGATGGACATCGCACCGAAATATTCGGGCACGGCGGCGGGCCTCATGAACACAGGCTCGGCGGTGGCGGCGATCATCTCGCCGATCGTATTCGGAATGATCGTGGACATGACGGGGAGCTGGACCCTGCCCTTCGTCGGCTCCATCGGCCTCTGCCTCCTGGGCGCGGGCCTCGCCTTCACCATGCACCCGGAACGGCCGTTCGAAGAGGAACCGGTGGTACCGCTCGGGCGGGCCGTGCCGGCGGAGTAGTGCGATCCTAACTTCGCCGACTCGAGCCGAAGCGAGAGCGCATTCCCCTCTCCCCGCACGCGGGGAGAGGGTCACAGGCACCCCGTCGTGCCTGTGACGAGCGGAGCGAGGGTGAGGGGGCGTCGCCGGACGAGACTCCCCCGGAACCGCCCCCTCACCTTCGGCTGCCGCCTAGCCGCGCCGACGACGAGGTCGTCGCGGCCCTCTCCCCGCAAGCGGGGCGAGGAGATGCTCACGGCGATTCGTGTCCTCCTCGCGTAACGCCACCACCGGCGGGCTACGCCCGGCCCCAGCGCAAAACAGGAAACGAGCACGATGGATCACTCCGTGCACGATGGCCCCCGTCCCCTCCCCCTCGCGGGCATCCGGGTTCTCGACGTGACGCAGGTGATGGCGGGGCCGTTCTGCAGCATGCTGCTCGCCGATCTCGGAGCGGATGTCATCAAGATCGAGCCGCCGGGCACGGGCGACCAGACGCGCGGCGCCATGGGGTTCAAGATGAAGGGGCCCGACAGCATGGGCTTCCTCAACATGAACCGGAACAAGCGCAGCGTTGCCCTGAACCTCAAATCCGATGCGGGGCGTGACCTTCTTCTCGATATGGCCGCCACTGCGGACGTGCTGGTCGAGAATTACCGGCCCGGCGTGATGGCGCGCCTCGGCCTTGGATACGAGGCGATGCGCGCCCGCAATCCAGGACTCATCTATGCGAGCATCTCGGGCTTCGGCCAGTCGGGCCCCTGGGCGAAGCGCCCCGGCTACGACCTGATGGCGCAGGCGATGTCGGGGGTGATGAGCGTGACCGGCCATCCAGGCGGCCCGCCGGTCAAGGCCGGCGTGCCGGTCGCCGATATCGGCTGCGCGTTGTTCACCGTCTACGCAATCCTTTCCGCCTATATCGGCCGGCAGGCCAGCGGCGAGGGCCAGTATATCGATGCCTCGCTCTTCGACGCGGCCTTGGCCTTCTCGATCTGGGACGTGTCGGAATATTGGGGGACGGGCCGGATCCCGCAGCCGCTCGGCACCTCCAACCGCATGAGCGCCCCCTACCAGGCGGTGCGCGCCTCCGATGGCTACTTCGTCATGGGGGCCACGAACCAGAAGCTCTGGCGCCTACTCTGTGATGTACTCGGCCGCGCCGAACTCTTCGAGGATAGCCGCTTCGTCGACATTCCCGCGCGGCTCGCCAACCGCGAGGAACTGATCGAGGAGTTGGAGCGGAGCTTTGCCGCCAGGACCGCCGAGGAATGGGTGTCCCTGCTCCTCGAAGCCGGCATTCCGGCCGGCCGCATGAACACCTATCCGGAAGCGTTCGAGAGCGAGCATGGCCGTCACCGGGAGATGCGCATCGAGGTACCCCATCCGATCGAGGGCACGGTGCCGAATATCGGTTTCCCCGTGAAGCTCACCGGCACGCCGCAACGCGCCCGCAGGCACGCGCCGCTTCTCGGCGAGCATACCGAGGACGTGCTCTCGGAATTCGGCCTCTCGACGGAGGAGATCGCGGCCCTGCGCTCGCGCGGCGCTTTCGCCGCCTGAGCGGGGTGCCGGCCCTCATATGCATATCGGACCCGTGTGAGGTGATTTGCGTGTGGGGCAACCCAGGCTTTGCCGGGCTCGCGGAGAATGGCAGAACCGCGCGGGCGGAGCCGCCTCCGGTGCCATGAAGGAAAGACGACATGACGGTGTCGAACGACGA
Organism: Methylobacterium sp. SD274; assembly: GCF_017355285.1. NCBI lineage: Bacteria > Pseudomonadati > Pseudomonadota > Alphaproteobacteria > Hyphomicrobiales > Methylobacteriaceae > Methylobacterium > Methylobacterium sp. SD274. The sequence goes on along the minus strand of NZ_JADIJP010000001.1, from coordinate 57,157 downwards.
CGAGCTTGCCGGCCTGAAGCAGATCGGGCGCATCGTCGCCGACACCCTCGAGGCGATGGGTAAGGCCATCGAGCCCGGCATGACCACCCGCGAACTCGACGGGATCGGGCGGCGGATCATGGAGGCGGCCGGAGCTCGCCCGGCACCGGAACTGGTCTACGCCTTTCCCGGAGCCACCTGCATCAGCGTCAACGAGGAGATCGCGCACGGCATTCCCGGCGACCGCAGGATCAATCCGGGCGATCTCGTCAATATCGACGTGTCCGCCGAGAAAGACGGCTACTTCGCCGATACGGGCGCGTCCTTCGCCGTGCCGCCGGTGACGCGGGCGGTGGAGCGACTGTGCAGGGACGGGCGCCGGGCGATGTGGACGGGATTGCGCCAGGTCGGCGCCGGCAAGCCCCTGGCCGATATCGGACGGGCCGTCGGGGCCTTCGCGCGGAAGAACGGCTACACCCTGGTCCGCAACCTCGCGAGCCACGGCGTGGGACTGTCATTGCACGAGGAGCCGACCGAGATCGCCACCTGGCCCGACGCCTCCGAGCGACGGATCATGCAGGAGGGGCTGGTCTTTACCGTCGAGCCGTTCCTGTCCCTCGGCGCGGAGTTCGCCGAGGATGGCGACGATCCCTGGACCCTTTACAGCCAGCCGAAGGCCCTCACCGTGCAATACGAGCATACGGTCATCGCCTCGCGCAGCGGGCCGCTCATCCTCACCATGCCGGGGCAATAGAAGCCAGACGCAGAGCAAGAGAAGCGAAGGCCGGCGGCACTGCGTCCAAACGGACCTTGCATGAAGACCGGACACGTCATAATCCCAAAGAAAGTCCAATGTTTACAGTAGATTAGACTGTTTAAAAACTATACTCGCCGCGTGAAGCAGGGAGGCTCCGGATGCCCGAAGGGAGGCCCTGTCACGTCGCGCACCGGTTCGCGGATCGATCGCCGCGTCATTCGAGGCCGGTAAAGTGCCTTTTCGGAGAAGCCGGCGTGTCCGGCGCAGGAGGATGGTTCCTAGGGTTCATGCCTATCCTCGACGGGCAACCGGGCCGGGTGGCGCGGATCGCATGAGCGGGATCTGGTTCGAGGGAGCGTCCAGAGGGTGGCGCCGGGCGCGGCCCCTGCTGCCGTTCTTCAGCCTCTACATCACCTTCGGGACCACGCTCGGCTTCCTGGCCAGCGGCGCCCCGCTGATCCTGCGGGCACGCGGCGTCGAACTCGCCGAAATCGGGCTGTTGCAACTCATCAACTTGCCCGTCGGTCTGACGTTTCTCTGGGCCGTCGCCATCGACAGGCTGCGCCTGCCCGGCCTGCCGCATCGCATCGGCTGGATCGCGCTGATGCAGGGCGCGACCATCGCATTGCTGCTGGTGCTGAGCCTGGGCGAGGCGTGGCCGCTCGGTCTCCTCCTCGGCCTCGCGGTGGCGACCTGCTTCTGCGTCGCCACCATGGACATCGCCCTCGAAGCTTTGGTGGTCGAGACGGTGCCGGCGGACCGGCGGCCCTTCGTGGCGTCGGCCAAACTCTCCGGTGCGTCGCTGGGCGGAATCGCCGGCGCGGGGCTACTGGTCGGGTACTACGATACGGTCGGCTGGCAGGCCGCCGTGCTGGGCATCGCCGGCCTCAACCTCCTCTGCCTGCTGCCGATGCTGCGCTACCCGGAAGTCCGGCTCCGCCGAGATGCCGCTGAAGCGGAGCGCGTGGCAGCCCCGTTCGAACGCCTGCGCCTCCTGGCGCCACGCATCCTGGTCCTGGGCCTGTATTTCGCCGCCATGTTCGCCCTCTCCGGCCTGAACAACCTCGCCCTGCTGGATCTCGGGGCGCCGTTGCGGGAGGTCGGATTCGTCACCGGTTCTCTCTCGCCTGTCATCAACCTCGTCATGGCCCTGGTCTCGGGCGTCCTAGTGCGACGGGTCGGGACCCTGCGGCTCATCACGGTCTCCGCGCTGGGCGTGATCGCCGGCGGCGGGTTGATGATTGCCAGCGCTGCCATCGGTTCGGCCACGCTCGCCATAGCCGCGACGATCCTCGGAATCGTCGGCGGCGGAGGGCTCGGAGTGCCGGTGTTCAACATGATCTATCGCTGGGCGCAGGGGCCTCGCCCCGCCACCGATTACGCGCTCCTGTTCGGGGCGGCATTCTTTGCCGCGATGCCCCTGCGCGTCGCCGCGCCGGCGCTCGCGGCGCATGTGGGCTGGCCGGGCTACTTTACCGCCGCGATCCTGTTCTACACCGTCGCCTTCGCCGCTCTGCGCGCGACGATTCGCCGGACCCTCGATGCCGATCGGGTCGCGGGGGTCGCATGATCGATCAACTCGCCGCCCTGGTTCCACCGTCGCTGTCGGCCTTCGGCTGCCGGATCGCCACGGCGCCGTCCGGGTCCGGCACCCGGCCGCTCTCGATCCTCACCAGCAAGGCCAGGTTCGACGAGGTGGTGGACGGGTTCGGCAGGGCATCAGGCGAAGGCTTCGAGACCGCCGACCGCCGCGCCCTCGTCTCGCTCTGGACGCAGTACTACCTCCCCGCCCTGATCATCCCCTACTTCACCGCGCTCAGCCGCCTCGGCCGTGCCCTGCCGATCGGGTTCGACCAGGTCGGCTTCGAACTCGACGAGAACGGCATCGTCTCCCGCTTCATCGTGGCGGAGGAGGACGACCGGCGCGCAGGCCCGGAGCCCGGGCTCGATCCCCTGATCGAAGAGCATCTGCGACCGTTCTTCGACCTGTGCCAGACTCATTACGGCCTCTCCCGCCATGTCCTCTGGTGCAATGCCGGCGTGACCGCCGATTTCGCCCTGCGCGAGTTGAGCCGTGACGCGGTTCCGGCCTTCTCGCGGGCCGAAGCGTGCCTCGGCCGTTGCGGTGGCGATGCGTTCGGCCGCTGCCCGCTGGCCCAGGCTTTCCGAGGCGGCGAGGAGCGGCGGCGGCGGGTTTGCTGTATGCGCTACCGCATACCCGGCGTCCCTTCCTGCGGTGCCCTCTGCCCCGTCGATCACCTGACGAAAGCATCATGCTGAAGGACTTCCTCGCTTATTACCGCCCGCACCGGACCCTGTTCCTTGTCGATTTCGGCTGCGCGGTCCTGTCGGGCCTGCTCGAACTGGGCTTCCCCATGGCCGTGAAGGCCTTCGTCGATGTGCTGCTGCCACGGCAGGATTGGCAGTTGATCGTGCTCGCCGCCCTCGGCCTCGGCCTGATCTACGTGGCCAATGCCGGCCTCATGGTGGTGGTGACCTATTGGGGGCACGTGCTCGGCATCAATATCGAGACGGAGATGCGTCGCCGTGCCTTCGACCATCTGCAGAAGCTCTCGTTCCGCTATTTCGACAATCAGAAGACCGGCCACCTCGTGGCCCGCGTCACCAAGGATTTGGAGGAGATCGGCGAAGTCGCCCATCACGGCCCGGAGGACCTCTTCATCGCGGTGATGACCTTGGTGGGCGCCTTCGCGCTGATGGTCTACGTCCACCCGCCGCTGGCCTTCCTGACCGCCGCCATCCTTCCGGTGATCGCCTTCGTCACCCTCCGCTACGGCGGTCGCATGACGCGGAACTGGCAGACGCAATACGGTCGTGTCGCCGCCTTCAATGCCCGGATCGAGGAGAATGTCGGCGGCATCCGCGTGGTGCAGGCTTTCGCCAACGAGCCGCACGAGCGGCGCCTGTTCGCCTCCGACAACCGGAAGTACCGCGAGACCAAGCTCGAAGCCTACCGGATCATGGCGGCCAGCCTGTCGATCAATTATCTCGGCATGCGGCTCGTCCAGATCGTCGTGCTGCTGGGCGGCGCGGCCTTCGTCGTGCGCGGCGAGCTCTCGCCCGGTGGGTTCATCGGGTTCCTGCTGCTGGTGGGCGTCTTCTACAGGCCGCTCGAGAAGATCGGCGCCGTCGTGGAGACCTACCCGAAGGGGGTCGCGGGCTTCCGGCGCTACGCCGAGCTGCTCGCCACCGAACCCGACATCGTCGACCGCCCCGGCGCCGTCTCCGTGCCGGCGCTGAAGGGCGACATCCGCTTCGAGGAGGTGAGTTTCGGCTACACCGCCGGCCGGCCCGTCCTGTCGGGGCTCGATCTTGACATCGCGGCCGGGGAGACCGTCGCTTTCGTCGGCCCGTCCGGGGCCGGCAAGACGACGTTGTGCTCCCTCATTCCGCGGTTTTACGAGGTAGAGAGCGGGCGCATCACCGTCGACGGCATCGACATCCGCGACCTCACCCTGGCCTCCCTGCGCCGGCAGATCGGCATCGTGCAGCAGGACGTCTTCCTGTTCGCGGGCACGATCCGCGAGAACATCGCCTATGGCCGGCTCGACGCCACCGAGGCGGAGATCGCGCAGGCCGCGGAGCGGGCCAAGCTCACCGCCCTGATCGAGGGCCTGCCCAACGGCCTCGACACCGTCGTCGGCGAACGCGGCGTCAAACTCTCGGGTGGCCAGAAACAGCGCCTCGCCATTGCCCGCGTGTTTCTCAAGAATCCGCCGATCCTGATCCTGGATGAGGCCACCTCGGCCCTCGACAGCGAGACCGAACAGGCGATCCAGGGCTCCCTCGTGGAACTCTCCGAGGGCCGCACCACCCTCGTCATCGCCCACCGGCTTGCCACGATCCGCAAGGCGGACCGGATCGTCGTGGTCGGCCCGGATGGCATCGTGGAGCAGGGACGGCACGAGGCGCTTCTCTCGGCGAACGGGGCATACCGACGCCTCTACAATGCGCAATTCGCCCAGGCCGACGATGCGGCGGACCGGGTGCGGATGACCGCCCGGAATGGCATTCTGGAGAACGCTATGCCGTGACCCCGAGGGCCGGCGCGTCCTTTCGGATCGGCTCTGCCGTTCTGACGCCCCCTTCCCTGGCAATGGCACGAACCAAATGCAGGGACGTCAGGACGCCATTCAAGAGATGCCATCGCGCCACAAAGGCGGATGCTCGGCTTCTTGCTCCAACACAGTCGCTGAGCGCCGACAACTTCCTGTTCTAGACCGCGCCTTCAACCGGCAAAGAACGTGGCGCGTGCCATCCCATGGACCGGACCGGAATTGCATCCGAGCCGGCCCATGAATCCCGTCTCGACCGGGATGACCGATGCGAAACGCTTCATTTCGGTCGGCCGGTAGGCGCGCGAGAACAACAGCATCGTGGATACGACCGTGTCCGCGACAGTGGAACCGATGCGTTTCGGGCTCCGGGCTCGATTCTTCCTCGCCACGCCCTTGAAGCGACGCATAACGATGCGCGGAGCGGGGATTTCGACGCCCGAACGAGAAGGTCGTCTGCGTAACGACGCTCGTATCGACTACATCAATGGATGAATGTATAGTTAATCACTAGGTTTCGCTAACTATCATTCGTGATTCTGCTTGAAAAAATGCGAGTTCACCATGCGTAATCCCCTCGCCATGTGAGGATCATTACGATGAAGCCATGCATTCCCGCCCTGGTCGCTATCTGCAGTTTGGCATCGGTGCCTGCGATGGCCTTTCCCATCGCCTCAAATCTTGCGAGTGAGGCTCCGGTGCTGGGCGTTGCCGGAGGCTGCGGCCCGGGAGCGTGGCGTGGCCCATGGGGCCATTGCCGCTCGACGCCTTATGTCGGACGCCTGCCGGGCGGCTGGTATCAGGCACGGGCCGGCAATGGCTGCCCTCCCGGTTACTGGCGCGGGCCGTGGGGGCATTGTCGCAACACGCCCTATCACGGCCGCCTGCCCGGTGGCGGCTGGAAGTAGCGGGTCCGGTTTCCCGAAGCCTGGGGCAAGGCTCGCTCTCCGTGAGCACCGGTCGCCGGCACCCGGCATCTGAACAGGTCGGCGGCGAGCCAGGAAGTCGCGGCTTTATTGAGGAAATCCCCGTCTCGATCAGACCTCTATTATAACTTAAGGCAAAAGTTCCGAGTTTTTTAAACCGTACCCCGGCAGGCTCGCCCCTAATTGGCGAAAGGCTGTCGTTGGATGTATCGTGCATTTTTGTGCATGACCGAGGAGCATCACTGGTGGGTCGTACCACTGGCCATCCTCGTATGTTGGGTGTCGAGTCACACCGCTCTGCGGCTCGTTCGCCACGTCTTTCGAAGCCAGGGCTTCGAGACATGGGCCTGGCTGTTCGCGGCTGGTTTCTCGGCCGGTGCCGGCATGTGGAGCACCCACTTCATCGGGATGCTCGGCTATGATCCAGGCCTCGCGACCGGCTACGATCTGACGCTCACCCTCGTTTCCCTTCTCGTCGGCATCCTCGGTTCGCTGGTGGCGCTCGCCTTGTCCCGATGGAGCGCAGCCCCCGCGGTGGCTGTCGCGGCCGCGGTGATCCTGGGCATCAGCATGACGGGGATGCATCTCGCGGGGATGGCGAGCCTGCAGGTCGCCGCTACCCCTGTGATGAACTGGCCGCTCCTCGCCACGGCGCTGCTCATCGGCTGGTCGCTGACGGCCATCGCCTTCGTGATTTTTGCACGCGACACGCTTCGATACGCCACCACCGTGGCGGCGACGCTCCTGACGATTTCCGTCGCGGGCGTGCATTTCGCCGCCATGGGCGCAGCCGAGCTGATCCCGAACATGGCCGCGCCCGAGATTGCGTCGAGCCTGCCGCGTTTCGCGCTGGCGTCGGGCATTGCCGCGACCATGCTGACGATTGTCGGTTTCGCGGGACTCGCCCTGTTCGTCGACCGCATGCGCCGGGCCAACCAAGCCTTGCGCACGAGCGAAGCCGCTTATCGGCTTCTCGCGGAGAACACCAAAGACGTCATCATCTGGTCCGACCTCGATACCATCCGCCGTTATGTCTCGCCCGCGTCGGTGGCGGTGCTCGGTTATCCTCCCGAAGACATCATCGGCACCCGGCCCATCGATTTCGTCCATCCCGAGGATGTCGCCCAACACCGACATGTTCTCTCCGACCTAGTCGAGGGCCGGATCGAGGGAGCCATCACGACCCAGCGCTATCGTCGGCAGGACGGCTCCTGGGTATGGATCGAAGCGTGCCTCAAGGTCACGCGCCTGCCCGGCTCGTCCAAGCCCATCGGCTACGTGTCGTCGTTACGCGACGTCACCGACCGCAAGGCCGCGGAAACGGCGTTACGATCCAGCGAAGAAAGGCTCGCTTTCGCCCTGGACAGCGGCAGCGACGGCCTTTGGGACTGGGACCTCCCGACGGGCAAGGTGTGGCTCTCGGACCGTTGGCAGAGCATGCTCGGCTACGAACCCGGTGAAATCGAGGGGCATATCGAGGCGTGCGAACAGCTAACGCATCCCGTCGATGTCGTGACCGTCCGCCGGCGCCTCCTCGACCATATCGGCGGGCGAACGCCGATTTTCGAATGCGAACTTCGCATGCGGAAGAAGGACGGGGGCCATACCTGGATCTTATCGCGCGGCAAGGTGGTGACACGCGACGCAACCGGACGCCCGCTGCGCATGGTCGGCACCCATATCGACATCGCGGAACGCAAGCATGCGGAACATCAGCTCGAACATCTGGCCACGCATGATGTGCTGACCGGCCTGCCCAACCGCGCGCTGTTCCGGGACCGGCTCGGCCGGGAAATGGACAATGCCCAACGACGCGGGCACATCTTCGCCGTCCTCGCCTGCGACCTCGACCGCTTCAAAGCGGTCAATGACAGCCTCGGCCATCCGGCAGGAGACAGCCTCCTTCGCGCCGTCGCCGAGCGGTTGACGTCGGTCATTCACGAGGGCGACACCGTTGCGCGATTGGGCGGCGACGAATTTGCCATCGTGCTGAGAGAACCCGATCTCCTTCAGACTGCCACCACCACGGCGCAGCAGGTGATCGAGGCGCTGCAATCGCCCTTCGACCTCGGCGGCCGCTCCGTCAGTGTCGGCGTCAGCATCGGCATCGCTGTCGGGCCGCAGGATGGCGGCGACCCGGATCAGTTGTTCAAGAATGCCGACATCGCCCTTTACCGCGCCAAGGCGGCCGGACGGAACACGTTCCGCTTCTATGAGCCCGGCATGGATGCGGCGATCGCCGCGCGCAACGTTCTCGAACTCGATCTGCGCGAAGCCGTGCGGCTGGGTCAGTTCGAATTGTACTATCAACCGATTATCGAGCTTGCCACCGACACGACCAGCGGCTTCGAGGCCCTGATGCGCTGGCGTCACCCCGTCAAAGGCTTGGTTTCGCCGGCTGATTTCATCCCATTGGCCGAGGAGACCGGCCTGATCGTTCCCCTCGGCAGCTGGGCCCTGCGGGAAGCCTGCCGCGAAGCGGCGGCTTGGCCAGGCGACCTCCGGGTGGCGGTGAACGTCTCGGCAGCGCAATTCACGACGCCCGGCCTGGAGCATTGCGTCGTATCGGCTTTGGCCGCGTCCGGTCTGAGGCCGGACCGCCTGGAGCTGGAGATCACCGAGAGCGTGCTCATCGGTGACGCGGACAGCGTGACGGCTTGCCTTCACCGGCTTCGTGAGCTCGGGATCCGCATCGCGCTGGACGATTTCGGCACCGGCTACTCATCCCTCAACTACCTGCGTCGATTTCCCTTCGACAAGATCAAGATCGACCGGTCGTTCGTTTCCGAGATCGCCGATGCGGACACCGCCGCCATCGTCCGCGCCATCGTCGGACTTGGCGGACGCATGGGAGCGAGCATCACGGCGGAAGGGGTCGAGAACGACGTTCAACTGTCCTGCATTCGTCGCGAAGGATGCACGGAAGCTCAGGGCTATCTTCTGAGCAGGCCCCTCCCGGCCTTGGAGGCGTTCGAGTTCGCATCCACCCGGAAACAAAGCGCTGCCGCTTGAATCTGGTCACGAACTCCCGGTGATGGATCGGTCTCTCCCCAGGGGAGTCAACGCAATAGGAGACTCGTCAGAAACGTCCTGTCCTGCCTGACCGCAAACCCAGGAGACTTCGCATCGGCCAAAGCGGCGTCAGCGGTCTTCACTCAGGATTCTCAAGGCGCAAATTTTCTGGTCGAGCGCGATCAGCATGTCGATGAGGGTGTAAGGCGCGGGTCCGCGATGCGCCATCTCCCGCGCAAGGGCCTGCTTTTCCAATTCCAGCTGATCGATGAGCGTGTCGAAGCAGATCATGCCCGAGATACGCGGCAACCAAGGCAATAGTTTCACCTCCCGTGACGGACGCGTCTTGAGCGCATGTTTCGACACCGCCGCAAAGAGGGCGAGGTTAATTATCTGTTAACGATAGGGTGGCCCTTCGGGCCCGGCGGCCAATCCCCGCCTCGGATTTCCGCCGCGCGACGTTCGCTCCCCCGCGATGGCCTGCCACTCGCCCGCTGGACTCGATCGAGCCCCGAAACACGGGCGGCGCGACGACCGGATCGACGGCGAGGGTCATCCCCTCCGGGCCCCAGAGCCCTATCTTACGTGACACGGGGCGAACGCGCGCCGCAGGATACCGCATGGCCCTTTCCCGCGACATTCTGGATATCAGGACGATCTACCACGAGCCTGCGGTTTCGAATTTCCCGCGCGGCCTCGCCATCCTCGACCGCTTCCCCGACGCCGAGCGGATCGAGGTGCCGTCGCACTGGAACATCCCCTCCCTGCACGGCAACGAAGGCTCGGCGGAGGACTGGCTGCGGATCAAGCGCTCGACCTTGGTGCTCGGGGTGAAGAAGGGCCTGACGATGCGGCCGAATGGGCGCAGCGCCCATTTCATCGCGCCCTCCACCTCGAATGGCTGCGCCATGGCCTGCGCCTATTGCTACGTCCCCCGTCGCAAGGGTTTCGCCAACCCGATCTCCCTCTTCGTCAATGTCGAGCAGGTCTGCGCCGCCATCGCCCGCCATGCCGCGCGCCAAGGACGGCTTCCCGAGCCGGATACGGTGGATGCCGACCATTGGGTCTACGATCTCGGCGAGAATGGCGATCTTTCCGTGGATGCGAGCCTATCGGACAACGTTCGCGACATGGTCGGGCTGTTCCGGGATCTCCCGAATGCCAAGGCCTCCTTCGCCACCAAGGCCGTGAACCGGGAACTGCTGACCTACGATCCACAGGGCAAGACCCGGATCCGCTTCTCCCTGATGCCCGAACGGATCGCAAAGGTGGTGGATGTGCGCACGGCCCCGATGCGTGAGCGCATCGCCGCCATCGACGACTTCGTGGCGGCAGGGTTCGAAGTCCATGTGAACTTCTCGCCGGTCATCCTCTACGAAGGCTGGGAGGCCGATTGGCGAGAACTGTTCACCGCCATCGATGACGGGATCGGGGCGGCGGCGAAGGCGCAGCTCAAGGCCGAGATCATCCTGCTCACGCACAATGCGGATCTCCATGCCGTCAACCTGAACTGGCATCCCCGCGCGGAGGACCTGCTCTGGCGGCCCGATATCCAGGAGGGAAAACGGTCACAGGGTGGCGGCGACAACCTGCGCTATCGAAGCGGCTGGAAAGGGCGGTGGATCGCGCGTTTCAAGGATCATCTGGCCGAGCTGATGCCCTATTGCCAAGTCCGCTATGCCTTCTGAAGCGATGGCGTCCGAGGTGCCGATGCACCCGGCCTAGGTTTCAGACCGGCTTGAGGAACTTGCACTTCCCCTCCTGCGACCAGGGCCCCTTTACGCTGGCTTCCGCGCAGAAGGCGTCGACCGCCCGCGTGACCCCGGGGAAGCTCCCGCCCAGGCGGTCATAATCGTCGGCGACGAACAGGCCGCCCGGGCGCAGAACCGGCCACCACGCCCGAAGGTCCGCCGCCACGGAAGACTCTTCGTGGCCGGCATCCAGATGGATGACGTCGGCAGCGACGTTGCGCAGGCGCATCAGTTCCGCAGCGTTCACCGAGTCCAGTGGAAGCGGTACGACCCGGTCCGCCAGCCCCTCGCGCAGGACATTGGCCAGGAAGCTCCGGTAAAGGCTCGGATAGCCGTGTTCGGTGGCGAGTTCGGCGAACAGACCCGAATCCGCCCAATGGTCGACGGCGCCGAGCCAGGTATCCACCGCGATGACGGTTCCCTCGACGCCATGCGCCGCCATGGTCCTGGCCAGATGCAGTGTGCTCGCGCCCTTCCAGGCTCCTATCTCCACGACCACGTGAGGCCGGAATTCGATGACGGCTTCGTCGAGATAGGGATGGACGCTGCGCCAGCCCTGGAGATCGAGGGGCCGCAGGTCATCCGGCGGGTCCGCGAAGGGATCGCGGCCGTGCCAGAGGGCGTCGATGACGGCGAGGCGGGTCCAGGGAATGGGGCTCATGGGCGGCTCACGATGAGGTTGCGCCCATCCTCGGGGCGGGCATCCGGAGGGGCGAGGGAACTCAGGGGTGCTTCACCTGCGCCTGCACTTGCGCCTGCGCGTAGAGGGCCTCGCAGCGTTCCAGCCAGAGATCGCGGGTGAACAGGCGCATGACACGGGCGTGCGGGACCTCGCGCGGGATCGTGAGGGCCTCACCGATCGCGACGGCGAGCGCAGAAATGTCGTCCGGCGGCACGAGATATCCGGCCTCGCCCACGACCTCCGCGGCGGCTCCCATCATGATCCCGGCCACCGGCACGCCGCAGGCCATGGCCTCGATCACCACGAGGCCGAAGGGCTCGTCCCAGCAGGGCGTGAACAGGAAGACGGAGGCGCGGCCGATCTCCTTCGCAAGCGTGTCGCCGCAGAGGTGGCCGCCGTAGCGGATGGCGCCGCCGAGCTGCGGGGCGACCCGCGCGTCCCAGTATTCCCGATCCTCGATCGGACCGAACAACGTCAGGGGGAGGCCGGCGCGCTGCGCCGCCGCGACGGCGAGATGAGTGCCCTTGATGGGCGCGATGCGCCCGGACCAGACGGCGCTGCCATCACCCCGATCACGATAAGGCCAGGCGCGAGGATCAATGCCGTTATGGAGGACGGACACATTCTCCGGTGGCGCACCGGGCCACCAGACCTTGCGCTGGGCCTCCGACGTGACGGTGATCCGATGTCCCGGCACGAGGCTCTCCTGCACGAACCAGCGCAGGGCGTCGTAGGGCGGGACGTGGAGCGACGTCACAGTCGGCACCGCCGCCAAGCGCCGACGCTCCAGGGGCAGGCGGCTCAGCGAGTTGTTGTGCAGCACGTCGAAGCCGCCGGCCGCGATCCGGTCGCAGGCAGCGGCGTAGCCGGCATCCACATGAGCCTTGAGCCCGGAATCGCCCCGGTGCTCCAGGCCGGGGAAGCTGCGCTCGTGATGCACCGGAATCACCGAATCGATCACGAAGCGCGGGTCGCTGTCCCCGGCGGCGAACAGCACCACCTCGTGTCCCCGCGCCATCAGCCCCTCGGCGAGGGTCCAGCAATGGGCTTCCATTCCACCCGCGAAGGGGGCCGCCACCGGATGGCGCAGATGGGCGAGGAGCGCGATCCTCACGCGGTGAGAGCCGTGGCCGACTGGGCTTCGAGGTATCGGATGACGGAGGCCGAATTGCTGTAGGGCTGATGGCTCTGCTGGCCGGTGAGTGCGAAATCACCGGGCTCCGGCCGGCGCAGGATGCGGATCGGCTGGTCGGGAGTGTCGTCGATCAGGCCCATCACCTTGAAGGCGTAGAGCCAGTGGCCCATCGTCCGGTAGCCCCACTTGGCCTCGAACAGTTCGGCGTTGCGCACCACACTGTCGAGATGGTGGACAGGTGGCATGTGGTGCGGATGGTACTGGTGATAGGCGAGGCCGCCCTTCATCCAGGCGATGGGAATCCCACCCTGGTCGAGGATCTTGCCGAAATCCGTGTCCTCGCCGCCATAGCCGGTATAGCGCTCGTCGAAGCCGCCGGTGGCCAGGAAGGTGGCGCGCCGGATAGCGAAATTGAGGGACCAGAAGCAGCGATAATCGGGACAGATTTCGAGGCCGGAGGCCGGGGGGCCCCGGCGGTCGGAATGCTTCTCCGCGACCGCTGCAAAATCCGCGATGGTCCAGTCGCCCGCAGTGGCGTGCTCGGGCAGGTGGAGCACCTCACCCATCAGCAGGCCGTCGAGTTCGGCGAGGCCTCTTGCATAGTCGGCGACGAGTTCGGGGGCCGGGATGCAGTCGACGTCGAGGAAGATCACCGCGTCCCCGCTGGCTTCCGCGACGCCCCGGTTGCGGGCCGCCGCCAGCGGCAGATCCGTACCCGGCACCAGGATCTGGCGGACCGGGAAGCCGACCTCGGGCAGGTCGTAGGGCATGTCCTGCATCACCGCGATGATGAACTCGGCGGGCCTCTGCGTCTGGCGCTCCAAGCCCCGCAGCACGTTGCGCAGGTGCGCGGGCCGTCCCTTGGCCAGGGTCACGACGGAAACGGTGGACATCGGTCGGTCTGGCTCCGGGCGGGTTTCAACGATGGGGTCGAGGGGCATTCAGCCTGCGGCAACGACGGTGAGCGCGGGACGCTCCGCTGCGCCCTGCCAGAGTTCGTCGGTCAGCCCTTCGAGCCAGCCGGCGGCACGACGGGCGGCGTCCGGCGCGTAAAGGCTGCGCAAGGGACCGGGGTCGAGGGCGCGAGCCCGGTCGAGGAGATCGCGCCAGCCCTTGAGGTCGCCTGGCCAGACCGGGGCCTGGACGGCGGCACCAAGCCGGACCAGGGCCTCGGCTTTGCGGGTCTGCTCACCGAAGTAGCGCCATTCCGGCATGACGATCAGGCGCCCGCCGACGCGCGCGACCTCGTGGATCGTGTTGTCGCCCGCCGACGCCACGACGATGTCGGCCGCGGCGAGATAATCGGTCACCGAGGGTACCCAGCCGAGTTCGCGCAGGTTGGAGAAATCCGTCTCGTGCCCCTCGCGGTGGGTGGGCCCGAGAGTCAGCCAAAGGGCTTCGGGCGCGGCGCGTGCGGCCACCGTCAGGGGGGCGTAGGGGGTGCCACTGCCCCCTCCCCCCGTGACCGCGACGACGATCTCGCGGTCGGGGTCGAGGCCGAGCTTCGCACGTGCCTCGGCGCGGCCCAGGACTCCGTCGACGCTGGTGCAAAGGCCGCCGCTGTAGAAAGTCTTGGCCCGCAGCTGAGCCGGGTAGTCGTCCTGTTCCATGCGTTCGTCGAACGGGGCCAGCATGCCGACACAGGCCTCGTAGGCGCCCAGATGGCCAATGTCGGAGCGGTCCCCGTGCATGCGAATCTGCACCGCCGGAACGCTGGCGATGCGCGCGAGCAGCGCGATCTCTGCGGAGACGTCGACCACGAACAGGCCGACGTCACGTTCGTCGAGATGGTCGAGGATCCGCCGCATGGTCCGGCGCATCTCGGTGAGGCCGAGGGGCACGCAGTGCATCACCTGCGGCGTCGGCTCCGCATAGAGTCGCGCGGTCGGTACCTCGGCGCCGATCATGTTCGGCAGCGTCACGATCTCGATATCGCGGGAAAACCCCTCGAACAGCTGCGGGCCGGCGGTGAGCACAGAGACGGGCCGGTCGCGTGCGAACTCGGCCGCCAACGCCATCGTGCGGTTGGCATGGCCGCGTCCCTGGTGGTGGACGAAGAACGCGATGGGCTTCTTGATCGATGTCACGGGTCGCATTTCGTCAGGAGTAAAGGGCGTCGGGCCGCAGGGCGGCGGCGATTTCGGCGGTACTCGGATGGCGGATGACCCGGATTTCGGGGGAGTCCGCGTCCCAGGCGATCAATCCGGCGGCCTCAAACTGACCGAGCCAGTAGGTCATGCACCAGCGTCCATGCGCCCGGCGGAAGCGGGTGGCATTGGCGAGGATGGGCTCGAAATGCTGCAGCGGCGGCACGTGGACCGGGTGGTGCTGATGATAGGCGCGCGCCCCCGCGACCCAGAACGTCGGGAGACCGGAAGCGTCGAGGCGGGTGGCGAGGTCGGTCTCCTCGCCGCCATAGCCGGCATAGGCCTCGTCCATGCCGCCGACGGCGCGCCAGGCGCGGGCCGGCAGCGCGAAGGACAGGCCCCAGAGTTGGCCGGGATCGGGCTCCCGGCGCAGGCCCGTTCGCGGGACCGCCGGCCGTGCCGGATGTGCCCGGCCGTGTCGGGCCAAAGCCGCGTCGTCGGAAGCCGTCTCCGCATCCAACCCCGGCGGCAGATAAAGCACCTCGCCGAGGAAGAGGCCGTCCGTCTCCGATGCGGCCCGGCGATAGGCACCGACGAGGCCGGGCGAGGCAATGCAGTCCACGTCGAGGAAAACCAGCAGGTCTCCGGTGGCGGCCTCGGCTGCGCGGTTGCGGGCGGCGGCCAGCGGCATCGGCTCCCCGGCCACGAGAATATGGCGCACGGGGCAGCCCGGATCGGGCAAGTCCGCCTCCGGTTCTGGCTGCATCCAGGCGATCACGAGCTCATGTGGCCGCACGGACTGCCGGGTCAATCCACGCATCAGATTGCGCAGGCGGTCGGCCCGGCCGCGCACGAGCGTGAGCACGCTCGCGGAAGGCCGGTCCAAAGGCTCAGCCCGCATCGACCAGCATCCTGCGGAAATGGCCGACGCCTTCGATGATGCCACGGGCGTGCGAGGTCCGGGCGACGTAGGAATGCTTCAGGGCCGCATGGCTCGCCAGGTCGTCGGAATAATTGGCGACGATGATGGCCTGCGCCTCGGCGCGCAGCATCTCCACGTCGTTTCCGGAATCGCCCGCCACGAACACGGCTCTCTCCGGCAAGCCGTAGAGGGCGCGGACATGGCGCACCGCGGTGCCCTTGGATGCCGCCACCGGCAGGACATCGAGGTAGCGTCCATGGCTGTGGATCACGTTGGCGCGGAGGTCCGCTTGCGCGAGGCGGTTTCGTACCGCCTCAGCCGCCGCGGCATCCCCGAAATAGCTCAGCTTGTGCCCGCGCTGCTCCAGCCCCCCCTGGGGCACGAGCCCATCGAGACTGCTGAGCACCGCCTGCATGCCGGCACGGTCCCACCCGGTCGAGACGGCGTCGCGCCAAGCCAGATCGGCCGTGTAGGTCACGCCGTTGGGGTCGAGATGGTAGATCTCGGACCCCACCGAGGTGATCATCACCTGCGGGCGCGGACTGGCCTGCTGCTCGAGGATCGCCATGGCGCTGTGAAAGGAGCGACCGGTGGCGACACCGAAGGCCAAACCTGCCTGCCAGCTGCGCCAGCGCCGGAAGATGCCGAGCGCCGCCTCGCAACCCACCAGCGTGTTGTCGATATCGCAGATCAGCAATTGCCTTGGCTCCGCCATGGGCGGCTCGGGCGCCAGGAGTGCCCGCAGTAGGTCGTGGTAGCGCGCCGCATGCTGATCCCAGTCATAGGCGGCGGCCGCGTGCGCGCCTCCCGCCACACACCGCGCGTAGAGGTCGGGCTCGCCGAGGATGCGCAGGCACGCGGCCGCGATCGCGTCGGGCGCGCGCGGATCGACGAGGAGACCGTTGCCGCAGGTCTCGACGATGTCGTTGGGACCGCCGCTATCGGTGGCGACCAGCGGCAACCCCGACGCCGAGGCTTCCAACAATGTCAGACCGAACGGCTCGTTGAGGGCGGGATTGACGAACAGGCCGCCGCGCACGCGGGCATAGGCGTAGATCGCCGGCACATCCTCCGGGTCGTGAGTCTTCGGATAGGCGACGCGTCCGTAGAGATCGTAGCGGTCGATCAGCACCAGAATCTCACGCAGGGTGGCGGCCATGTCGCCGTCGAGCGCATCGATGTCCTCGCGCGTGCCGGCCATGAGGACGAGGTTGGCGCGGGACTGCAGGGCCGGGCTTTCGCCATAGGCCCGCAGCAGCGCCGCCAGATTCTTGCGCGCCACCGGCCGGGCGAGTGCCAACAGGGCGGGCTTCCCGGGATCCTGCAGAAAGCGGTCGATGGTGGCATCGACCCGCGAAAGGGGCACGGCAGACGCGAACCGTGCGAGATCGCTGCCCGGTGGCAGGACCCGGATGCGTCCGGGATCGTAGGCGACGTATCCGGCATATTGCACTTCCGCCTCGTCCCGGGACGAGGCGATGACGAGACTGGCGCTAGCCAGCGCCTCCTCTTCTGCAGCGATGCGGTGGGCGAGATCGGCGGAGGTCTCCGCTCCTACACCCAACATCGATGCCTTGACCCGCCCGAGCGAATGGGCGGTGAACACGAAGGGAATCCCGAGTTCGTCCTCGACGAGCCTCGCGACCGAGGCGGCATCGGCGTAATGGGCATGGATCATGTCCGGCGCCCGAGGCTGCCGTGCGATCCAGTCCATGAGGCTCTGGGCGAAGCTCGCCACCTCCTCGTGCATCTCCTCCTTGGCGCGATAGACGGGGGACGCGCTCGCGAGCCGCACGAGCTCCACCTTGTCGGAGATGCGCTCTTCGGGCACGGCGTAATCCGGCCCATGCGTGCCGTCGAACAGACGTGTCGCCATGACGATCCTGTCGATGCCGGGATCCTGTGACGAGGCCGCCACGAGATCGAGCAGGTAGCGGATATGGCCGCCGGTATCGGCGGTGAGCCCAAACACCACTCCGCCGCCGCGCAGGCAGCCCTGAAGGGCGATATGCAAGATAAACATCAGGCCGACAGCGTTGTAAGCGCGCTGAGACAAGCAAATTCTGTAGTTGAGGTCCGCTCCGTGATTCGCGTCGCCCAAGTCGCCCCGAACATTTTCCCTGTTCCTCCCGAGCATCACGGTGGCACGGAGCGGGTCATTCATGACCTCAGCACGGCACTACGAAACCTCAGCGTCGAAATAACGCTGTTCGCGCCGTCCGACAGTGCGACAGACTTACCACGCATCGGCGACCATCCCAGTCTGGCGGCCCTCGAAAGCCGTCACGGTCGCGTTGCACCCGGCGTCCCTGCGGCGCTCGATGCGCTGCAATTGGAGGCGCTGCGGCTGCGGATGGACGAGTTCGACATCATCCATTGCCACGGCGATTTCTCGCATGCGGCGCTCCTCGGAGCCCGCCGGCGGCACAGCCTGACCACAATCCACTGGCGGGTGGACGAGCTCGACCGGGCGCTGTTCTTCGCAGGGTTTCCCGACCTGCCGGTCGCGGCGATCTCGGCGGCACAAGAGGCGGGTATTCCGGCCTCCAACCGGGCCGGGATCGTCCATCACGGCATCGCGCGGGACCGCTACGGCTTGCAGACGCAGCCCGGCGACCATGTCGCCTTCGTCGGTCGGATGACCGACCAGAAGCGGCCGGACACCGCCATCCGTGTCGCGCGCGCCGCCGGCCTGCCGATCCGGCTCGGCGGCACGATCGACGTCGGCAACCCCGACTATTTCGAACGCCACGTGCGCCCGCTCCTCGGCGAGGACGCGACCTATCTCGGTCCCGTGGACGATTCCCGGAAGGCGGATCTCCTGGGAAGCGCGCGGGCTCTGCTCTTCCCCATCGACTGGCCCGAGCCCTTCGGCCTCGTGATGATCGAGGCGATGGCCTGTGGCACGCCAGTGATCGCCTGGAACCGCGGCTCGGTGCCGGAGATCGTCGAGGACGGCGTGACCGGCTTCGTCGTCTCCTCCGAGGCCGAGGCGGTGGAGGCCCTGGGCCGGATCGGCCGCCTCGACCGCGCCGTCATCCGCCGCCGCTTCGAGGCGCGCTTCACCGCCGAGCGCATGGCGGCCGATTACCTCGCCGTCTATCGCCGCCTGCTTGCTGCCTGATGCGCGTTGCGCTCCTCACGTGGGATTATCCGCCGGCACCGAGCGGTCTCTCGACCGCCGCCCGGGAGATCGCCGAAAGCCTCGCCGAGGCCGGCGTCGACGTCACGGTCTTCACCCTCGACCGCGTCGGCCGCGAACGGGTCGAGGGCGTGACGGTTGCGGGGATTGGCCTGCCGCCGGACGGCGGGCTGGCCCGCCTGCGCCGCTGGGGTTCGGCCGGGCACCTCGCCGCGCCGTTTGCCTTCCGCCATGCCATCCTCGCCGACCATGCCCGAGCTCCCTTCGGCGTCGTGGAGGCAACGAACTGGTACGCCCCCGCCGCGCTGCTGACCGGCCGCCGAGACCTGCCGCTGGTCACGCGCAGTTCGACGCCCGCCGCTTTCACGCGCCCGCCCGCCGGCTCGTTGCGCGATGGCCTGGACGGAAGAGCCGCCGATGCCCTCGAACGCCGCCAGGGACGCGGCAGCGCCGGGTTGATCGCCAACACCGTCGAGCACGGGGCCGTGATCGCCCGAGCCTACGGCCTGTCCGGCCGACAGCCGGAGGCAGTGATCGGCCTCAGCCTGCCGCCGGAGATCACGGCAGCGGCGCGCGCCGCGCCCTACCCGGAGGATGAAGGGCCGGTACGCCTGCTCTTCGTCGGCCGGGCAGAAGCACGGAAAGGCTTCGACGCGCTTCTCGCTGCGGTCGCGATCCTAGCCGAGGAAGCGAGGCGCGGCGCCGTGCCCGCCTTCGTGCTCGATCTCGTCGGCGTGCCGGCAACGGATCTCCCGGCCGACATTCCTGAAGCGGCGCGGGCCTGCATTCGCGCACGCGGCCGGGTGCCCGCGGAAGACCTCGCCGACGCCTATGCCGAGGCGCACGCAGTGCTCGCCCCCTCGCGCTACGAGAGCTTCGGCCTCGTCTATCAGGAGGCCCTCGCCTATGGCCGGCCGGTGGTGGCCTGTGCGCAGGACGCGAGCGCGCGCAGGTTCGTAGGCGGGCCCGGCGCCGGGCCGCTGGCCAAGGAGGCTACCGGCCCGGCCCTGGCCGATGTCGTTCGTCCGCTGCTGGCCGATCCGGCTCTGCGCCGCACTTATCGGACCAACGCACTGGCGGCGGCTGGCCGCTTCAGCCGGGAGGTGCTCGCCAGAGATACCCTCGACCTCTACGCCCGGGCCATCGCGGCGGCCCAGGCCCACGGGTCAGCGCGGCCTCACTCCCGGTAGGGCTGCAGCAGCGCGGCCTCCTCCTCGGGACGTCCGCGTCCCGGGTCCAGGCTCTCGTAGCGCCGTGAACGCGCCAGGACATGGGCCCGGCTCAGACGGTGCTCGATCGCCCCGTGCAGGGCGATGAAGCTGCGTGGCCAGCCGCCGTCGAGGACCGGCCGCTCATGCACGCGGCCCGCATAGCGCACGGACTTGCGATTGAGCCGATACTGCACGTCCGGGTAGACGTCCGAGAGGATGCCGTCGACACGGTTCCGGCGCGCCAAGCCGACGGAGAGGACGTCGTCCGCCTCCGCCATGGCAGCCAGCGCCGGAAGGAGCTGGCCGGAATCGGCAGTGAGGCTCTCGTCGGCATCGAGCTGTAGCATCCAGGGATTGCGGGCGAGATCCTGAAGGACGTTGCGCTGCGTACTGAAATCACCGTCCATGGGCCGGGCGCCCACCCGCACGGCACTCGGTGGAAATCCGGCCTTGGGCACGGCTCGCGGCGGATGCGCCGGCGCGTCGAGCAGGATCACGACATCGTCGGTCCAGCCCGCATGGCTCGCCACGTTAGCCAGGACGGCGTCGAGCTCGGGCGGCCGGCAGAGCAGGCCCAGGGAGACCGGCACTCCCGCCGCCCCGTCGAGGGCGTAGAGGTTCGCCCGCGCGGCACGGTCGCTATGGGGATGCCGAAGGTCGGTCCGACCCTCGTCGTCGAGCGCACGAACGCCAAGGCCGAAGCCGGTCGCGGCACTGCGCAGGGTGTAGAGATCCAACCCGTAGCCCCCCTCCGGGTCGGGAAGGAAGATCGGGCCCGAAAGGCGCTCGGCGAGATCCGCGCGGCATCCCTGACGCTCTGCATCCGCCGCCAGCAGGAGGCCGCAGGACGCGCAGGCGAGCGGAAAGGCGCGGCGGCGTCCACCCGGATAGATGAGGTGCCGGTCGGTCGGCTGCAGCATGGGGGCGCCACAGACAAAGCATCGACGCATCATCGGTCCCCCTCCCCGCTCGCACCTTGCCGCGCGGGTCCGACGCCATACCTCCGCTGTTCCTCGTACCCCTGCCGCAAGTGAACACCCAGGTCGACTCCCCCCTCTCCCGCGACGTGCTGCGGTTACCGGATTCGCCGCTCGCCATCGTCGGCAACGCGCCGGGAATCGAGGCCGCCGCCGCCATCGACGCCGCCGCCTCTGTCGTGCGCTTCAACAACGCGGCGGGTTTCGGCGGGAGCACCGGCTTCCGGGTCACGCACCTCGCCCTGGTCAATCGCGGTGGACAGATGCGCGAATGGCTGGCCGACCCGCGCTTCCTCGATCGCCCCGTCGTCCGGTGCGCCGAAGCGTTCATCCTGCCATTCCCGATGCTCGCCGCAGAGGAGAACCGGCCTGAACAGATGTGCTGGACCCGCGAGGTGCTGGCCTTGCTGTCTCCCCTCGGCAAACCGGTCCACGTGCTGTCCGAAGATCTGCACCGCGAGGGGCGGCGTCGCCTCGCGCCTGGCACCACGGGACGGCCGAACCCCAGCACCGGATTCCTCGTGACGCTAGCGCTCCTCCTCGGCCGGCGACCACAATCCGAGCCGGTCGATGCCTATGGCTTCGGCTTTGCCGGCTGGCCCGGCCATCCCTGGGCCGCCGAACGCGCGTGGTTCGCAGAGGCCGAGGCGGCCGGGCGGCTCCGCCTGCACACCTCCGAATGAACCGCCCATCCCTGGGCCGGGCTCCTCACAAGACCGAGTTTCCCACATGACCACGCTGATCACCGTCCTGAAGGGCGGAGGCCGTTACGACGCGACCTGGGTCGAGCGCCTCGCTCGCGGCGTGCGCCGCCACGCCCCGGCCTTCGACAGGATACTCTGCCTGACGGACCTTCCCCTCGCCATGGCCGGTGTAGAGCGCGTGGCGCTCCGGCACGATTGGCCAGCATGGTGGGCGAAGATGGAGGCGTTTCGCCCCGGCCTGACGCAGGGAACGACGGTTTTGTGCGACCTCGACACCGTCTTCACCGGGCCGGCCGACGCCCTCGCCTCGCCGGGATTGGCCGCGATGGAGGATTATTTCCACAAGGGCCGTCTCTCCAGCGCCCTGATGCGCTGGGAGGGCGGCGAACTGGACTTCCTTTCCACCGCCTTTACGGCGGCCCCTGCGCGCTGGATGGAGGCGGGGTCATGCGGACCGGTCCCGAACGCCGTGCACGGCGATCAGGTCGTCATCGACCACCTGCTACGACGGGAAGGCGTGCGCCCGGACTATATCCAGCGCCTTCACCCGAACCTGCTCGATTTCTACGACCCGCGCCGGGCCGATCACGGTCCGGTGGTGATCTTCATCGGCGATGCGAAGCCGGACAATGCGGCCGGCCCGGTCCGCGCGGCATGGGAACGGCCTTGACCCGTCTCGTGCCACCGGTCCGGTTCCCGCTCATGAAGGGCTGATTGCCCCGCGATTGTAAGGCGTCCTCCACCGGGACGAGTTCGCATTCCGTCCCTCACCCTGCTTGGCTACCGTTCGACAGGGTGCCGACCCTTTCCGCCGCGAAGCGCTCGCGCAGCCAAGCCGCAGCGGGGCCGCAGGGGCGCTGCTTGTGCCAGACCAGTTCCAGGGCGATCGGCCAATCGCCTTTGTCGAATTGCAGGTCCGGCGTGACGAGGTACGGCGCGGTCTGAGACGCCGCGATGACGTGGTCGGTGACGAAGGCCCAGCCGATCCCGTGTTTTACCAGTTCGAGGATCACCCAATGGCTCTCCACCCACCAGACCTCGGCGGCCACCCGCAGGCGGCGCTTTTCCGGCCCGTCGCTGCGCGCGGCGACGAGGATCTGGCGGTGGCGCTTCAGTTCCTCCCACTCCACGCGTGCTTTCGCCAGCGGGTGATCGCATCCGCAGACGAGCTTGAGCGGTACCCAGCCGATGGTCTGGAAGCCCAGTTCCGTGGGTAGGACCTCCTGGCGCCACATCACACCGAGATCGGCGGCTCCGGATTGAACCATGCGGCTGACATCCTCCATCAGCGGGAAGAGCAGTTCCAGTTCCACGAAGGGGAAATGCCGCGCGAAATCGGCGAAGAGGGCGCCGAGCGCATGTTCGGGGTAGAGTTCGTCGATGGCGACCACCAGCCGGTTCTCCACCCGCCGCTCCAGGCTGCTCGCCACGCCGATGAGATGCTCCCGCCTGTCGAGCACCACGCGCGCTTCGAGCAGCAGCCGCTCTCCCGCCGGTGTGAGCACCGGGTTCCTGCCCGCCCGGCTGAATAACGCCACGCCCAGATCCGTCTCCAGGTTCGCCACCTGGGTGCTGATGGCCGACTGCGCCTTTCGCAATGTCCGGGCTGCGCCGGAGAAGGACCCGGCCTCGGCCGCTGCCACGAAGGCCTGAAGCTGGTCGAGTGAGACGGCCATCTATCTGGATCCGAGATACATACCAACTTGATGCTTTGGGTATCGCAGATAGGAAGCGGTCAACCAACGAGATTGTTCAAGGTATGACCATGCGCAGCACACGCGACCGTATCCGCCACGCCCTCCTGTTCGAGATGTTCGGGCTCGCGCTGATCATCCCGTTCGGTACCGTGCTGTTCGGATTGCACGCCTCCGATATGGGAATGATCGGCGTGGGCAGCGCCGTGATCGCAACGGCCTGGAATTACGTCTACAATCTCGGTTTCGATCGAGCCATGCAACGACTCGCCGGTCACACGCGAAAGAGCCTCCCCCTGCGAGTGGGGCACGCCGTTCTGTTCGAGGCAGGTCTGCTCATGATCATGCTGCCGCCGATCGCCTGGTATCTCGGGATCGGCCTCGCGCAAGCCTTCTTCATGGATCTCGCGATCGCGGCTTTCTACGTGGTCTACGCCTTCCTCTTCAATCTCGGCTATGACCGAGCCTTCCCATTGCGGAGCTGGAGCGAGACCGCGGCGGAGCCGTGCCGCTGAGCGGCGCCCGTCGCCTGCAGCAGAGACCCAGGCTTCGAAAGTGCACCCTGGGGGCGGATCGGCGACGATCCCCCCTGCTTTCAGACGGATTCCGCGCTCCTGACGGGCCGTTGCTCACGCGAAACGAAATTCGAGACGATGGCTGAAAATTCGGGCGTGCGCAGGTAACCGTAGGATTTATGGTGGTTCGGCTCCCCGCCGGGACGCCGGTACGCATTCATGACTCTCCGGTCGTCGATGCGGATGCCGGTCTCGTTTGGTGAGTAGTCCGTCGCCAGATCACCCATGATGGCGACGACGTCTTCTCCATCGGCGAGGTTCGTCCAAGCCGCGACGTTGTTCGGCACGCGTAATGTGTCGTGCTCGGCCTCGAATTTGAGCTTCACCTTCGCCAGGCCCAATGGCGACGCCGCCGTGACGAGGTGGTCGATCCTCAATGATGGTTCGTCCCGTTCCAGCATCCGCAAGACGTCGTAGGCGATGACCGACCCCATCGAATGGGCGACAAGAAGGATGCGATGGGCGCTGAATGCCTTCAGGCGTTCGATCAGCCGCGTGCGAACCCGACGGGCGAAGTCCTGTTCGGCGTGATAGTGCCAGAGGTCGTCGAAGCGATGTTCGAGAATGACATCGTCGACGAGGGTCACGCCGGTTGCCTCCTCGACGGCGTCGATCCCGGCATAGACCGGCGCCAACATGGCGTTGGTGGTGAGCGTCGGCGCGGTCTCCCCGCGTGGTAGAGGTCCCGTCCCCTCGTAAGGCCGGTACGGCTCGCGGTTGCCATCCCCGGACAGCGGCGCGTCGTAGCGAAGATCGGCCCAGTAGACGAAGTCGAACGCGAAGTGGGGATCGGCGATGCCTTCGTTGCGAACGAGGCCCTCGTCGATGGCCGCCTTCCACCATCGCGTTTTCTCATCTGCGGGTGGTTTGTTCGCGAGACCGTGGATGCCGATAACGACGCAATCGCGCTCCATAGGTCCGGAAGGTTCCTCTCGATGAAGGCGCGCGCTTCACCACGCCCGCCTTTGTCAGGTCGGTCCATGAACGCGAATCCCCGGATTTCGATGCATGGCGAAAGGTGAAGTTGGCGACGCATGCCCATCGCCCACGCAGCCGTCGGTGCTTGCGTCAGGGCATGTCAGGTCCGGGCATCGTCCTCCGGCGCGCGCAGGCGGTAGCCGATTCCGGTCTCGGTGAGGAGGATGCGCGGCCGCTCGGGATCGGCCTCCAGCTTGAGGCGAAGCTGGCGCATGTAGACGCGCAGGTATTGCGGGTCCGACGAGGTCGAAACCTCCTTCATGAGTTGGGCGTGGGTGAGTGCCTTGCCGGCATGCTGGATCAGCACGCGCAGGAAATCGTACTCGCGCGGGGTGAGCTTCACTTCCGCTCCGCGCACCCGGACGATGCGGCGCACGAGATCGACGCTGAGGCCATCGACCTCGAACAGGGCACGCTCACCCTGGACGGCGAGCTGATGCCGAAGGGCCGCACGGATGCGGGCGAGGAGTTCGCCCATACCGAAGGGTTTCGTCACGTAATCGTCGGCCCCGAGATCCAGAGCTTCGACCTTGCCCGGCTCGTCATCGCGGCTCGACAGGACGACCACCGGCAGGTCGCGATGGTCTTCGCGAATGCGGCGCAAGAGGTCGTGCCCCCGCATGTCCGGCAGCCCGAGGTCGAGGATGATGAGGTCGATCGCCTCCTTGGCCAGGAGGTCGAGGGCGATGCGGGCGTTCGGCGCCTCGAAGATCGCGTAGCCCTGGGTCGCGAGCCCCATGCGCAGCAATTTGCGGATCGGCGGTTCGTCGTCGATGACGAGGATGTTCAGGCTCATGCGGCGAGATCCGCCCGGCTGTGTCCGGGCACCGGCAGGACGATGGTAAAGATCGCGCCGAGGCGGTCACGGCGGTTTCCCGCCGTCATTGCGCCACCCATGGCCTCGACGAAACCGCGTGCGATGGGGAGGCCGAGCCCCGTTCCCGCCCTTACGCTGTCGCCTTTGCGGACGCGATAGAACTTGTCGAACACGCGTTCGACATCGACCTCAGGCAGGCCGTCGCCCTCGTCGAGCACCGCGAGGTGAACCCGCCCCCCCTCGGTCGAGCCCCGGACGGTGACGGTGGACTCCTCCGGGGCATATTTGGCGGCGTTGTCGAGGAGGTTGACCAGCACCTGCTCGAACAGGACGGGGTCGAGGCGCAGGGCCGGCAAACCCGCCGGCAGATCCAGCACGACGCGGTGTCCTACCAGAATGGGACCGAGGCGACGCAGGGCCGTGTCTACGATCTCGGCGACGTCCTGCAGGGTGAGGTTGGCAGCGACCGCTCCCGCCTCGAGCCGTGTCATGTCGAGGAGGTTGACGATGAAGCGGTTCAGACGCTCCGATTCCGCGATGACGGTCGTGAGCAGGTCGGCCTTGGCCTCGTGGGCCAAAGCCCCATCGAGGTCGCGCAGGGTCGTGGCCGCCCCCAGCACCGAAGCGAGCGGCGTGCGCAGATCGTGCGAGATCGAGGTGAGCAGTGCTTGGCGCAGGCGGTCGGTCTCGGCGGCGCGCTCGGCGCGGTCGAGATCCTCCACGAGGCGGACGCGCTCGATGGCGAGCGCCGCCATATCGGCCAAAGTGTCGAACAGGCGTCGTTCCTCCGGGGTGAGGATGGGGCCGATGCGATCCGCATCGAGGCCGATCACGCCGACGATGCCGCGCCCCGTGCGCATCGGCAGGAAGAGCCGCCTGGCGCCCGGCAGGGTGTCGGCGCCGCGTCCCGCCGGCCTTTCGTTGTCGAAGGCCCATTTCGCCGCGCCGAAATCGGCCGCATCCAGCCTGTCCTCGGGTGGGAAGCCGGCGCGCACCGAGACGACGTCGTTCTCGGGCAACAGGAGCACGACGCGGACCTTGAGCATGGCGGCGATCTGGGCCGAGGTGGCCCAGAGCACGTCGTCGAGGGTTCCGCAGCCGGCGAGCTTGCGGCTGAAACCGTAGAGTCGCTCCGTTGCACGGGCACGCCCTTGCGAGACCCTGGCCTCCCGGCGGGTCTGCGAGGCGAGGTTCGAGACCACCACGGCCACCACCGTAAAGAGCAGGAACGCGGCGACGTTGGTCGGGTCGGCGATGGTGAGTGTGTAGACCGGCGGGAGAAAGAAGAAGTTGTAGGAGAGCGAGGCGGCCAGCACCGCGGCCAGCGACGGCCCCAGCCCGAGGCGCACCGCCACCGCCACCACCGCGGTCAACAGAATGAGGTCGGCATTCTCGACGCCGAGATAGGGTTGCAAAACGAGCGCGAGCCCGAGCCCTAAAGCCGTGGCGGTCAGGGCGAGGACATAGTGGCCGGGACTGAAGGCACGCACGGCCGGGGCCGTCGCCACCGTCTTCGGCGGAACCGGACCTGGCTCGATCGCCTCGCCGGCGATGACGTGGATACTGATCGTGCCGGAGCGCCGGACGATATCGTGCACCACCGAGCCATGGAACAGCTCGAACAAGGGCGAGCGGTCGGCCTTGCCGAGAATGATGTGGTTGACGTTCGCCGAGCGGGCATAGGCGAGGATGTCGTCGGCGACGCGACGGCCACCCGGGATCGTCACGGCATCGCCGCCGAGGCGGTCGGCGAGGCGCAGGGTGTCGGCGATGCGGTCGCGCGCGGCCTCGTCGAGGGAGAGGGTTCGAGGGCCCTCGACCGTGATGGCGGTCCAGGGCGCGTGCAGCCGGTCCGCGAGACGTTTGGCGTGGCGCACGAGGCCGGCCGAGCGCGGATCCTCACTGATACAGACGAGGACCCGTTCGCCCGCGCCCCACGGACCCGCGATGGCATTGGCCCGCATGTGGCTGAGAAGTTCGTCATCGACCCGGTCGGCGGTGCGGCGGAGCGCGAGTTCCCGCAGGGCCGTAAGATTGCCCCGGGAAAAGTAGTGTTTCAGCGCGCGCTCGGCGTTCCCCTTCACGTAGACTTTGCCGTCGCGCAGACGCTGGATCAGGTCGTCGGGGCTGAGATCGACCACCTCGATGTCGTCGGCCCGGTCCAAGACACCGTCCGGCACGGTTTCCCGCACGCGGATGCGGGTGATCTGGGCGACGACGTCGTTGAGGCTCTCGACATGCTGGATGTTGAGAGTGGTGTAGACGTCGATGCCGGCGTCGAGGAGTTCCTCGACGTCCTGGTAGCGCTTGGGATGGCGCGAGCCGGGCGCGTTGGTGTGGGCGAGCTCGTCCACGAGGGCCAGGGCGGGCCGACGCAGGAGCAAGGCGTCGAGGTCCATCTCATCCAGCATCGTGCCGTGATACGCGATGGAATGCCGGGCCATCACCTCGAAGCCCTCGACGAGAGTCTCGGTCTCGGACCGGCCATGTGTCTCGACCACGCCAACGACGACGTCCGTCCCGGCCTTGAGCCGAGCACGTCCGACGGTCAGCATCTCGTAGGTCTTGCCGACGCCAGGAGCCGCCCCGAGGAACACCTTGAGGCGGCCGTGATGTCCCTCTTCCCGGCGGACGGCCTCGAGCAGCGCTTCGGGCGAGGGACGGTCCGGATCGCGATGAGGCTTCAGCATGGGCGGCCCGACATGCGGAAAGAATGACGCGGCAAGATTATCTTGGCTTCAGATCGTCCAGGGCGAGGTTGAGGGCAAGGACGTTCACGCGCGGCTCGCCGAGGATGCCGACGAGCCGGCCATGGATCTGAGCCTCCACGAGGGAGCGCACCCTGTCCTCCGATAGGCCGCGCTCCCTGGCGACGCGGGGAACCTGGAACTGGGCCGCGTCCGGCGAGATGTCCGGATCGAGGCCCGAACCGCTCGCAGTGACGAGATCGACCGGTACCGGCTGGCCGGGATTCCCGTCCTTCAGAGCGTCGAGGTCACCCTTGACCCGTTCCGCCAGGACGGCGCTCGTCGGACCGAGGTTCGAGCCCGAGGAATTCGCGGCATTGTAGGGCGACGGGACAGTCTTGGTGGAATCGGCCGGGTCGGCGGCGCTCGTCGCCGAGGGCCGACCGTGAAAATACCCGGCACCCGTGAAAGACTGTCCGATCAGGCTGGAGCCGACGATCCTGCCGTCGCGCTCGATCAGGCTGCCGGCGGCCTTAGCCGGGAAGATCGCCCCCGCGAGGCCGGTCATCGCGAGGGGATAGGCGAGCCCCGTAAGTGCCGTCAGGGCGATCAGCAGGACGAAAGCGGGGCGAAGCTGGGTCAACATGGACGTATGCCTGTCGTGAGTTGG
The DNA here is from genome assembly GCF_017355285.1 of Methylobacterium sp. SD274. Lineage (NCBI taxonomy): Bacteria > Pseudomonadati > Pseudomonadota > Alphaproteobacteria > Hyphomicrobiales > Methylobacteriaceae > Methylobacterium > Methylobacterium sp. SD274. Next base: position 28,375 of record NZ_JADIJP010000001.1, on the reverse strand, counting down.
CTTGGCTGCTCGGACGAGGTGCGGGGAGATCAGACGAGGTGAAGCGCGGTGATGGCGAGATCGATGGCCTTGATGCCGATGAACGGCACCAGGATACCGCCGAGGCCGTAGATCAGGAGGTTGCGCCGCAGAAGCGCGCCAGCTCCGACCGCGCGGTAGGACACACCGCGCAGCGCCAGCGGGATCAGCACGACGATGATGAGCGCATTGAAGATGATCGCCGACAGGATCGCGCTCTCGGGCGAGGCCAGCCGCATGACGTTGAGCGCCCCAAGCTGCGGGTAGAGCACGAGGAACATCGCCGGGATGATAGCGAAGTACTTGGCGACATCGTTGGCGATGGAGAACGTGGTCAGCGCGCCCCGCGTCATCAGCAGTTGCTTGCCGATGCCGACGATCTCGATGAGCTTGGTCGGATCGGAATCGAGGTCGACCATGTTGCCGGCTTCGCGGGCCGCTACCGTACCGGTATTCATGGCAACGCCGACATCGGCCTGGGCAAGCGCCGGGGCGTCGTTGGTTCCGTCACCGCACATGGCCACGAGCTTGCCCTGGGACTGTTCCTTGCGGATCAGGGCCAGCTTGTCCTCTGGCGTGGCCTGGGCCAGGAAATCGTCCACGCCGGCCTCGGCCGCGATGGCCGCCGCCGTCATCGGGTTGTCGCCGGTGATCATCACCGTTCGGATGCCCATCTGGCGCAACTCGGCGAAGCGCTCGCGGATGCCGCCCTTCACGATGTCCTTCAGGTAGACGACGCCGAGCAGCTGCCCGTCGCGTGCCACAGCGAGCGGTGTCCCGCCGGCCTTCGCGACGTCGTCGGCAATGGCCTGGATCTCACGCACGATGTCGGTGGCGGGTCCGGGGGCGTAGGCCAGGGCGGTGTTCGATCCGCGCGCGGCCACGGGCTGAGGGCTCACCGAGGCGATGATCGACTCCACCGCGCCCTTGCGGATCGAGGAACCGTCGACATCGACGCCGCTCATTCGCGTTTGGGCGGTGAAGGGCACGAAGGTGGCGTTCAGGCTTCCCATGTCGCGGGCGCGGATGCCGTACTTGTCCTTGGCCAGCACCACGATGGAACGGCCCTCGGGCGTCTCGTCCGCCAGCGAAGCGAGCTGGGCGGCGTCGGCCAGATCCTGTTCGGAAACACCGCGCACGGGTCGGAACTCAGTGGCTTGCCGGTTGCCCAGAGTGATGGTCCCGGTCTTGTCGAGGAGCAGGGTATCGACGTCACCGGCCGCCTCCACGGCACGGCCCGACATGGCGAGCACATTGAACCGGACCAGCCGGTCCATCCCGGCGATGCCGATGGCCGAGAGGAGCGCGCCGATCGTCGTCGGGATCAGCGTGACGAACAGCGCGACGAGAACGATGACCGGGATCGCGCCGCCGGCATAGCTCGCGAAACTCGGGATGCTCGCCACCGCGAACAGAAAGACGAGGGTCAGGCCGGCGAGCAGGATGTTGAGCGCGATCTCATTGGGGGTCTTCTGGCGGGAGGCGCCCTCCACCAGGGCGATCATGCGGTCGACGAAGGTCGAGCCGGCGGCAGCGGTGATGCGCACGCGGATCTCGTCGGAGAGCACCTGAGTGCCCCCGGTGACGGCCGAGCGGTCGCCGCCGGATTCGCGGATGACCGGGGCGGATTCGCCGGTGATGGCCGCCTCGTTGACGGAGGCGACGCCGGCTATGACCTCGCCATCGGATGGGATCAGATCCCCCGCCTCCACCAGCACCACATCACCGACCTTGAGTGACGTGCCCGGAACGGTCTCGACCTCGCGGCCGGAGCCGGTGAGGCGCTTGGCCGTCATCTCGGTCCGGGTGCGGCGCAGGCTGTCCGCCTGCGCTTTACCACGCCCCTCCGCGAGGGCTTCGGCGAAATTGGCGAAGATCAGGGTGAACCAGAGCCACAGGATGATCTGACCGGAAAAGGCGAGGTTGGCCCCGCTGGTGAGAACGTCGCGAGCGAAGAGGATCGTGGTCAGGGCAGCCACGACCTCGACCACGAACATGACCGGGTTGCGGATCATCCTGCGGGGATCGAGCTTGGTCAGGGCGCCAAGGAGTGCCGGCCCGACGAGGGAGGCGCTGAACAGGCTGGAGGAGTTTGGGCGGGCCATTGCGGTTGTCCGATAGGGAGGCATTTGGGGGCGGCGCCGTCGAGCGGAGCTCAGGGTGCCAGCGCGCGGGTCAGCAGGTCGGCTCCTGCCATGATGCAGAGGGCGCCGAGGAGGATCAGGCCGAGCATGCCGAGGATCACATCCGAAATGCGGAGGTCGTGGCGGTCTCGTTGAACCCGGCTCCAGGTCGGGGGACGGGGTCGGTGCAGGGCGAGCGCCCGGCGGACGACGGATCGATTCGGCGCGGAGTGGGGAAGCGACAGGCGACGCATCTCAGCCCCCCGCCGGAAATGTCTGCCCGAGGCCGCCGGCGAGGTGCTCCACCACCGGTCCGAGAGCGAGCGCCGGGAAGAAGGTCAGTCCACCAACGATGAGGATCACTCCCACCAGCAGTCCGACGAACAGGCCGCCATGGGTCGGGAAGGTCCCGGCCGAGGCCGGCACGGTCTTCTTGGCTGCCAGCGATCCCGAGATGGCCAGCGCCGGGATGATGACGAAGAAGCGACCGAACAGCATGCCGAGGCCGAGGGTGGTGTTGTAGAAGGTCGTGTTGGCCGTGAGCCCGCCGAAAGCGGAGCCATTATTGGCCGCCGCCGAGGTGAAGGCGTAGAGGATCTCCGAAAAGCCGTGCGGTCCGGCATTGGCGGGCCCCGCGAGGCCGGCCGCGACGACGGTGGCCAGCGCCGTGAAGCCCAGCATCATCAGGGGCAGGCACAGGATGGCGAGCATCGCCATCTTGACCTCGCGGCCCTCGATCTTCTTGCCGAGATATTCCGGCGTACGGCCCACCATGAGACCGGCCACGAAGATCGTCACGATGACGAAGACCAGGATGCCGTAGAGACCCGCACCGACGCCGCCGACGATGATCTCGCCGAGTTCCATGTTGATCAGCGGGATCATGCCGCCGAGCGCCGTGAAGCTGTCATGCATCGCGTTGACCGCGCCACAGGAGGCCGCCGTGGTGATGGCGGCGAATAGTGAAGAGCCGAGAATCCCGAAGCGGACCTCCTTGCCCTCCATGTTGCCCCCGGTGAGGCCGAGGCCGTTGAGGACGGGGCTGCCCGCGCTTTCGGCCCAGTAGACGATGGCGGTTCCAGCCAGGAACAGCGCGCCCATGGCGGCGAGGATGGCCCAACCCTGGCGCTCGTCACCGACCATGCGGCCGAACACATTGGTCATCGCCGCACCGAGGGCGAAGATCGAGACCATCTGGACGAAGTTCGAGAGCGCGGTGGGGTTCTCGAAAGGATGCGCGGCGTTGGCGTTGAAGAAGCCGCCGCCATTGGTGCCCAGCATCTTGATGGCGACCTGGCTGGCCACGGGGCCGACCGCGAGGGTCTGCTTCGCGCCCTCCAGAGTGGTCGCCTCGACGGCGCCGGAAAGCGTCTGGGGGATGCCCTGCCAGACGTAGAACAGCGTCAGCACCATGCAGAGCGGGAGCAGCAGGTAGAGGGTCGTGCGGGTCAAATCGACCCAGAACGAGCCCACGGTTTTCGCCGAGGCCCGTGAAAAGCCACGCACGAGCGCGACGGCGAGCGCGATACCGGTGGCGGCCGAAAGGAAGTTCTGGTGCGTCAGGCCCAGCATCTGCGTGAGGTACGACAGCGTCGTCTCGCCACCATAGGATTGCCAGTTGGTGTTGGTGACGAAGCTCGTCGCGGTGTTGAAGGCGAGGTCCGGCGCGACGCCGGCTTGTCCGTCCGGGTTGAACGGCAGCAGCGCCTGGACGCGCAGCAGCGCGTAGAGGGTCAGGAAGCCGAGGACGTGAAAGGCGAGCATTGCCGACGCGTAGGCCAGCCAGTGTTGCTCCTGCTCGGCATCGATGCCGGCGACGCGGTAGAGTCCGCGCTCGACGGGTGAGAGCACGGGCGAGAGCAGCGTACGCTCGCCCGTGAAGACACGGGACATGTAGCCGCCAAGCGGACGGGCAAGCGCGACGACGACCGCGCAGAACAGCGCGATCTGGAACCAGCCGTTGAGACTCATCGGGGAATTCCTTCAGAACCGCTCGGGGCGGACGAGGGCGTAGGTGAGGTATCCGAGCAGCCCTAGGGTCACGAGGGCGCCCAGCATCAGGTCGAGGGTCATGGCGGGGGCCTCAGAGGCGTTCGCAGAGGCCGGCGTAGCCGGCGGCCAGGCCGAAGAAGCCGAGGCCCAGGGCAATGAAGGTGAGATCGAGCATGGAGCGTCCGTTTCGGTTCGGCGCGCCGGTGCCGTGACCGGTCGCGCTCGCCCTCCGATGTGGCTCGGAACCGCATTAGGGTTCGAGAGGGACGCGAGGACGATCTTATAAGGATCGCATGAGGATTCGTGCCGTCTTGGATGCCGAGGGCGGTCCCGTGGCAGGACCAGTGCATGGTCCCCATCGGACGCCCGGCACTGAATCCGACGGGCTCCGGGCAATCCGTACCGGCATTTGCGGTCCCGCCGCCGCGCCGACTCATGCGAAGAGGTTGCGATCCAGGCGATTTTTGGTGAAGCTGATACCGGTCAATGCGTGGGAAAAACGCTCACATGTCTACCGAGGCCACCAAGGGACCTGCGTCTTACTTTCCATCCATCGAGAAGAAGTACGGACGCCCGATCGGTGACTGGCAACAATTGGTGAGAGACCGACTTCCCGCCAAGCACATGGAACTGGTGTCGATGCTGAAGGAAGAGCACGGAATGGGTCACGGTCACGCCAACGCGATCGTCGCTCATGTGCTGTCCGCGCAGAACGCGTAGCCGACCCCGGCCGGCGCTGCGACGTGGCAGCACCGCCCTCATTCCGCTGGATCGCGTGGTTCGGAATTCTTCCACCGCAACCTATCGACCAATGCCCGAAGCGCGGGCGAGATCTGGCGGTTGGGAAAGTAGAGATGACAGCCTGGAAATGGCGGGCACCAATCGTCCAGCACCTGGATCAACCGGCCGGCCGCCACATCCTCTACGACATCCGTCTCCAGCATGTAGCCGAGGCCCGCGCCCGCACGTATCGCGGAGGCTGCCAGCGCGCCATCATTGACGATGAACTGGCCGCCTGCGCGCACGCGTATGTCGCGTCGGTCCCGAGCGAACTCCCATGGCAGGAGACCGCCTCCGCCGATAAGACGGTAGCTGACGCAATTGTGGTGCTCCAGATCGGCCGGGGTCTCGGGCCGAGGATGGCGTGCGAAGTAATCCGGCGTGCCGACGACCACCGTGCGGAGATCGGGGCCGACGCGCACCGCCACCATGTCGCCTTCCACGGCTTCGCCGAAGCGGATCCCTGCGTCGAAGCCGGCAGCGACCAGATCGGCGAGACGGTCGTCGACGAGAACCTCGACGGAGATCGCCGGATGGTCGAGGAGGAATTGGGGAAGCGACGGTTCGAGGATCGTGCGGGCGGCGTAGGAAAACGTGGTGAGCCGGATGGTACCCGAAGGCTCGCTCCGCCAGTCGGCGAGCGCCGCGAGTCCCCGAGCGATCTCTTCCAGCGCCGGGTTGATCGTGCGCAGGAGCCGGTCGCCGGCTGGCGTCGGGGCGACGCTCCGCGTCGTGCGTGCGAGAAGGCGAACACCGAGACGCGTCTCCAATCCACGAATCGCGTGGCTGAGGGCCGAGGGCGAAAGGCCGAGTTCGGCCGCCGCGCGGGTGAAGCTGCAGACGCGCGCCACGGCCACGAAGGCCGCCAGATCGTCGAGATCGCCGCGCCGCATTGATGCATTCCGCTCACGAACCCATGCCGACCAGCGGAGCTAATCGCCGGGTTGCCACGACCCTATCCTCATCTCGGTGATTAGCGAGGTGCAACAATGGATCTGACGCATTATCGGACGCTCGGCCGCTCGGGCCTGGCCGTGAGCCCCCTGGCGCTGGGCACCATGACCTTCGGCACGGCACGCTGGGGCCTCGACGAAGACGGCAGCCGCGCAGTGTTCGATGCCTATGTCGCGCAAGGCGGCAACTTCGTCGACACAGCCGACATCTACGCGAGCGGCGCCAGCGAGACGATGCTCGGCCGCTTCGTCGCCGAGCGGGGCCTGCGCGACCAAATCGTTCTCTCCACCAAGTCGGGTTTCGCCGCTGGGAACGCACCGCATGCGGGTGGCTGCGGTGCCAAGCATGTCCACGCCGCAATCGACGGATCGCTTCGCCGCCTGGGAACGGATTATGTCGACTTGTACTGGCTGCACGTCTGGGACGGACTCACGCCGGCTGAGGAACTGCTCGAGACGATGGCCGGCCTCGTTCGGTCGGGCAAGATTCGCTACTGGGGCTTGTCGAATACACCTGCCTGGTACGCGGCCAAGCTCGCGACGCTCGCTTCCGTGCGTGGCCTGCCGGGACCGATCGGGTTGCAGTATTTCTACTCGCTCGTGAACCGGGAGGTCGAGGACGAGCACATCCCGCTCGGTGCCGAGTTCGGCATGGGGATGGTGCCCTGGTCTCCCCTCGCCTACGGGCTGCTCACGGGCAAGTACGAACGTGCTTCCGTCGAGGCGGGCTCCCCGCGTGGCTCGGGGCTACCAACGGACACGGCCAAGGCTGGACAGGAGCGGACGGCCAAAGACAGACGTCTCGATGGCGCCAACCCCTTCGGGGACAGCCTGTTCACGCCACGCAATTGGGACATCGTGGACGCAGTGCGCCAGATCGCTAGCGAGATCGGCCAGCCCCCGGCACGGATCGCCCTGGCATGGGTCGTAGGCCAGCCGGGCGTGGCCTCGACCCTGATGGGCGTGAGCCGGCCGGCGCAGGTGAAGGACAACGTAGCGGCCCTCGACCTTACTTTATCGCCTGAGCATCGTGCCGCCCTCGACACTGTCAGCGCCTTCGCCGAACCACGCCTCATCTACGGCCTGTCCCGCCCCCCTTTGCAGCAGCAGGTCATCTTCGGTGGCAGTCGGGTCCACGCATCGACCGGGATGCTGCCCCTCTGAGCAGACCATGCGAACCTGATCCGGCACCGGATCCCGGCCACTTGCGACCCCGTGGCATTGCCGGGCGTGATACAGACGGGTTGAACCACGATCAGGCTTCACCACGTGACAATCCAAAAAACCCGCCACGGCGCGAACCGGGCGGGTCTGATGTCGGTATTATCGCGGATGGACGATCAGCAATCGTCGCCCTTCTTGCCGACGGCCTGATTCTCGCCGGCATTGTTCATTGCGCCAACGGTGCCCGGGGCGGCAGGCTGCTGGCCACCTGCGAGATTCTTGCTGCCGGGCTCCTCATTTCCCTTGGTGGCGGCAGCGCCCGCACCCGGCTTATCGCCGAGGCCCTGGTTGGCACCGACATTGTTCATCGCGCCGACGGTGCCTGGGGATGCAGGCTGCTCGCCACCAGCGAGATTCTTGCTGCCGGTATCGGACTTGGAGCTCTTATCGGTGGTTGAACCGGTATTGCATGGTGCAGCCAGAGTAGTCCCGGCCGTGAAAGCAAGAACCATTGCCGCGCCGGCGATCGCAGTAAACTTCATGGGGCGTCCCTCCAAGATCGGTGTCGGGAGGAATAATTCCGAGCCTCAATATTGGTTCCCGTCGAATGGGCCGCAGGTAATACCACTTGCCAATCTGCCCCCCAGTATCACCACCGAAGCAGGATGGAATTCATCACATCCGCAATCACCGAATCCGAGTGATCGAGAAGGCCGGAAAAAACCGGCTCCTCCGCCGCACATAACTGTGACGGCTAATCTTGTTCACAAGAACATGCCGGCACTGACGACGTTGGCGTTTCCTTCAGAAATCTAACCGGTGGGCGATACAGGCTTGCGTTATCGACATCGTCCCGTCTGACGATCGCGTCCATCGTGACATCGACGGTGTCTTCCAGGAAAGTACGTCCGGCCATGTCGAGGACATGCTCGTGGTCGTGCTGGGCATTCTCGCCGTGCCGACGAACGCTGAACAGCAAAGTCACGACGATCCTTCGTGATTGAGAGGGGCACACCCAACGACCAAGATGGCGCCGTCATGTGTTCGGCTCCAGCTTGGTCACCATGCACGATGCCGCTGCGACGGCTCCGGCCAGCAGGGCGATTCCAGCCCACGACAAGCGGCTCGGTCCGGCGGTTTCGAGGATGATCCCGCCCAGGACGGCTCCGCCGAAAATGGCGATATTCCAAGCCGTGACGATCATCGCCTGCGCCACATCGGCCGCTGGGCCTGCCGTACGTGCCGATGCAGTCTGGAGAACCGTCGCCGACCCGCCGAATGCCAGACCCCAGATCAATACGGCGCCATAGATCGCGAGGGACGCTCCACTCGTAACGGCAAGCGTGAAGGCCGCGACGATAAACAATCCGATCGCGGCGAAAAGCAAAGCCCGCAGCCATCTGTCGATCAGCACCCCCGTCAGTCCGATACTGACGAGTGCGGCCCCCCCGAAGACTAGTAGAACATCGTCGATCCGGTCGGTCATGCGGTAGTCGGCCAGGATGGGCGCGATGTAGGTGTAGAGGAGATTATGGGCCAGCACGAAGCAGAGCGTCACCGCCAGTACCGGCCGCACGCCCGGCACTGCAAAGACTTGAGTCAGCGATGGGCGTTGCGTTTCAGGTTCGCCAGGGAAATCCGGAACTTTTGCGATGATCCAGCCAACCAGTAGCAGCGCGATGAAGCTGAGCAGGCCGAAGGTGAGCCGCCAGCCGGCGAGCATGCCCAGAAACGTACCGGCAGGTACCCCGATAGAAAGTGCCACGGGCGTTCCTGCCATCGCCACGGCCATGGCTCGCCCCGCGAGACGGGGCGGTGCCATGCGAACCGCATAGCCAGCGAGGAGCGCCCATAGCAGGCCGGCGGATACCCCGCCGACAAAACGCGCCGCCATCGCGACGGCGAAACTCCCGGTCAGGGCCGTTATCAGGTTGGCGATCATGAACCCGACGATGGAGCCAAGCAGAAGCGGTCGTCGGCGCCAGCTTCGCGTCGCCGCGGTCAAAGGTATCGCAGCGAGGAGCGATCCCAAGGCGTAGACACTGATCCATTGGCCGGCCATGGCCTCGCTCACCCCCAGCGATCCCCCGATCTGCGGAAGAAGTCCGGCCGGCAGGGCCTCGGTCAGGATCGTGACGAAGCCTGCGACCGCCAGAGCACATAGCCCGGCCATCGGCAGCCGATCGGCTCGCGCCGTCATGCCGAAGCCCTCGGAAGTACAAGGTCGCCCACCGTGTAGGTGTGAAACTCGCTGGACGAAACAGTTTCGAGCGCCTGAAACTTGTCGATGAACACCGGATCGGAGAAGAAGATCTCAACATCTTTCGGATCTGATATCGCCTCGATATTCACGACGGTCAGTCCATCGGTGCTCCTGGCAAGGTTACTCCATAGAAATCCGGGCTTCCGCTCGGCCACATAGTGAACGACATCCTGGATGAGCCGGAACGCGTCTTCCTGCTTGCCAGGGTGAACGTGAATTACGTTGACGATGAAGGTGGTCGGGCTCGGCTGAATCGTGAAGGCGGGGATCATGTTCGCTTCCCTGGTTTTGCGAGGTCCAGGGGATAGCGACCGGACGGTTGCGGAAAGACGGGCCAGCGTTCCGGTGACTGCGGAAGGAAATTCGCTTAACCGTGACGACATGGACAAGCTCACGGCGTTCGATGCCTTCGTGCAGTCGGCTGAAACCGGCAGCTTCGTCGCGGCGGGCCGCAAGCTCGGCCTGTCAGCCTCGGCAGTCGGCAAGGCGGTGGCACGGCTCGAGCAACGGCTGGATGCGCGGCTGTTCCATCGCAACACGCGCAACATGACCCTGACCGAAGAAGGACGATTGTTCCTGGAACGCTGCCACCGCATCTTCGAGGAGATCGAGGCGGCCGAAGCCGAGCTGGCCCGGTCCAATCGAACCCCGAGGGGCCGGTTGCGTGTGAGTCTCCCGCTGGTCGGCATGTTGCTGACGCCGGTGATGGCTCATTTCATGCGCACTTGGCCCGAGGTTCAACTCGACCTGGATTTCACGGACCGGCTGGTGGACGTCGTGGAGGAAGGGTTCGACGCCGTCATTCGGACCGGGCACCCCTCTGACAGCTTGTTGATGAGCCGCCATCTTGGACGGTTCCGCCTGAAAATCGTCGCGTCACCCAACTACTTGGCGCAATATGGAGTGCCGCTCACCCCTGACGACCTGCACGAGCATCACTGTCTTCATCAGCGTTCGCCGGACACTGGAAAGCTGCGGCCCTGGCCCTTTGTGCGTGCTTCAGGCCAGGGGAAGCCCGTCCTGCCCGAGCGGATGAGCGCGACAGCGGTCGACCCCCTGATCGAACTGGCGAGCGCGGGAATGGGCATCGCCTGTCTGCCGCCCTTCGCGATCCGCGACGAAATCGCCGATGGCCGTCTCGTGTCCATCCTGGACGAGTGGTTGACCGGGACCGATCAGTTCCATGTCCTGTGGCCGGCCAGCCGGCAGATCACGCCCAGACTACGTGCGTTCGTCGATTTCATGGCCGAACATCTACAGCCGCAGTAAAGACGATACGCGAGATCGCCAAGAGTGGTCCCGCTGTCTATTCAAGTGCTCAGCGATGATCTCAGAAGCGAAACTTAGTCGTTCAAGCTGCACAACACAGGGGTGTCGAGGCGAGCGCAGAAATCCGGCTGGAAGTCTTCAGGGTGTTTCGCACCGGGCTGGAAGAGTCGAGAACCGGCCGGCGCAACATCTCTCGTGCCTACCTACAGCGCTCGACGATGCTTCTGTGTACAATCGGCTCGGTGGCGACGGCGGACGATCTGCTCGGCATGCACCATATCCATCGACATGGCATTCCGATCGTGACGGACTTGACAGCGTGCGTTTTCGGCATCCGCACTCAAGCTGTTGATTCAGCTCGCGACAGCAACAAATTGATGAAATTGCTTCACGAGAAAGCGATTTCTTTCGGCGATCATCAATCATGGCGAGGAATCCGCACGCAACCAGAGGATATGCTTCGGCAATCGCCGTTGGTGGCCTCGTTGTGCTGATGGTGCAGGAAGTGCCGAACTGGAACGCGACCCTCATAGGTCTGCTCTCCCTGATCGCGTTTGCCGTACTCTGGATACTGGCAGGACGCGAGGTCATCGAGGAGGGGGCGCGCGCGCCGGTTCGGGTCGCCGTCACGGTTCATGACATCGAGGCCGATGACGCGGCCATGTCAGAGCACCGCTTGCTTCTCGGCCCGCCGGGACACCTCGAATTACTCGAACCTCGACGCTCACCGACGATCTTGTCCCTTCGACGGCTCCCGAAGCTGCGTTGGAAATAGCGGCACCCAGAGAGTGCGTGTCCGAGCGAGCGGCTCGACGGACGCGATCCCTTCGTTCGTGGAGCGGTTGTCAGCTCTTCCCTTCTTTCCAGGCACAAGGTGCCGGAAAGACCTGCGCACGGCGCGAACCTGTTTGGGGCCGCAGGATCATGACAGGGTTAAGTCTCATGAGCACCCCTGATTGACTCAAGAGAGCTCCGCTTCGAGCAGCCGATTGGTGTCGACGATCTTGTCGGCCAGTTCCAGAATGAGAAAACGTTGAACGTACAGCGCCAGGTGAGGGCGTTCACGCTCCATGCGGGCCAGAGCGGCCCGATCGATGCCGACGGTGCGGCAGGGGCTTTCGGCGATCGCCGTGGCGGTGCGTCGCCCCCCCTGGGCCAAGCCGATTTCGCCGATGACAGTGCCGGCTGTGGTCGTGCGCAAACGATGGTTGGAGCGGCCGGGCATCTCCAGGCGGATGGAAATGAGGCCGTGTTCGAGGAAATAAAAAGCGTCAGCGGGCTCACCCTGACGCATCAGCGCCTCGCCGGCCGCCAGGGTGCGGAGACTAAGATACGGTTCCAGTTCGCCAGCCCCGACCGTGCAGCCGAGCCTATCGGCAAGGTGCTGAGCAAACGATGTCGCCTCACCTTCGTCGCTGGTCCCGGCCGCTGACAAGAGAGCCGTCTCCGCTGCCCGCATGGCCGCATCGCGGGTGCGAAAGATCCGTATTCGCGGCTCTACGAGAAGTCCGTCACGTTCGATCTGTTGATGAGCGATTGGGCTGAGATTGACCAGCAAAACGTCGAAGCGCGCCTGCTCGGCGAACTGCCCGATCTTGCGGAAGACAAGCAGCGCGGAACTGTCCAGTCCGACACATTCACGGAAATCCAGAATCAGGAAACGGAAATCGGCGGTCGCTTCCACGTCAGCGGTAGCTTGGCGCAAGATCATCTGCGCGTTCAGGAAGAACAGGTACCCTTGCAGGATGTAGATCCGCGTCCGCTCCCCTGATGCATGCAGCAGATCGGTGATGTGGCGCGCGCGAATGATACTGCTTCGACGCTCAGCTCCGGTGTCCTATCTCCTGACCGCCTCACCGTCGATGATCTGCAGCTTCGAGGTGGGCGGCCGCAACGCACCGACATTCATCAGTGAGAATGTCCGGGACCTTCTCGGCTACGAGCCGAGCGAGTATCTCGAGGGCCCCGATTTCTGGCTCGAGCGGCTTCATCCCGACGACCGGGACCGAGTTCTGGCCGAGTTCCCCCATCTTCTCGCGAATGGCCACCACGTCGTCGAGTACCGGTTTCGGCGAAAGGACGGTATCTATCGCTGGGTAAGGGACGAGCAGCGCCTGATCAGCGGACCGCATGGCGAACCTGTCGAGGTCGTCGAATCCTGGAGCGACATCACCGAGCGCAAGGAGGCGGAATTCGCACTTCGGGAGCAGACGACTCTCGTCGAGCTCCTGCAGGTCACGGCAGCCGCGGCCAACGAGGCGCTCAACGTCGAGGATGCCTTGCCGATCTGCCTGGGTCGGATCTCGGCACATACCGGATGGCCGCTCGGGCACGCCTACATGCTTGCCAATGACGGCAGCGAAACCCTGGTGTCGTCCGGCATCTGGCATTGCGATACGCCGGAGCGCTTTGCGCGCTTCCAGGCCGTCACTTCGGAGACGCCGCTTCCTGTCGGCATAGGGCTGCCGGGACGCGTGTTGGCATCCAGCGAAGCGATGTGGGTCCTCGATCTCGATGCGGAATCCGACCATTCCCATGCCGGTGCCGCCGCTGCGGAGGGGTTCCGGGCGGCTTTTGGGTTCCCCGTCACGATCGGTCGTGAGGTCGTTGCGGTGCTGGAGTTCTTCGCGGCTGACGCGCAGGCACCGAACCGGGCGCTCCTCAACGTCATGGCCAATATCGGCGCGCAGCTCGGCCGGGTGATCGAGCGCAAACGTGCCGAGGAGAACCTGCGGGAGGCCAAGGACGCGGCAGAGAACGCCAGCAGATCCAAGAGCAGCTTCCTGGCCAACATGAGCCACGAATTGCGGACGCCGCTCAACGCCATCATCGGCTTCACGCGGCTCATCATGCGTCGCGCCAAGGACGTGCTGCCCATCAAGCAGTTCGAAAACTTGGAAAAGATCCTGCTGAGTTCCGAGCATCTGCTCTCCCTGATCAACACCATCCTCGATCTCGCCAAGGTCGAAGCGGGCCGGATGGAAGTGAAGACATCGGAATTCTCGCTCGAATCCACCCTCGACCTCTGTCTCCGTACGGTCGAGCCCCTGGTCAAAAGCGAGCGCGTGCGACTGGTCAAAGATTTTGAGGGCCTGCCGGAGACGATCAGCACCGATCAGGAGAAGCTGAGGCAGATCCTGATCAACCTTCTCAGCAACGCCATCAAGTTCACTGAAACCGGTTCGGTGACCCTGCGCGCACGCGCGGTCGGGGACCGGATCGCACTCGCGGTGATCGATACGGGCATCGGCATCCCGAGCGGGGCGCTGACCCTGATCTTTGAGGAATTCCAACAGGTCGATAATTCCGCAAGCCGAACACATAGTGGAACCGGGCTCGGCCTCGCCATCAGCCACCGACTGGCCCGGATGCTCGGCGGCGACGTGGGCGTGGACAGCCACGAGGGTAAGGGCTCGACCTTCACCCTCACCATTCCGCGGCGTATCGACGGCAACGTCGAACCTCAACCCAGCCCTCGGGCGCCTGTGACCGAAGCCGTAAATCGGACCTCGTCCAGGACCGTGCTCGCCATCGATGACGACCCGAACGTCGTCTACCTCCTCAGGGAAAATCTGCTCGACGCGGGCTACGACGTAATCGGCGCCCCCAATGGCGAGGACGGCCTGAGGAAGGCACGGGAGCTTCAGCCGCGCGCCATCACGCTCGATATCATGATGCCGGGAACGGATGGGTGGCAGGTCCTGCATGCGCTCAAGACCGACCCTCTGACGCGTGAGATTCCCGTAATCCTGATCTCGATCGTCGACCAGAAGGAGCTCGGCTTCCACCTCGGTGCCAGCGACTACATCGTCAAACCATTCGAGCGCGAGTCACTGATCGGCGCCCTTGGGCGCGCGGCCCCCGACAGCGAACGCATCCTCGTGATCGATGACGACCCGAACGTGGTCGACCTCGTCCGGCAGTTGCTGGATACCGAGCGCTGCACGATCGAATGGGCGCGCGACGGCGTCGCGGGCCTCGAACGGATCTCGCAGGCGCGCCCGAGCGTCATTCTCCTGGATCTCCTGATGCCGGGCATGGACGGCCTCACCTTCCTCGATCACCTGCAGGCCGATCCCGTTGCCCGCACGATCCCCGTTGCCGTCTTGACGGCGGCATCCTTGAACGCAGCCGACCATGGCATGCTTCGGGAACGCGTGCGCGGGCTCATCGACAAGCAGGGTCTCGACCGCGACGCACTCATCCGAGAGGTCAGGCGGGTATTGCCGTTACTGGAAACCCAGGGCGCCGAGATCGCCCAATGATCCGCGCCGTGGAAGCGAGAATGCGTTCGATGAACAGTCTGGTTGGGCGCAGCGGCATCGGCTGGCGGCGAGCCATGGATCGGCGCAGGATTTGCCGAGTCCTCACCGGAAAATCGAGCCGGACAAAAACAGGGCTTGCTAGCACCGGGCAGCGCCCCGGCTTTCTCTTCGTAGACTACGAAGGTTTCGCGCGATGAAGACCATCCTCATTGTCGAAGATGGTACTCTCATTCGCGATCTGCTGACCCAGCTCCTCGAGGACGACTACGCGCTGTTGATCGCCGTCGATGGTGGTGCGGGCGTCGCGATGGCCGCGAGTCATATCCCGGATCTCATCCTCATGGATCTTTCCCTGCCCGTCATCGACGGCTGGGAGGCGACGCGTCGGATCAAGGCCAACCCGGCGACGGGAAACATTCCCGTCATCGCGATCACGGCCAACGCGATGAGCGGCGACGAGGAAAAGGCCAAGATGGCGGGGTGCGACGATTTCATGACGAAGCCTGTCGATGAAGACCTGCTTTTCGCCAAGCTACATCAATGGCTCGATTGAACGCAGCCGGTCCTGAAGCGGCTGCGACCTGGAGATAACGAGACCTGTGGACCCCGCACGCATCCTCATCGTCGACGATGAAGCCTTCAACCTTGATCTGCTGGAGCAGGAGCTCGAGCTTCTCGGACACGAGAGCGTTCGGGCCACCAACGGATGCGCTGCGCTCGATCTCCTGAATACCGAACCGTTCGATTTGGTCCTGCTCGACGTGATGATGCCAATACTGGACGGCTACGCCGTATTGGACAGCATAAAGTCGAACGACCGGCTCCGTCATACCCCGGTGGTCATGATCTCGGCGCTGACAGAGATCAGCAGCGTCGTACGCTGTATCGAGATGGGGGCCGAAGATTACCTTCCCAAGCCCTTCGAGCCGGTACTGCTCGAAGCGCGGATCCGTGCCTGCCTCGACAGGAAGCGGCTGCACGACCGGGAAGTGGCCCATCTGGAAACCATCAAGCTCCAGCAGAAACGAGCGGACGACCTGCTGCACGCTATCCTGCCCGTCGCGGCGGTGAGCGAGCTGATGAGCACCGGCCAGGTCAAGCCGCGGCTTTTTCACGATGTCGCAGTGCTCTTCATCGATCTCGTCGGCTTCACGGCGTGGTGCCACAGCAAAGGCCCCGAAGACGTCGTGGCCGAAGTTCAGCGTCTGGCCGAAGCGTTCGAGGTCGTGGCGCACAAGCACGGCATGGAGAAAATCAAGACGATCGGCGACGCCTTCATGGCAACCGCCAATTTGTTATCGCCCCATACCGATCCGGTGACCGCGGCGATCCGCTGCGCGCAGGACATGGTGTCCATCGCTGGTGATGGCTCCACCGGATGGCGAATCCGGGCTGGAATTCACATCGGCGCCGTCGTTGGCGGCATCGTCGGGCGGTCGAAGTTCACCTTCGATCTCTGGGGCGACACGGTGAACGTGGCCGCTCGTCTGTGTTCGCTCGGCGACGGATGTTCCGTTCATCTCTCCGAGGAAGCCTCAGCCCGCGTGCATGACGGCAGCGCGATCAACCATATCGGCAAGGTGTCTCTCAAGGGAAAAGGCGAGATCGAGGTTTATTGCTTTAAATTTAGGTAGCGCCATAGCCGATATTCTTATCTCAGACTGATCTGACATCAGATTAGCATGAAAATCAAAGAATATTTCAGTTTGTATAAGAATACACACTTTCATTTGGTATTCGAATATTTCATAGCCCCACCGAAGGAGCCACAATGCGGACGTCCGATCTCAAATAACTAACGATGACGCACTGGGACGACCCGCAGCGTCATACGGCTTAAACTCCTCCGCCTGGGTGAAATCGGCTCATCCCGTAGAAATGTGCATCGTTAAGTGAGGAGCCCGGGGGCCGGGGCGTTGGTACCGTCGCTGACGCCGTAGGTCAGCGTTACAGGACCCGTGGCGTTCGCCGCCGGCGTGATGGTGAAGGAGCCGTCCGGGTTCGCCGTGACCGTGCCGCTGGACGAGATCAGGCCCGACACGGTCAGCATCACGGCGCCCGCATCGGCCCAGCCCTCGAGCAACTGCACCTCGGTCACCGTGTAGGCGATGTCCTCGGTGCCGTCGGCGAGCGCGGTCTACGTGAAGGTCAGGGACAGAGCGGTGGCGTCTATGGCCAGGTCGGTATCGGCGCCCATGGTCGCGCTGGAGACACTGGCCGGGTCGAAGGACAGCGCGGTGGTCGAGGTGTTGAGCAGCACCGAGACGGTTCTGCCGTCGTTATTCGCAACGAGGATGTCGAGCCGGTTGTCGCCGTTCACGTCGGCCACCGTCGCGTTGCGAGGCTCCGAGCCGACGGCTAGAGCCGTGCCCTGGCGGTTTGAATCGTTTGGGGTAGGCGATCTGGCTGGCGTGTGAGTCACTGGACGGGCTTATGAGGGGGGATTGCCATGCTTTCAGCCCTGTCAGTCGATCTGCGCGAGCGTGTGGTCGCCGCGATTGAAGCGGGCGCATCGCGGCGTCAGGCTGCCAAACGCTTCGGGGGCGGGGCAGCCAGCGCGATCCGTTGGCACGAGCGTTACCGGCAGGACGGGCGGATCGCGCCCAAGCCCATGGGCGGCGACCGCAACTTGCAGCGCCTGGAAGCGCAGGCGACCCTGATCCTTCGGATCAACGAAGAGCATCCGCAATCCTTCCTGCGTGAACTGCGCGACAGGCTCTCGGAACGAGGCGTCCGGGCAAGCACGAGCAGCCTGTCACGCTTCTTCGCCCCGCATGGCATCACCCGTAAAAAGGGGCTGTCCACGCGGCCGAGCAGGAGCGGCTGGATGTGAAGGCCGCACGCGAGGACTGGTTCGAGCGTCAACCCGATCTCGATCCGGATCGCCTGGTCTTCCTCGACGAGACGGCCGCCACGACCAAGATGGCCCGCCGCTACGGTCGCGCGCCGCGCGGCCAGCGCTGCCGGATCGCCGTGCCTCACGGGCACTACAAGACCACCACCATCACCGCCGCCCTGCGGGCCACGGGCCTGATCGCCAGAACCGTCTTCGATGGAGCCACGAATGGTATGCGGTTCCGGGCCTACGTCACCGACACCCTGGCTCCGGTGCTCAAACCCGGCGATACCGTCATCCTCGACAACCTGAACGCCCATAAGGTCGCCGGGGTGCGGGAGGCCATCGAGGCGGTCGGCGCACGGGTTCTCTACCTCCCGCCCTACAGTCCAGAACCGAAGGACCGCGAAGCGACTTCAACCCCATCGAGCAGGCCTTCGCTAAAGTGAAAGCCCTCCTCCGGACCGCCGCAGCGCGAACCGCCGACGACCTGACCATTGCCATTCGAGAGGCTTTCTCTGCCTTCCGACAAGACGAATGCCGCAACTATCTCATCGCCGCTGGATACGATCCCTATGATCCAAGCTGATCGAGCATGGCTCTAGCAGGCCGCTGAAGAAGTCTGATTTGGATCTTGTCATGGATGATGTCGGCTGTTTTGGCGGCGACCGGCGCCTTCGAGGGGGGTTGGTTCGTCACCTTCGGCGGCCTCTCCGTTTCAGGAGGTGGGCCCCGGCCCCGGGCTTTCCCCTCATCCCGTCGCCTTGGCCAGTAGCCTGGGCAGGCGCACGAGGTTGTAGGCGACGGCCGCGAAGGTGAAGACCGCCTCGACCTTGAGCTTCGACCGGACCTTCACCTTGGCCAGCCCCGCCTGGACCTTGATCCAGCCGAGGACCTCCTCCACGCGCTTGCGGCAACGCCAAGCTGATCGCGTAGCCGGGATGGTGCGTGGTGCGACCACCGATGGCCGTTTTGCGCGGCTTGCCGGATTTGGACACCGCCCCGTTGATGGCGATGTGGGGCGTGACGCGGCGCGCCCGCAGGTCGCCGACGAAGGCCCGGCCATCGTAGGCCTTGTCCGTCCCCAGGGTGATCCGATGCCGGCGCGGACGCCGGTCGAGCATCGTCAGCGCCGCCTCGCGCTCGGCGGTCCCCGTGGCATGGGTCAGCGTCGCGTCCACCACGAGCCCGTTGCGGTTCTCCATGAGGGCATGGCCCATGAAGCACAGCCAGCTCTCCTGGCCGGCGCTCTTGCGATAGAGCCGGGCATCCGGATCGGTGGTCGAGGCATGGGTCTCGTTCGAGCGCGTCTCCTTGCGGAAGTCGCGTTCGCCGTTGCGGCCCGGTCCCGGCGGTTCGCCCGAGCCGTCCTTGGGCCGGAAGCTCTTCATGCTCGCCCAGGCCTCGATCAGCGTGCCATCGACGGAAAAGTGGTCGCTCGACAGGAGCCGCTCGACCGGCTTCAGCGCGAGTAACCCCGACAGGAAGGCGCGGGCGACATCCGCCTCCAGCAGCCGGTCGCGGTTGTGCGTGAACACCGTCGGATGCCAGACGGCGGCGTCCATCTCCAACCCGACGAACCACCGGAACAGCAGATTATAGTCGATCTGCTCCATCAGCATCCGCTCGGACCGCACGGAGAAGAAGGCCTGCAGCAGCGTCGCCCGCAGCAACATCTCCGGCGGGATCGAGGGCCGCCCCGTCCTCGAATACAGCGCCTCGAAACGCTCGTTCAGTCCGGCCAGAACCTCGTCCGCCAGCGCCCGGATCGGCCGCAAGGGATGGTCGGTCGGAACGCGTTCCTCCAGGCGGACGTAGCTGAACAGGCTCTCCGACCAATCCTCACGCCCGCGCATCGCCCGACCCCACTCTTGCCTCGGACAGAGTGAATCATCTTCAGGACATGCCGACCACCGACTTCTTCAGCGACCTGCTAGGTCGGTCGTGCCGCTGAAGCCGCCGGCCCCGTCGCCCAGCCGCACCGAAACCGTGTTGCTGCTGTTGTTGGCGGTAAGGATATCGAGCTTGCCATCCTCGTTCACGTCGGCGACCGTCACACTCGCTGGCGCGCCGCCGACCGTGACGTTCGGTGCCGTCGCGAAGTCGAGCAGGCCGGGCCTGTCCAGCGATCCGCCGTTGAGATCGAGGCCGGTGACGGTGAGGCTCGCGTCGTCCTCCCCGGCCGCGATCGTATAGGTGAAGGTCGCGCGTCCTTCCCCGTCGAGGCCGGCATAGGTGGCGGTTGCGCCGTTGCTCAGGGTCAGCCGCGGCGCGCCGGTGACAGCGACGGCCGTTTCCGCCTCCAGCGTGAAGGTGACGGTGTCGCCCGCCTTCAACGTGCCGGCACGGCTCGCCGTCGTGATGATGCCGGTCGCCTTGTTCAGGCCGGTCACGTCGGTCGTCGAGTTCGGCAGCGTCATGACTCATCCCCACGGCTCCGCCGCATCGCGAGGCCGCCCTTCGTTCAGGTTCGTGGAAGGCTCCACATCGGGAGCCAATGCAATGCGAGGCCCTGGGGGACATGGGGTCGTCGGCACCATGCCTTCTGGGCGCCCCTCCCTACTGCGAATCATCAGACTGTTCTAGTCAAAAAACCGGCATACGCACTAATTATCGTATCTGTACTTATAAAAGGCGCCCTTATCAGCCAAATGTTAATTAATATTTTACAGATTACAAATTATAAAGGCCCTGTTGTAAATCATATCACAGCATGCATTCGTCGCGAGAAAAACTCGAAAGCAAATGTGAGCTAATTTACAACAACACTTGTCTCGTGAGCTTGAATTATTGCAGTTTACCCACGCGGCCGCGTGGGGGCTTTCGTCCGCAGGGCCTCAGCGAGCCTGACTCATGGATCATGGCTCACTGAAGCTTGGTATCGGGGACGGCTTCCGGCGCGAGAAGCCCCTCGACGAACCGCATTGCCGGCCCCGACAGGGCTGCGAAATCGACGGCATAGAGGTTGAGGGCGCTCACCGCCCAGGCATCGGTGAGCTCGGCCGCGTGCAGGTGGCGCTCGCCCAGGGCCTGGAAGGCACCTTCGGCCATCACGCCGATGCCCATGCCGCATTCGATCATCCGGCACATGGCCGAAAGGCTGTCGACCTCGACCCGCTGACGCAGGGCGCGCCGCGCCTCGCGGGCGACCCGGTTGAGGTGGATCTGCACCGTGCTGCTGCCGCGCATGCCGACCTGCTCGAAATCCAGGGATTCGGCGTAGGCCACGTGGCTGCGGACACCCAGCGCATGCCCTTGCGGCATCACCAGGACGAGGCGCTCGGTGCGGTAGGGCCGCGCCGACAAGGGAAGGCCGGGCTCGCAGGCGCCGCAGATGCCGAGATCCGCCTCGCCCTCGATCACGTCCTGCGCCACGCTGCGGCTGCTGCGCTGACGCAGGTCGATGCGGATGTCGGGATGCGTCCGCGCGAAGCGGGCCATATCGCCGGGCAGGAACTGCTCCACCGCCGAGGCGCTGGCGCTGAGGCGGACGCGCCCACGCACCCCGCCGGCGAATTCGGAGAGGTCGCTGCGCAACTGCTCCACGTTCAGCAGGATCGTCAAGGCGTGCTGGCGCAGCTGATCGCCGAGGAAGGTCGGCCGGACGCCACGGGCATGGCGGGCCAGCAGCGGATGGCCGATCACCGCTTCGAGTTCGGCGACCCGGCGGCTCAGGGCGGAGGCCGCGATCTGCCCGCGCTCGGCCGCCCGCGCGATGCTGCCGGTCTCGCAGATCAGCACGAACAGCTCCAGCGTCCCGAGATCGAGCTGGCGAAGGAAGTGGCGCGGCGACGGCACGAAGGGGTTTTCCGAATTGGCGAAGTTCGCCGTGTCGGCAGGCAAAACCGGCGCCATCGCGGGCCGACGGTCGGCCGAGCCGTCGCGGAATGCGATGCCTCGACGCCGGAGATTGAACTTCTCGGGCCCCGAGCCCCTGCCTAGGTTGCGGCCTCGCTTCCCCCGACACTCCCGGAAAACGTCGCGATGTCCTCAACCTTCCAGCCGGCCGCGTCCTCCGCGCGGGTGGCCCAGGCGCTGGTGCAGGTCGGTGCCGTGCGCCTCACCACCGGCCAGCCCTTCATCTACACCTCCGGCTGGGCGAGCCCGGTCTATGTCGACACCCGCCTGCTGATGTCGGATGTGGCCCTGCGGACCCTGGCGATGGATCACGCAGCCGCGCGCCTCGCCGGGACTGTCGCCGAGAGCGGCGTCAACGCGATCATTGGGGCGGAGAGTTCCGGCATCGCCTTCGCGGCCTGGATCGCCGAGCGACTGCGCCTGCCGCTTCTCTACCTGCGCAAGAAGCCGATGGGCTGGGGCCAGGAAGCCCGCCTGGAAGGACGCCTGCCCCACGAGGCCCGCCTTCTCCTCGTCGACGATGTCACCACGGACGGCCGCTCCAAGATCGCGGCGTCCCGGACTCTGCGCGAGGCCGGAACCGCGATCGCCGACGTCCTCGTCGTGGTTGATTACGGGATCTATCCCGATTCCGCCGCGCGCTGGGCCGAGCATGCCCTGGCCCTCCACGCCCTCACGACGTGGCGCGACCTCCTCGCCGCTCTGCGGGAGGCCGGGGACCTCAGCGCGGAGGCCCGAGCGATGCTCGACGCCTTCACGGCGGACCCGGTCGCGTGGTCCCTCGCCCATGGCGGAGTCGGCGCGTGAGCCGGCCCCAGCACCTGGCGAACCGCATCCTCGACGCCGTGGCGGACCTCTCGCGGGACGGGCTCGGCGTCACCCGCGAGGCCTACGGCCCGGGCGAAGAGGCGGCGATGCGGGCCATCGAGGGCTTCGCCGCCGAACTCGGCCTCGCGGCAGAGCGCGATCGCTTCCAGAACCTTTGGCTGCGCCTGCCCGAGGATGCGCGCTCCGAGCCGCCGGTCGTGATCGGCTCGCACCTCGATTCGGTGCCGCAGGGCGGCAATTTCGACGGTCTCGCCGGGGTCGTCGCCGGCCTGCTGGTGCTCGACCGCCTGCGCGGCCGGGCCGGACTGGCGCCGCCCCTGCGGGTCCTGGCCCTGCGCGGGGAGGAGAGCGCCTGGTACGGCAAGGCCTATACGGGCTCGCTGGCCCTCCTCGGCCGGCTGCCCGCCTCGGCCCTGGCCCTGCCCCATCGCGCCGGCCGAGGCACCCTCGGCGAGGCCATGGCCCGCAGCGGCGTCGATGTCGACGCGGTCTCGCGGGGCGAAGCGTTGCTGCGGCCGCACGAGATCGCCGCCTATCTCGAACTCCATATCGAGCAGGGGCCGGTGATGATCGCGCGGGGCTGGCCCTCGGCGGTGGTCACGGGCATCCGCGGCAACATCCGCCGTCACCGCATTCGCTGCGTCGGCGAGGCCGGGCATTCCGGGGCGGTGCCCCGCTGGCTGCGCAAGGACGCGCTCCTCGCGGTGGCCGAACTCCTGTCGAGCATGGACGAGCATTGGCGCGTGCTGCTCCAGATGGGCGTCGACCTCGTGATGACGGCGGGCATCTGCACGACATCCGTGCAGTCGCACGCCGTCTCGGTCATCCCCGGCGAAGTGACGTTCAGCTTCGAGATCCGAAGCCAGGATTCGGACACGCTGGCGCGGTTCGACCAGCTGTTCCAGGAGGCCTGCCGGGGCATCGCCGCGAGCCGGGGCGTCAGCTTCGACTTCGACGCGGCCCTCACCTCGGCCCCAGCCGCCATGGATGCGGGCTGGATCGCACGGCTGGAGGCGGCCGGCGCGGCGCGGGGGGCGCCGGTGGAGCGCGTCCCGAGCGGGGCGGGTCACGACGCCGCGGTCTTCGCCGGGTCCGGCGTGCCCGCCGCGATGGTGTTCGTGCGCAACGCCAACGGATCGCACAACCCGCATGAGACCATGGACACCGCCGACCTCCTCGACGGCGTCGACCTACTGCTCACGGCGCTGACCGGGGCGGCGGCGAAGGACGTGTCCGGGCTCGCGGCTTGACGTTCGTCACGCCCTGTCCCCCGACCGCGCTGCCAAGTGCACAAGAATTGCACAGGCCTCGCGAATGCAGAGGCCCCCGCAATCGCCGAGGCCCCACGGCGGCCTTCGCAGCGGCGGTCTCTGCAAGAAAGCTCGTTTCCCCCAAGAGAGTTTGATTTGCCGATGTCCCTGACCAAACGCAGCCTCCTCCTCGCCCTCGGCCTGAGTTCCGCCCTGCTGTCGATGGGGAGCGTTCAGGCCCAGGAGGCGCTCGCGCAGATCGAGAAGTCCAAGGTCGTGAAGATCGGCGTGCCGGCCGATTACCCGCCCTACGGCTTCGTCGGCCTCGACCTGAAGCCGATCGGCCTCGACATCGATGTCGCCAACCTCATCGGGGCCAAGCTCGGCGCCACGGTGGAACTGGTGCCGGTGGTGAGCGCCAACCGCATCCCCTACCTCCAGACGAAGAAGATCGACCTCATCGTCTCGACGCTCGGCAAGAACGAGGAGCGGGTGAAGATCATCGATTTCAGCGCTGCCTACGCGCCCTTCTACCAGGGCGTGTTCGCGCTGAAATCCCTTCCCATCAAGAGCTTCGACGACCTCGCGGGCAAGTCCGTGGCGGTGACGCGCGGCGCCATGGAGGACGAGATGCTGGGCAAGGTCGCCCCCGCCTCCACCCAGATCCAGCGCTTCGAGGATCAGGCCGCCACCACCGCCGCCTTCGCGGCCGGGCAGACCCAGGTCATCGCCACCAGCGTCTCGAATATCGGCGTGCTCAGCCGCAAGAGCCCTAATCTCGGCATCGAGTACAAGCTGCTGCTACGTGACAGCCCCTGCTTCGTCGGCATCGCCAAGGGCGAGGACGCCCTCTTGAAGAAGGTCAACGAGATCGTCCTGGCCGCCAAGGCGGACGGCACCCTCGAAGCCCTCTCGCAGAAATGGCTGAAGCGCGGGACCGGCGACCTCCCCCTGTAAAACCCGCCCTAGAGAACCTGCCGCTCTGAAACTCGCCCGTCCGCCGAGGGCCGTCCCGCTGGGCCGGCTCTCGCTCACGCCGCCTGCCGGGGTCCCCGACCGTCCATGCCGCTGCAACTCGACTTCGCGAGCATCCTCGCCCAGTGGCCCCTGCTCGTCCGGGGGGCGGCCTGGACCATCGGCCTGACGGCGGTCGCCACCCTGCTGGGGGGAATGATCGGCATTCTCTGCGCCTGGGCGCGGGCCAGCGGGCCGCGTCCGCTGCGCTGGCTCGCCGGCGCCTATGTCGAGCTGATCCGCAACACGCCCTTCATCGTGCAGCTGTTCTTCATCTTCTTCGGCCTGCCGGAACTCGGCATCCGGCTCTCGCCAGCCCTGGCCTCGATCCTCGCCATGACCGTCAACCTCGGGGCCTACGCCACCGAGATCCTGCGCTCCGGCATCGAGGCGACGCCGCGCGGGCAGATCGAGGCCGCCGAGAGCCTCGCTTTGACCCGGGCGCAGGTCTTCACCCGGGTGGTGCTGCCCCCGGCCCTCAAGAAGGTCTGGCCTGCCCTGGTGAGCCAGATCGTCATCGTCATGCTGGGATCGGCCGTCTGCGGCCAGATCTCGACGGAGGAACTGAGCTACGCCACCAACCTGATTCAGAGCCGGAACTTCCGGGCCTTCGAAGCCTACATCGTCGGCACCCTGATCTACCTCGCCCTCGCGATCCTCGTACGCAACCTGCTCAACTGGGCCGGGCCGCGCTTCCTGTTCGGCCGTTAGGGAGGTCGCCATGCCGGAATTCACGCTCTGGGACATCGTCCGTAACCTGCTCCTCGCCGCGCGCTGGACCGTGGCGCTCTCCCTGATCGCCTTCCTCGGGGGCACGGTCGTCGGCCTTGGCCTCCTGCTCCTGCGGCTCTCGGGACGACGCGTCCTCGAGCGCGGCGTGGGCGCCTATGTGCAGCTCTTCCAGGGCACGCCCCTGCTGATGCAGCTGTTCCTTCTGTATTTCGGCCTTGCGATGGTGGGGGTGAACACCTCCGCCTGGCTCGCGGCCTGCGTGGCGCTGACCCTCTACGCCTCCGCCTACCTGACCGAGATCTGGCGCGGCTGTGTCGCCGCGATCCCGCGCGGGCAGTGGGAAGCCTCCGCCAGTCTGGCGCTGAGCTTCGGCCAGCAGTTTCGCCACATCATCCTGCCCCAGGCCTTGCGGATCGCGGTAGCGCCCACGGTGGGCTTCCTGGTCCAGGTGGTGAAGGGTACGGCGCTCGCCTCGGTGATCGGCTTCGTGGAACTCACGAAGGCCGGCGGCATGATCGCCAACGTCACTTACGAGCCGATGCTGACCTATGCCTGCGTGGCGGCGATGTACTTCGCCCTGTGCTTTCCCATCAGCCTCTATGCCCGTGTCCTCGAAAGGAAACTCGCATGAATGCCGTTCCCGAGCCGCTGCCGACGGGCGGCCTCGCCGGTACGCCCCACACCCGGGTCGGCGCCCCGATCCTGCGGATCACGGCATTGCGCAAATCCTACGGCACCCACGAGGTCCTGCGCGGCATCGACCTCGACGTGGCGCGCGGCGAGGTGCTGGCGATCATCGGCAAGAGCGGCTCCGGCAAGAGCACGCTCCTGCGCTGCATCAACGGCCTGGAGGTGTTCCAGCACGGCTCGCTGATCGTCGACGGGAAGCACCTGCTCTACGACAACGCCAAGGCCATGCGTGAGCTTCGCCAGGGCGTCGGCATGATCTTCCAGAACTTCAACCTGTTCCCGCACCTCTCGGTGGGGCGCAACGTCATGCTGGCGCCGCACCTCGTGAAGAAGCGCGGGGGCCCCGAGAACGAGGCCCGCGCCCGCCAGCTCCTCGCCCGCGTGGGTCTGGCGGAGAAGTTCGACGCGATGCCGGACAAACTCTCCGGCGGGCAGCAGCAGCGCGTGGCCATCGCCCGGGCGCTGGCCATGGACCCGGCGATCATGCTCTGCGACGAGATCACCAGCGCGCTGGACCCCGAACTCGTCGGCGAAGTCCTTCGGGTGGTGGAATCGCTGGCCGAGGAGGGCATGACCCTCCTGATGGTCACCCACGAGATGAACTTCGCTCGCAAGGTCGCCGACCGGGTGATCTTCATGCATCAAGGGCTGGTCCACGAGATCGGCCCGCCCGCGGAGGTGTTCGGCGCTCCGAAGACGCCCGAGCTGCGCCAGTTCCTGTCGTCGCTGCACGATTGAGGATGCGGGCGATGCCAAGGAGGCGAACCTCGTCGGGCTGCAGGAGCCGCGGATCACCTCCTATCTGGCTCCGGGGCGGGCGTGTCACGGAGAGACGGATGGGGCCGGTCGCCGGAAGCTGACGAAGACGTCCCCGATGCGTGCGATGACCGCGCGGTTGAAGCGGCGGGCGGCCGCAGGAAGCAGGTGGTCGAGCGCGTGTTTGGGTAGATCGAGCAGACCCGAGGCTCGCGCCGGTTCCTACCCCGAGGCCTCGACAAGATCTGGGGCGCATGAGCGATGCTTTGCACCATCGGCAACTTCCTCAAGCTGGCGAAGGCCGGGAAGTGAATCCAAGGCAAGTGACATGACCGTCAAAATTCCCATGCCAATCCCGACGCGCGAAGCCATTACTTAGACAGACGCGGTGATTGGGGTCCGGCCGCGGGTCCGCTGAAGGCGGCTGCTCCTATCGAGATGTGGGATCGTGGGCGAGGTTGCATCGCCACAACATCAGGAAAGGTCAGCCATGACGCACCCTTCCCGGATTTTACGTCCCCCTTGAAGAGACCGCCATCTGTGTGGTCGACGAGGCAGGTCGGAACATTGAGTAGCCGAGAGCCTTCGGCCAAGGGCAGGCCCTACAACTCCGATCTCGACCTCAGATTTTGGCGACGACCTGCCCTGAACGGGGCATTATCCGAGCCGCTTACGCGGATCCGGTCCGGTCAAGGTAGCCTTCCGGCTCAATCCCTTATGGACATGCACCATGAGGGCGATACCGAAGAGCGGCGTCAGCAGGTTGAGGACGGGCACCACCATCAGCCCCGCCAGCATGGCGCCGGCTGTCATGGTGGTCATTCCGAAATGCCGGCGCATCTCCCCCGCTTCCGCCATGGGCCGGAAGCGCCCGGCGGCGAGTTCGAAATACTCGCGTCCGAGCAGGTAGGTGTTGGCGAGGAAGAACGCCACGAGGTTCACGCCCGGCACGAAGAACAGGATCAGCGCCACGAGGTTGACCAGCAGGGCGAGCCCCGCGAAGCGCAAGGCGTAGAGCATCGCCGAGCCGATCGGCAGTGCCGTGCCCGGGGCGTCACCGGGAAAATCGGTGCGCTCCACGATGGCCGCCGCGTCGTCGAGGAAGTAGCCCGCGACCAGGATCGAGACCGCCGGCATGACATAGGCGAGGCCGATGAACAGGCCGGCGCCGGCGAAGAAGACCGCCAGGGTATCCAGGAACGGATAACTCGCCGAGAGATGATGGTTCGCCAGGAACCAGTCGATCGCCTTGGTGAGGCCGGCCCAGATCAGGATGAGAAGCCCGATCGTCAGGGCGAGCGACTTCCACAGGATGGCGCGCAGAGGCGGCGACAATACCTGCCTGAGGGCAGCGTAGGCAGCCTGAATGAGCATGGCGGCCGAATCCTTGTTCCGCGCGAGGGAAGACGGGTGCCCGGACAGGCCCGGCCGTCAGCGCCGGGTTCTGGCGTCGCCCGCGCTGCGGCGCAACCCCGGCCGGTCTTTCGCGGTGCGGCATGGCCTCTCCAACGATGCGACATGAAGGACGAGCCTCACACGAGTCCGTGCAATGTTCTCCCACCGTAACGGCTGGTAGAGAATCAC